>NZ_CP136865.1:2900246-3222495 GCF_045689245.1 Congregibacter brevis | reverse complement strand
GGTGCGGATTCAGAAGCTCGGCGATGATACCTGGGCACTGGTTGCTATCGCTCCGGGGCAATTGTGGCCGCAGTTACGCAGCTTTCTCTCTGCGGCAAATATTGATATTGCGCGTATGGACGCTCGGGCAGGAATCATTGAGTCCACGTATCTAACGCTTGAGGAAAACCCTCGGCCTACACGGTTTCAGTTTCGGGTAGAGCGCGGTGTGCAGCGTGGCAACAGCGAGCTACATGTCCTGCAAATGTTCCAAAGCAGTACGGCGAGTGACTGGCCGGCACAATCCGACGATTTTTTCCTCGAATCGGAAATGCTGCGAGGCGTTGCTCAATACGTTGCGAACAGCGCGGACACTGCGCCGGTATCGATGATGGCCGAGCAATCCATCAGTGCGGGCGGTAAGGTATCTTTGGGCGATGACGATCAGGGAGGCTTCATTCTTCTGGAGCTGCCTTTCGATCGCGCCTGGGCCTCGGTCGCTCGATCGCTAGACCTCTCTGGTTTTGATATTACTGATCGTAATCGTAGTGAAGGTCGTTACTACGTGCGCTACGTAGGCGACGAAGAAGAGGAAGGCTCGAGTTGGTTTGCCTGGTTGGGAGACGACGACGAGCACCCTGCCGAGGGCGTCCCGTTAATCCTTGATGTCGAAACACAATCCCCTGAGACAATGCTTATTCGTATGGCTTTTGAAGAAGGTGGTGAACCCCTGTCACGGGAGCAGATGGACGCGCTGTTGGTACTGATCAAGGGCAACATCAACTAGTGAGGATGGCGTCATTGGGGAGCGGTAGCCGAGGCAACGCGACCCTTCTGCAGGCCGATGAGAGCTGTGTCTTAGTGGATTGTGGATTTAGCCTGCGGGAAATTCAGCGTCGCGCCGCACAAAGGGACTTCGATCTCTCAGACCTCGACGCTATCCTCGTTACTCATGAGCACAGCGACCATTCCAGTGGAGTTGCGGCCCTAGCGAGACACTGCGACATCCCGGTCTATCTCACTCATGGCACACTGGCTAGTGGTCGGGTGTCAAATTGCCCGCAAGTACGGACCTTCAACGGCGATACCCAGCTTCATATTGGGGCCTTTAAAGTTCAGGCCGTGACCGTGCCTCACGACGCACGGGAGCCGGTGCAGTATTGTTTTGAGTACGCCGATCAGCGTGCCGGTGTACTGACCGACTTGGGGTCTGTCACGTCTCACGTGCGAAATGCCTTTGATGACTGTGATTTGCTGCTCCTTGAGTTTAATCACGATCGCAGACTCCTGGCAGACGGCCCTTATCCGATCTCGCTCAAACGGCGGGTCGGGGGAGATTGGGGGCACCTGTCCAACACGCAGGCCGCGGAGTTCTTGGCGCAACTGAACCTCTCTCGTCTGAAGCATCTCGCTATTGCTCACATCAGTGAGAAAAACAACAGTCGCGAGAGTGTGGAGACTCAGCTGCGCGAGCTGGATCCCGCGTTGCTGGATAAAACGGTGTGGGCGACGCAGGCTGATGGCTTTGACTGGATAGAGCCTTCCGTCAGGAAGCCGTTCGAGGGCAGGCACCTTGAACCTATCTAGATGCCATTACTGGCGTCTCACGGCGCCGAGAGTGCATACTATCTCTGCTCACTTTTCACGAGGCTACAGTGTCTAAAGACCCCATCAGTATTGTTCAGCGAGGGAACCTGCAAAATCTGGAGAAGACCCTGCGCAAACAATGGCGCCTTGGCCAAAGCATTGTGTTGTGCTGGTGCTGGGATGAGCGGGGGCTGCTGGTGATTTTTGTGCCGCACTACTTCTTGGGAAACTATTGTGCCCATCGCGATGACCCAGAAGTCTCCACTGAAAACGAAAACTATATACGGGCCTTAATCTCGGGTCGGCGTCGCAAGAGCCGCGAGGAATTGTTCGCTGTGGCAGTTCGCCTCAGTGTTTCGCCCACGTTCATCAAGCTTGAGAATCCCCTGGATGAATCTATTGCTGTTATGCGCGGCGTTGAAGAGATTATTCGACGCTATGGCCTGAGCTTTGTTGAGCGTCGAGGTGTTCTGCTCTTTGATATTGCAGATTTCTCATTGTTTAGTTCTTTCGAACAAGCGAGTCAGCTGAACAGCCTTTCTTACTCTATGAACTCCGTTTATAACAAGCTCGCGGCGCGGGGCATGGAGATTAATTTTGCTCGCACTACGACGGGCGACGGCTACTACGTGTGGAACCGCGATAATCATCCCCAATCTGACCAAGAGCTGTTTTTGTTTTTGCAGCTGGTCTTGGCGGACAATGCTCTAGCGCGGGCTGCCTCCCGGGGTAATACGGTGCCAGTGATCAGGGCGGCATTCCATATTGGTAGTCACTATGAGCTCTATCAGGCCGAGGGTGTAAACCCTACTGTATTTAGCTACATCGTGGGTGATGTGACTATAGAGCTGGCTCGAATTCTGGAGAGAACATTGCCGGGACAGGTGATGCTCGGCGACTTCGGTGCCTGTGCCGGTGAAGAGCATGGAAGCGCCGAGTTTGTGAAAAGCTGCGCTGAAGCCGCCAAGGCTCTGGAAGGTCTTACGCTCATGGGCAAACCTTTGCGCTCTCTGCGCAACTGGTTGTCCCGAGACGCCTCTGAAGATGCCGAAGGGCAGCCTCTGGATGTGAGTATCACCGACAAGCACGGAATCAAGCATCACGCTTACAATTTGCAAGGCGAGTTGGAGTTTGACGATTCCACGCTGACCCTGGGCATGACCCCCGAAGAGTTTAGTGAGGCTTTGGAGAAGAACGCGCCTCGAGGAAACGGCAAATCCGATTCCTGGTGGGTGTGATCCCGGCGGCGCAAGAGGCGTTTTCAGTCGGTGAATCAGCGGTCTCTTTGAACGAACATGACCGCGCACAGCGCTTTGCTGAACACTTGGCAGTTCCTCTTTTAGACGCGTCGACGTGCGCTAAAGATCTCGAGCCGGGTCACGCAGTCATTCAATTTAAAGGCAATGTCCCCGCGATTCAGTTAACTGGCCGTGATGTTCCGGGCGCGGTGACTGTGGATTTTGCAGACAAATCTATGGCCAACCGACGTCGCTCTGGTCACAACGAACTTTTGGGAAAGGCTGTGGGCTGGAAGCAAGCACACGCCCCGAGTGTGCTTGATGCGACCGGAGGTTTTGGGCGAGACGCTTTCTTGCTTGCGGATCTGGGTTGCAGGGTTGACGTTTGTGAGCGCGATTTAGCTATGGCGCTTCTTTTTGAGGATGCCCTGGCACGAGCGGCTGCATCCGAGGATACATGGCTTGCATCCGTCGTTGCACGCATGAAACTTCATCCTCAAGACGCACAAACACTCAAGTTCTCGGTATTGGAAGCCGTGGAGGTCATCTACCTGGACCCCATGTTTCCCCTGGACCGCCGAGCCGCACCTGCCAAGGAGATGCAGGTGCTTCATCAGCTTTTGGCTACTCAAATCCCCGAATCTTTGCAGCCGGACGGGGAAATGGGTGGTGTAGGCGCAAACGGCGACCTTGCTCGTGAGGCCTATGATTCCGCTCTGTTGGCCTGGGCTAGAGCTCAGGAGGTGCGGCGAGTTGTGGTCAAGCGCCCTCGTCGAGCGCCGGAGATAGGAGGTCCATCACCCGGGCATTCCTTGAGTGGTAAGTCTGTGCGCTTCGATGTGTATCCCGTCTCCTAGGAGATGAAACCTTTGGTAGAGCAATAAAAAGGGGAATAGAACAGTGAGTAAAAATTTTCACGCAGTCGTAACGGGAGCATCAGCGGGACTCGGGGATGCCTATGTACGGCAGCTGGCGCAGCGCTGTGACAGCATGTTGGTTGTGGCGCGGCGCGGTGATCGTCTTCGGGAACTCGCGAAAGAGCTTGAGAATCAGTGCGCGCTCGAAACGATCGAGGCAGACCTTGCGACGACCGAGGGTCAGGCTCGGGTGGTGGAGGCTATTCGTCAGGGCCCGGCCGTTGATTTACTGGTAAACAATGCCGGCTACTCGACCATAGGTCCCTATGCGGCCAGCGATCTGGATGACGAGCTCGGCATGCTGCGTCTTCATAATGAGGCAACAATGGTGCTAACGAGGGCGGCGCTACCGGCGATGATCGAGCAAGGCAGTGGCGCGGTTATCAACGTCGCTTCCGTTGCAGGCCTGGTAAGTACTCCCAATGTAGCGGCCTATGGCGCAACCAAGGCCTTCTTGGTGAGTTTTACCCGCGCGCTTCGTCAGGAACTCAAAGCGAGTGGTTTGCGAGTGCAGTGTCTCTGCCCCGGCTATACACGCTCGGAGATTCATAGTCGTGAAACCATGGCCGACTTCGACGTCAGTATTGTGCCGGACACGCTTTGGATGGAGGCTGATGAAGTGGTCGCTGAGAGTCTCGCGGCGATTGCGAATGATGCGGATCAATGGCTGGTAGTCTCCGGTGAGCACAACCGCAAAATTGTCGCGCGGGAGATGGACGCCCTGCGAGCGGATTTGCACTATCCGAGCTAGTCCCTGGTGGCCTCTAGCGTTTGAGCGAGGAGGCTTTCGAGGAGGTTTTATATGCTCCCCGAAGCTCGTGGGTCCGGCTCGTTCGGGACGACAGGTGCCTATAGCAAACGAGTGAGGATGCCCTGGTACATTGTTGACAACTTTGCCAGATCATCGACTTTTACGCGCTCGTTGACGCGATGAATGCTGGCGTTAATCGGTCCCAACTCGACGAGTTGTGCTCCATAGGGGGCGATAAACCGTCCATCCGAAGTGCCGCCGCTGGTTGATAGCGCGGTCTCAACACCATCTACGGCGCGCACCGCGGCCCGGCAGGCCTCTGTTAGTGCCCCTTCGCCGGTGATAAAGGGGTTGCCACTCAGGTTCCATTGAATCTCCGCATTCACTGCATGCTTCTCGAGAATCGCCTCTACCGCAGTTTGTAGGCCTTCAGCCGTTTGTTCCGTGGAGAAGCGAAAGTTAATGAGTAGCTCTGCATGCCCGGGGATTACATTGGTGACTCCAGTACCACTGTGAAAGTTGGTGATCTGAAAGCTGGTAGCTGGAAAGTACTCATTGCCTTCATCCCACTGCCGCGTCACCAATTCCTGTAAGGCGGGTAGGGCACGGTGCAAGGGGTTGTCGGCATGTTGGGGGTAGGCCACGTGGCCTTGACGACCCAGTAGCTTCACGGCGCCATTCAGAGAGCCGCGCCGACCGTTTTTAATGGTATCTCCCAAAACCTCCGCGCTGGATGGCTCACCCACCACACAGTAGTCAATGTCGATCTTATGCTCGTTTAGCCACTCCATCACTCGCACCGTGCCATTGATGGCAGGGCCTTCCTCATCAGACGTGATAAGAAAGCCTATCCGGCCGCGCGGGTCGCGATTGTCTTCTTCACAGTTTCTCAGGAAGCTTTCACAGGCGGTGACCATTGCAGCCAAGCTTCCCTTCATATCGGCCGCGCCGCGGCCATAAAGATGCCCATCGCGGACCGTGGGCAGATAGGGGTCACTTTCCCATTCGTTCAGGGGGCCCGGGGGTACCACATCAGTATGGCCAGCAAACACGAGTAAGGGGCCTTCACTGCCCCACTCGGCCCAGAAATTCTCTGTGTCGCCGAAGGGGAGGGGCGTACAGCGAAAGCCGAGAGTCTCGAGGCGCTGCATCATCAATCTTTGGCAACCGGCATCTTCCGGCGTCACCGAGGCACGAGCGATAAGTTCACAGGCAAGTTCGAAGGTGCCGTCGCTCAAAGCTGTAGTTTGCATCGTCTCAGGCATGGCTGCTTTGCACTTTAGTCATTGGCATGGAGTTCGGCGTTAAGTTGTACCGAGGTTTTGTTGGTAAGGCATTCGACGGCGCCGTTTAGGCTATTGCGGCGAAACAGTAGGTCGGACATTCCCTGGAGATTGCGTGCGGCAAGAGTCTCGGTGACTGATCCGCCGGCGTCGAGCATCGTTACTTTTGTGCCCGAGGTGACATACAGACCTGACTCAACGATGCAGCGATCGCCTAGCGGGATACCTATTCCGGCATTAGCGCCGATGAGACACTGCTTGCCCACCGAAATAATAATGTTGCCGCCGCCTGAGAGCGTCCCCATGGTCGAGCTTCCACCGCCCAAATCTGAATCTGCGCCCACAAGCACTCCGGCGGATACGCGCCCCTCAATCATGCCCGGACCGATGGTGCCCGCATTGAAGTTGATGAATCCTTCATGCATAACCGTCGTGCCTTCGCCGACATAGGCGCCCAGACGAACCCTGGCCGTGTGCGCAATACGCACACCCCCAGGTACGACGTAGTTGGTCATCTTAGGGAATTTGTCGACGCAGCTAACTTCCAGAACCTCACCGCGCAGCCGCGCGTCCAGCTGTTGCTCTGCCAGCTCTCCAAGAGCAATGGCACCTCTATCAGTCCAGGCCACATTGGGGAGCACACCGAAAACGCCCTGAAGTGCAGTCTCCTGCGGCTTTACGAGTCGGTGCGAGAGAAGATGGAGCTTTAAATATGCCGCCGGCACGGTATCTGGTGCCACATCCTCTCTTAAACAAACTGCAACTCCAGGTTGGTCGCTGTCTCCGATCCTCCGTGCCAGAGATGCCAGGTCGCCGTGTCCCGCGGCATCGCACTCGTTTGCCAGAGCCTGGAGGTCGTCCTGGCTCAGCACTTTGTCAGATGCGAGTTCTCCAAAGCAGGCTACGAGTGAAGGTGGGGGCGTTAGTACTGGCATAGGGAAAAATACGTCCAGCCAGTTTCCGTCCCGGTCCTGGGTTCCGAGGCCGAGGCCTAGTGCGTATGCGTCCATCCCTAAATCTCCTAAATGTAAATGTGCTGGGCTCAGCCCAGTAGCGTTGCGAAGCGCGATTCACTGAATCCGAATTCCAGTAGCTTGTCGGTCTCCAGCACCGGACGCTTGATGAGCGTCGGTGACTCTATCGCCGCGGCTGCCGCGGAATCTCGATCCATAGATTCGCGGGCATCCACCGCGAGTGCCTTCCAGCTAGTGCTGCGACGATTAATGACTTTGTCCCAACTCTCCGTTTCGAGCCAGCGCTCAACGGTCGCCAGCTCCAATCCGTCCTTACGAAAGTCGTGAAAGTCGTAGTCGATGCCTTGAGTATCCAACCAGCGACGAGCTTTACGCACGGTGTCGCAATTACTGATGCCATAAAGCGTGATCGTCATTTTCTATACCCCGTAAAAGGGCGGGGAATATAGCAAATATCCCTAAGCTTTGCGGGTGACCTTGGGGTTCTTCCTATTGGGATAACAGTGCTGGCAAATTTCGCAGACTCGGCCATCACAGCCTCGGGCACTGCAGAACTCTCTCCCGTAGAAGATGATCTGCAAATGCAGTCGGTTCCAGTGTTCCTTGGGGAAGAGTTTCTTAAGGTCGCGCTCTGTTTGCACAACACTCTTTCCAGAGCTTAAACCCCAGCGCTGGGCGAGGCGATGAATATGCGTATCCACCGGGAATGCTGGAACGCCAAAGGCCTGAGACATTACTACGCTAGCTGTTTTATGGCCGACCCCCGGTAAACGTTCTAAGGCCTCCATATCCTCGGGGACTTCACCACCATGCTCCTCGATGAGTATCTGTGACAAGCCGGCGATGGCTTTGGACTTCTGGGGGGATAGACCGCAGGGCCGAATAATTGCACGAATGTCTTCGACGCTAAGCAGCAACATAGCTTGAGGTGTGGAGGCTCTGGCAAACAGTGCAGGGGTCACCTGATTGACCCGCTCGTCGGTGCACTGTGCACTGAGGAGTACCGCGATGAGTAATGTAAAGGGATCGCTATGATCCAGAGGGACCGGCGTCTCCGGGTACAGCTCCTGCAGTCTTTGCAGAATGTAGCTGGCGCGTTCGGCTTTTAGCATTGACTTGCTTCGTTCAAGGGATCGACGGAGGCGTTCAACTATCTATGCTGCTGTATTTGGAGCTGCATATGCCGTTACAGACAACGCACAAAGCCAGCTATGCGCTCAGCGGCTTCGATACAGTCTTCCAGTTCAGCCACCAGCGCCATACGCACGCGACCTTTACCCGGGTTAACTCCACCATTGTCGTGGCTCAGATAGCTGCCCGGAAGTACTAGAACCCCAGCTTCAGCATGCAGTCGCTGTGCAAATGTTGCGTCGTCAATGGGTACTCGAGGCCAGAGGTAGAACGCGCCTGCGGGATTATTTAACTCCAGCACGGGGTCGAGTATGTGACGAACTGCGGAGAACTTTTCGCGGTAACGGTCTCGATTTTCAAGGACATGTTCTTCGTCACTCCAGGCGACTGTGCTCGCCACCTGATGGTGAGGTGGCATTGCAGAGCCGTGATAACCGCGATAGCGCAAAAACTGGGCGATGATGTCCGCGTCGCCAGCCGCAAATCCGGAGCGCATGCCCGGGAGATTGGATCGCTTCGACAGAGAGTGCATGCTGATGCAGTTCTTGTAACTATCGTGGCCCATGTCGGCGCAGGCCGCCAGCAATCCTGTCGGGGCAGCATTCTCGTCGGGGTAAATCTCTGAGTAACACTCGTCGGAAACCAGAACTACGTCATGCTCGATGGCTTTCTGAATAAATCGCTGCAAGAGCGGGCTATCCATGACCGCCCCGGTCGGATTGCTTGGAGAGCAGAGATACAAGAGCCGCATTGCGTCCCATTCCCGGACACTTAAGGCTTCTGGGTCGGGTAAGAACCCCGTGCTCTCATCGGTATTCAGGAGAATGCTTTGTCCCCCGGCGAGAAGCGCTGCGCCTTCGTAGATTTGATAGAAGGGGTTCGGTGATCCTACTAGAGCGTTTTGCTGATGTCCGACGCAGGTTTGCGCGATGGCAAAAAGGGCTTCTCGCGTGCCATTTACAGGTAGCACCTGGCTGTCGGGATCCACAGTACGCAGCGAGTGACGATTACATAGCCATTGCGCTTGGGACTCTCGCAAGGCCTGTGTGCCTCGGGTGGTTGGATACTTGGCAAGAAGATCTAGATTGTCTGTAAGTGCTTTCACAACAATCTCCGGCGGAGCATGCTGCGGTTCGCCGATAGACAGTTTTAGCAGGCGTCGATCTGCGGGAGGAGGGTGCCCCTCAAGGAGGTCAGCCAGTCGCTCGAAGGGATAGGGGTTTAGCAGCTCGAGATCAGGGTTCACGTCATTGCGACTCTTGGGAGTCGAGCGTATCTCGAATAGCGGACTGAATCTGTTCTGCTAGCTGCTCGTCCGCAATGGGCTGTCGCTCTGTATCTGTGACACAAAATACGTCCTCGACGCGCTCTCCCAGCGTTTGAATCTTTGCTGCCTCGCAGATGACACCAAATTCCACAAACACCTCGCCGATGCGTGCCAGCAGTCCGGGGCGATCGAGAGAGATTACTTCCAATACTGACACTTCCCGCACCGGATCTACCCGCATACTCGTTTCGGTGTCCAAACGGAAGGATCTCACCCGCCGGGGAGTGAGTCTCGTTGGTATGGCGTTGCTGTCGGTCTCGGGTGATAGCTTGTCATTCAGGTAGGTCGTGATGTGGCGGAGCCTATCGGCGTCTTCCACAGCCTTACCGCTCGAATCCAGGACAAAATAAGTGTCCAGACTCATTCCATCTCTGCCGTGGTAAATCCTTGCGTCATGAACACTCAGATCCAGCTGTTCGATTCTGGAGCAGGTGCGAGAGAAGGTTCCTATGTCGAAGCGTGCGTAAATGAATATCTGAGTGGTGTTAGCAACGCTGGATTCCACGCCGTTACGTACCAGAATTAAAGGTTGGCTTTGGTCCTGATGATCAGCGATGGCCTCTGTATGCCAGGCGATATCTTCTGCTTTCTCGCGCAAAAAATAGTCCTCGCCGCGTTCCTGCCAGAGCGACGCAAGCTCACTTTCCGTAAAACCTCGATACTCGAGGATTTTGGCTGCGGCCTCTCGGGTCTCAGCGATCCAATCCTGTTTGTCGACCGGGTTTTCGAGTCCACGTCTCAGTGCCCGTTTGCTTTCGGTATACAGCTGTCTCAGCAGGCTGCCGCGCCAGGCGTTCCAGAGTTTGGGGTTTGTGCCATTGATATCTGCAACGGTAAGGGCGAATAAGTAGTCGAGGCGATTCTGATCACCTACGTGTTCAGCGAACTCCTGAACCACGTCCGGGTCTGAGATATCTTTGCGCTGAGAAACAGCGGACATGAAAAGGTGATTGCGTACCAACCATTCCACGAGATTGGTGTCCCGGCGGCTGAGACCGTGATCTTCACAAAAGGTTCTAGCATCAACAGCGCCGAGTTCTGAGTGATCCCCACCGCGGCCTTTGCCAATGTCATGGAAAAGCCCCGTAATGTACAAAAGCTCAATTTTTGGCAGGCGGCGGGCGACCCGACTGGTTACGGGGAAGCGTTCGTCGTTTTCGGGTTTGAGGAAGCGCCTGATGTTTTCGATGACTTGCAGGGTGTGGGCGTCGACGGTATAGCTATGGAACAGGTCGTGTTGCATTTGACCAACAATTTGGCCGTAGGCGGGCAGGTAGCGCCCCAGTATTCCGTAGCGTGACATTCGTCGCAGCTGCCGTGTCAGGCGATTGTTCGACCTTAAAACCTCAAGAAACAACTGTTTGTTTTGATCGTTGCGTCGAAAATCATCATCAATGAGATGACGGTTTTCACGGATGAGTCTGATCGTTTCCGCCGCAATCCCTGATGCTTGGGGGTTGTTTCCTGCGTGGAGGAATACTTCAAGAAGCGCCCCCGGATACTCTTCAAACACCGAGTCCCGCTTTGCGCAAATATAGCCGTTACGGAGTTCGAACCATTCGTTGATATCAAGCACGATATCCGCCGTACCTGCTTGCAAAACCGCTTGGTCGAAACTCAGCATTAACACTTCGTTCAATTGGGATAGTGCCAGTGCCCAGCGATAATAGAGCTGCATAAACTGCTCTACCGCGAGTTTGTCGCCATCCACAAAGCCCCATAGGCGCGCAAGCTCTCTTTGGTGGTCGAAAAGCAAGCGATCTTCTTCTCGGCCGGTGATCATGTGGAGTGCGTACCGCACGCGCCACATAAACTCCTGACCATGAATGACAGTGGTGGCTTCAGCGTCGGTCAGAAAATCGTTCGCGGTAAGTTCTGCAACGGAGCTCCAGCCGAAGTGCCGCTGAGCCAGCCAGCCAATAAGCTGTAAATCCCGAAGGCCGCCGGGAGAGCCTTTTACATTGGGTTCTAGGCTGTACTCCGTATCCCCAAATTTAGCGTGGCGAGCCTCCTGTTCAGTGAGCTTGGCCTTAAAAAATGCGTCTGGAGCCCACATTTCTGTGTCTTGAGTTCCTTCAGCGACAGCATCTAACAATCCCTGCTCGCCCAGGAGTAATCTGGCTTCGATAAGGTTAGTGAGGACAGTGACATCATTGAGTGCCTGGGAAATGCACTCTTCAACGCTGCGAACGCTATGGCCAATCTGCAGTCCGAGGTCCCAGAGCAGGGTTAAGAAGCTCTCAAGGCTCCTGCTGTCTTCTTCGTTTTCCCCATCGCGGAGTACGAGTAGGTCGATGTCAGAGTGCGGATGTAGCTCCCCGCGGCCATACCCGCCCACTGCAACGAGTGCAATGCGCTTTTCAGGGAGTTCGAGAGTTTCCCAGGCGTGGCGCAATACATCGTCTATTAATGCGGCTCGAGCGCGAAGTAGCTCGCCTGCGCTGCGTCCGTCGCGAAAATCATTATCTAGCTGCTCGGAGACCCGTTGGAGGGCCTCGCGCAGTTCGGGTATGAGGCCGGATTGCGAGCCTTCTTTTAGAATGGCATGCAGGTCAAAGGGGGCGATGGTTTCGGCGACAGCGGTGTCCATGATTGATCAAAACGTCTCTTCGCCGCGGCGAGTGAATACCTCGCAGCCATCTTCCGTCACGCCTAGCGTGTGCTCCCACTGAGCAGAGAGTCGCCCGTCCCGAGTGGTCACGGTCCAGCCGTCTCGTGCGTTGAGCTTGGTGTGACGTTTGCCCGCGTTGATCATGGGTTCAATGGTGAACGTCATGCCAGGTTGCAGCACGAGTCCAGTATTTGGCCTGCCGTAATGCAAGACCTGAGGATCCTCGTGAAACACTTTGCCAATGCCGTGTCCGCAATACTCCCGAACGACGGAGTAATAGTTACTTTCAGCGTATTGCTGGATGACGCTTCCTATGTCGCCGAGTCGCGCGCCGGGCTTGACCAGTGCAATTGCTTTGTAAAGGCATTCTTGGGTGATTTGCATGAGGCGTTCCGCGTGGGGAGGTACATCGCCTACACCAACCATGATGCTGGTGTCACCGTGATAGCCATCCTTGATGACTGTGACATCAATGTTGATGATGTCGCCGCTACGCAGTTTCTTGCTGTCCGAAGGAATGCCATGGCACACCACTTCGTTGACGGAGGTGCAGATAGATTTTGGAAAACCGTTGTAATTCAGCGGGGCCGGGATCGCGTCCAAATGGTCTGTGATGTACTCGTGGCAGATTTTATCCAGCTCACCAGTGGTAACCCCGGGCACGGCAAGGGGCCGAATCATCTCCAGTACTTCAGCGGCCATTGCACCGGCGACACGCATCCGCGCGAGTTCTTCTTCGCTTTTGATTGATACAGACATTTTCGACTCTTTCGGACAACCCTAGCGGGTGTTTCACTGATGATTCTTGGTGTAGGGAGCTCACGAAACCATGAGCCGCCCTTAATAGCGGCAGCATTGTAGCCTAAGAAGGGCCTTCGGGCATCTGGTTGGTGGTTTTTCTGGAGTTGGGGAGTGTCTTGTGCTATAAAGCGCGCCGCCGCATTTTGGGAGTCCTAAAGCGGCCAACGACGCCCGCATGCCAAAACCTTCTGCAGGGTGCTCTCAAAGCAGGCTTAGAGTCTCGCTTTCGAGGGTTTGCAGCTGGGGTGTGTGGAAGACTAACCCGTTAAAAAATCAGGTAATTTTATGTCACAGGTAAGCATGCGAGACCTGCTCCAGGCTGGAGCACACTTTGGTCACCAAACACGGTACTGGAATCCTAAGATGGATCAGTACATCTTCGGCGACCGCAACAAGATCCACATTATCAATCTTGAGTACACCGTTCCTGCGTTCAACGAAGCGCTGGACATGGTCAAGAGATTGGCATCTTCCAAGAACAAAATCATGTTCGTCGGCACCAAGCGTGCAGCGGGCAAGATCATGAAAGAGCAGGCGGAACGCGCCGGAATGCCTTACGTCAGCCATCGCTGGCTGGGCGGAATGCTCACCAATTACAAGACGATCCGAGCTTCTATTAAGCGCCTACGGGAGCTTGAAGCGCAGCAGTCGGATGGAACTTTTGCGGCGCTGACAAAGAAAGAAGCCCTCATGCGTGCACGCCAGATGGAAAAGCTCGAGCGCAGCATCGGTGGTATCAAGGATATGGGTGGCTTACCCGACGCACTGTTTGTTGTCGATGTCGACCACGAGCGCATTGCGATCACTGAAGCAAACAAGCTGGGTATTCCCGTTATCGGCGTTGTCGATACGAATAGTGATCCCGATGGTGTTGACTACGTTATTCCTGGTAACGACGACGCTATTCGCGCTATCAAGCTTTACGTCACTGCTGTGGCTGACGCGTGTATCGCGGGCAAGGTAGAGGCTGGTGGCGCTTTACCTGCGAAGGATGAGTTCGTCGAAGAAGCTGCGGCTGCAGCTGAGCCTGCTGCTGAGGAAGCGCCAGCTGAGCCTGCAGCGGCAGTAGAGGAAGCAGCTACTGCTACTGACGCCTGATCACTCACCTGGTCATATCGTTCATCGTAATTTGAAGTTCCACGATTTATTAAAAATCCAATTGGGCGCCGTGTACCGGCGCCCCTACGGGAGAATATTGCATGTCAGCCTCACAGGTTAAGGAGCTCCGGGAGCGCACAGGTCTCGGTTTGTTGGAGTGTAAAAAAGCGCTTTCTGCAGCGAATGGAGACATTGACGCGGCTATTGAAGAGCTTCGCAAGTCCAGCGGAATGAAGGCGGCTAAAAAAGCAGGCCGTACCGCAGCAGATGGCATCGTATCGGCACGTGTCGCCGACGATGGTAGCTACGGCGTTCTGGTAGAAGTTAATAGCGAGACTGATTTTGTTGCTCGCGATGAGAGTTTTCTCGGCTTTGTAGAGCAGGTCGTAGATCGCGCTTTCGAGACCCGCGAGACGGATGTCGCAACGCTGATGGCCGATGGTCTTGAGCAAACGCGTGAAGCGCTGGTTCAGAAGATCGGTGAAAATATCGGTGTACGCCGCATTGCTCTGACTAACGCCGAAAACGGTGTCGTGGGCGCCTACGTACACGGAAACAACCGCATCGCCGTTTTGGTAGAGCTGCAGTCTGGTGACCAGGATTTGGCTCGTGATGTTGCGATGCACGTCGCTGCGGTAAATCCCCAAGTGGTGCAGCCTTCAGATATGCCCGCTGAACTGGTGGAGAAAGAAAAAGAAATCTACACCGCTCAGGCGCTTGATTCTGGTAAGCCTGCGGAGATTGTCGAGAAGATGATTGGCGGTCGAATCAAGAAGTACCTGGCAGAGAATAGTCTGGTTGACCAGGCCTTTGTAAAAGACCCTGATACGACCGTTGGAAAACTGGTAAGCAGTGCCGGCGCAAGCGTTGTGTCCTTCTCGCGCTTTGAGGTGGGTGAGGGTATTGAGGTTGAGACTGTGGATTTTGCAGCGGAAGTCGCAGCTCAGCTGAAGAGCTGATTGAAATTCAACACATTGAAACGGGGCTCAGGCCCCGTTTTTTGTATCTATAGTTTTTTCCATCAGTAACAGGGATTCGGCACCGCGCGGGTCGGTATTTTTAGTAGACTTGCGCGCTGGGAGGAACGTCCATGAACAAAGCTAGTGTTGAGAAGAAGTACAAACGGATTTTACTAAAGCTCAGCGGTGAAGCTTTAACCGGCGCTGAACGCTTTGGAATAGATCCCAAAATACTGGATCAGATGGCGCTGGAGATCGGTCAGTTGGTCGGTATTGGCGTACAGGTTGGCCTCGTTGTCGGAGGCGGCAATCTGTTCCGGGGCGCCGCGTTACAGGCGGCAGGACTTGACCGTGTAACCGGTGACCACATGGGTATGTTGGCCACGGTAATGAATGCCCTGGCTCTTCGGGACGCGCTGGAGCGATCAAACATTGCTACGCAGGTGATGTCCTCGATTCCCATGAGTGGCGTTGTGGATCACTACGACCGTCGCAAGGCGATCCGTGCTTTATCCAACGGCGATGTGGTGATTTTCTGTGCGGGCACCGGTAATCCGATGTTCACCACGGATTCGGCCGCCTGTCTTCGCGGAATAGAGGTAGAGGCAGATGTCGTGCTTAAGGCGACAAAGGTAGACGGGGTTTATTCAGCCGACCCCATGAAGGACCCAGATGCGGTTCGCTACGATCGCTTGAGCTACGACGAGGTGCTTGATCGCAAGCTGGAAGTCATGGATTTAACGGCTATCTGTCTCTGCCGTGACCACCGTATTCCTCTGCGCGTGTTTGAAATGGAAAAAGCGGGAGCGTTGCTCAATATCGTCCGGGGAGGCGATGACGGAACGCTGATAGAATAGACCGTTGGTTTTTTGGAGAAGCAACAGTGCTCGAAGATATTAGTAAAGATGCCGATGCCCGGATGAAAAACAGCCTGGAGGCGCTTGGCACAAACTTTAACAAGATTCGAACGGGTCGGGCTCACCCGAGCCTGCTCGATGGCATCAAAGTCTCTTACTACGGCGCGGATACGCCGCTTAGTCAGGTTGCCAATGTCAACGTTGAAGACGCGCGAACATTGTCTTTGACTGCCTGGGATCGATCGATGATTCCGGACATTGAGCGGGCGATCATGAAATCAGATCTCGGTCTGAATCCGGCGACGGCAGGCGAAGTGATTCGCATCCCAATGCCAGCCCTCACCGAAGAGACTCGCAAGGGCTACATTAAGCAGGCGAGAAGCGAGGCTGAGGCTGCAAGAGTATCTATTCGAAATGCGCGTAGAGACGCTATGGGTATGCTCAAAGAGCTGGTTAAAGACAAAGAGATCGGCGAAGACGATGAGCGTCGCGGTCAGGATCAGGTGCAAAAACTCACCGATAGCTTTGTTGCCCGCGTTGATGAAATGCTGACAGCAAAAGAAGCGGATCTTCTCGAAATCTGATATTCCATGGGATCAAAGAGCGGAACAAGTGAGCCTGGGTCGAGGATGTCTGATGTCCAGACCCCTCGGCACGTTGCCATTATAATGGACGGCAACAATCGCTGGGCTCGAAAGCGCTCCCTTCCGGGAGTGGCGGGACACCGCGCTGGTGTAGAGGCTGTGCGCGGAGTTATGCGTGCCTGTCGTGAGCACAGTATCGAAGTGCTTACCCTCTTTGCTTTTAGCTCAGAGAATTGGTCCAGGCCCCTCCCTGAAGTAAGGTCCCTCCTGGCGCTGTTCTCCCGGTACCTGCGTACCGAGGTGAAGCAACTACACGAGGATAATGTTCGCCTGTGCTTTATTGGTCAGCGCAGCCGCTTTAGTGCCGGCTTACAGCGCCTGATCGGTCACGCGGAAACCGTGACTGCGAACAATACGGCGGCGACGGTGGTCATTGCCGTGGACTATGGCGGTCAATGGGATATAGCCCAGGCAGCCCAAACCCTGGCCGAGCGCTGCCAGCGTGGAGAGATTCAGCCCAGCGACATCACTACAGAGTTAATGCAAAGCACCTTGTCTCTTAGTGAATTTCCCAGCCCGGACTTGTGTATTCGTACCGGTGGTGATGCGCGAATCAGCAATTTCCTTCTCTGGGATTTCGCCTACAGCGAGTTTTACTTTACGCCGGTGCTGTGGCCGGATTTTGGGGAGTTCGAATTTGCGCGGGCTCTGGCAGACTACGGTAAACGCGAACGTCGCTTTGGCGGCCGCGGCGAGCCCGATGGCATTGTTTCTGGCGGGTCGCTAGATGCTTAAGCAGCGGGTTCTGACTGCAATACCAATGGCGGGTCTGTTTTTGGCCGGAGCTTATTGGTTGCCCGTAGCTGCATTGGCAGCAATTTTTTTGGTCATCATAGCCTTGGGTGCCTGGGAGTGGGCGCCCATGGCGGGTTTAACAAAGCTCCGATCGAAAATCCTTTATGTGACCCTCGTTGTTGCCTGCGCGGGTGCGCTTTATCGCTATGCGGGTGACGGGCAGAACTTTAGCCGCGAGCTCGTTCAGCCGATTCTGGGGTTAACCTGTTTGTGGTGGTGCTTTGCACTACTGTGGGTTAAGTCTTTCCCTGCCAGCTCCGGGCTCTGGGATAGCCGTCTCGGACGCTCATTTATGGGGGTTTTGATTCTGGTTCCTGCATGGTTCGCGGCAGTCTATCTACTCAAGCTTGAGCCGCGCAGCGCGGTCATGGTCGCCCTGGTGCTGGTAGTGGCTACCGCAGATATCGGCGCGTACTTTACGGGTAAAGCTTTTGGTCGCCACGCACTGTCGCCTCAAGTCAGCCCAGGCAAAACCTGGGAAGGTTTTTGGGGTGGGGTTCTCGCTGTTGCTGTTTTGGCGGTGGTTATCTGGAGCTTGCTGCCCGAGCGTTTGGATCATCTGAGTTTGGTCGCGACCGTGGTCGTCGTTCTGTCGACTGCCTTTTCCTCGGTGTTGGGGGACTTGACCGTGAGTATGGTCAAGCGTGTTGGAGGTGTAAAAGACTCCAGCAGTATGCT
This sequence comes from Congregibacter brevis, assembly GCF_045689245.1. GTDB lineage: Bacteria > Pseudomonadota > Gammaproteobacteria > Pseudomonadales > Halieaceae > Congregibacter > Congregibacter brevis. The sequence continues at coordinate 3,204,865 of NZ_CP136865.1, read as the reverse complement.
CCCCGGTCATGGTGGGTTGCTGGATCGACTGGATAGCCTTTGTGCTGCGACGCCGACTTTCGCCCTGGGTCTTGTGATGGTTGGCTTTTGATGGGTGCTTTGGCTTCATCGGAGATTCAGAAAGTCGCGGTACTGGGGTCTAGCGGCTCGATAGGTGTAAACACTCTCGACGTTCTGGAGCGCCACCCGGATCGTTACGAAGTTTTTGCCCTCGCGGCCCGAAGCTCAGCCGATACCCTTTATGAACAATGCCGAAAGTATCGACCCCGTTATGCCGTACTGACCGATGATGCACCTGCGGCGGACCTCGCAAAGCGAATCGCCGCGGATGCAGATCTGCATACCGAGGTGCTTGCTGGCAGCGAAGCACTTGAAGAAATAGCATCCCATAGCGACGTCGACATAGTGATGGCCGCGATCGTTGGCTCCGCGGGTATGGCCTCGGCGATGGCTGCTGCGCGTGCCGGCAAACGTCTGCTCCTTGCGAACAAGGAGGCTTTGGTGACTGCGGGAAGCCTGTTAATGAGCGCTGTAGAGCAAAGTGGCGCTGTGCTGCTTCCCGTTGATTCTGAACACAACGCAATATTTCAGTGCTTGCCCGTCGATGATAGAGCTCGGCCCCAGTTGGCAGGCGTTTCGGGGCTTGTTTTGACAGCCTCGGGCGGTCCCTTTCGCGGCAAGGGCCCCGAGTTTCTGGCTCAAGTCACGCCAGCGCAGGCCTGTGCGCATCCCAATTGGGATATGGGTCGCAAGATATCCGTCGACTCTGCCAGTTTAATGAACAAGGGCCTTGAGCTAGCAGAGGCTTGTTGGTTGTTCGATGTGCCGGAGCATCTGGTAGAAGTGGTGGTGCACCCCCAGAGCATTGTTCATTCTCTGGTGCGCTACGACGACGGCTCGGTGCTGGCACAGCTGGGCGACCCGGATATGCGTACGCCCATCGCCTGCTGCCTGGCATGGCCAGAACGCGTGGATGGCGGAGTAAAAGCCTTGGACTTGATAGGCGCGGCGAGACTTGATTTTGAGCCTCCGGATATGAAAGCTTTCCCCTGTTTGAGAGTGGCTCGTGAGTGTATTGCTACTGGCGGCAGCGCTATGGCGGTTTGCAATGCGGCGAATGAAGTTGCGGTGGCAGCCTTCCTTGAAGGCCAGATTGGCTTTGTCGATATCCCCAGCGTAATCCAGGAATCCCTCGCCGGATTGCCGTCGATTGAACCTGAGAGCCTTGCCGAGGTCGAAGAAGTTGATCGGCGGGCGCGGGCCTTCGCTCAACAATATGTAAATAATCAGTTGCAACCGGGCGCGGTAGTTCGCGCAGGAGCAGTACAGCGTTGATTGACATTCTCTACAGCATTGGCATCACCCTCGCGACACTGGCTGTGCTAGTGGCAGTACACGAGTTTGGGCACTTCTGGGTGGCCCGGCGCTGTGGTGTGAAGGTTCTGCGCTTTTCCATCGGCTTTGGAGGGCCGCTACTACGCTGGAATGACTCCTTGGGAACCGAATATGCCGTTGCTGCGATTCCCTTGGGTGGCTACGTCAAAATGCTCGACGAGCGTGAGGGTGAAGTTGACCCTGCAGAACAACACTTAGCCTTCAATCGTAAGCCCGTGTTGTCACGCATAGCGGTGGTATTGGCTGGCCCTCTGGCAAACTTCCTGCTGGCGATTGTTGCTTACTGGTTCCTTTTCATGGCGGGGGAGAGCGGCTATGCCCCGGTCATTGGCGAAGTAGACACCGGTTCCGTGGCCGAAGTGGCGGGACTTGAGGCAGGCCAAGAGATTGTCGCCATAGACGGGCGAGAGACGCCCACATGGCAAGCTGTCTCCTTTCGCCTATTGGAGCGTATCGGCGATACGGGGTCTATTCGGTTTTCTGTGCGTTATCCCGGCTCCGACGTGATTTATGACTCCCAAGGCCAGTTGGATCGTTGGCTAGCGGGAGATGAAGAGCCAGATTTGTTGGGTGGGCTAGGGCTGACGCTCTACATGCCTCCCGTTGTGCCATTGCTGGATGAAGTTATGCCGGATAGTCCGGCTGAGCGTGCTGGTTTGCTGCCGGGAGACAGGATTCTGTCGACCGATGGCGTGGCTATGGATTTATGGGAAGACTGGGTGGACTACGTGCGATCCCGGCCAGGCGAAAGCATGGCAGTTCTTCTTGAGCGCGAAAGCACGCAACTTACGGTCACCTTAACACCAGAAAAGACTACAACTGATGCTGGCGAAGTGATCGGTCGTGTCGGTGTAGGCGTTGTGCTTCCTGAGATGCCCGAGAGTCAGCGTCGGGAGTTCCATCGAGGCCCCTTGGAGGCCTTGGGCGCAGGAGCTCAGCGCACGGGAGAAATGGTCAGTTTCACCGTCAATTCCATGGTCAAAATGGTTCAGGGTTTAATCTCTCCGAAAAACTTGAGTGGCCCCATCACCATTGCTAAAGTGGCGACCACTTCGGCCAAGTCAGGTCTGGAGTCTTACATCGGTTTTCTTGCGCTGCTCAGTGTTAGCCTCGGCGTTCTGAATCTCTTGCCCATACCAGTTTTGGATGGTGGCCATTTGCTGTATTACAGCATTGAACTAGTGGCGGGTAAGCCGGTGCCGGAGCGTGTGCAAATGGTGGGATACCAAATAGGCCTGTTGATGGTGGTAAGCCTGATGGTGTTCGCGCTTTATAACGATTTTTCGCGCCTGTCCTAGTGCGCACGGGGAGCTTAGCTGAGCGTTCACGCGCATGGCAGATACAAATTGACGATGGAAACTAATAACACCGTGGTGTCGCTATTCGGTAAAGCATCTTTCCCTGGCACACTGGCATGCCTTTGCGTGCAGTTTTACGTGGCTATGAGACGTCGCTTGGTTATTCTGCTTGCTTGCAGTATTGCGGCCATGGGGTCGACGGCGGTGATGGCGCAACAGTCCGCTACCGCAGAGTCCGGCGCTCCAACAGCGGTTACGTCGGCGTTCGTAGTATCAGATATTCGAGTTGAAGGGCTCCAGCGTATTGCGGCGGGCTCGGTATTCGCGTCTATGCCCATCGGCGTGGGCGACACCGCAGACAGTGCTTCCATCCGAAGAGCGGCTCGTTCGCTTTTTGCCACGGGTAATTTTGACGACATTCGCATTGGTCGAGACGGCAGCGTATTGGTTGTGGTGGTAGCAGAGCGCCCCAGCATCAGCGAGATCACCATTGATGGTAACAAGGCGATTGAAACGGAAGCACTGCTGGAAGGGCTTAAAGGCGCTGGTTTGTCCGTAGGTCAGGTTTTTCAGCGCTCTACGCTTGAGGGAATGCAGCTCGAGCTTCAGCGACAGTATGTTATTCAGGGTCGCTACGATGCCGCTATTGATGCCGAAGTGATTCCAGAGCCGAGGAATCGTGTTGCCATAAACATCGATGTCGACGAAGGCACGGTTGCCGCTATCAAACACGTAAACGTTGTGGGCAACAAAGTGTATACCGACGACGATTTGAAGGATCTTTTCGAGCTTAAGACTACCGGGTTACTTTCCTTTTTTACTAACGACGATAAGTATTCCCGAGAAAAGCTTACGGGTGATCTCGAAAAACTCACCTCCTACTACATGGATCGCGGCTATCTGCAGTTCGCCATCGATTCTACGCAGGTGTCCGTTTCGCCCAGCAAGGAAGAGGTTTACATCACGGCTAATGTGAGTGAGGGCGAGAAGTTCACCATCAGCGAAGTCGATTTGTCCGGTGACCTAGTGCTCCCCGAGGCAGATCTTCGGCGTTTCGTGCTGGTGAGAGATGGGCAGACCTTCTCTCAGCAGCTGGTAACTTCAACGGAAGACTATCTGACGCGACGTCTCGGGAATGAAGGCTACAACTTCGCGAAGGTGACGGGTATCCCCGAAATGAACGAAGACGACAACACCGTCGCCATCAAGTTTTTCGTAGATCCTGGTAAACGCACTTATGTGCGGCGCATCAGTTTTAAAGGCAACACCAGAACAGCTGATAGTGTGCTGCGCAGGGAAATGCGCCAAATGGAAAGTGCCCCGGCATCCGCGGCAGCGATTGAGCAATCACGGATCCGACTCCAGCGACTGGGCTTCTTCAGTAAAGCCGAAGTCGAAACCCCTGAAGTCCCGGGTCATGATGACCTCATTGATGTCGAATTCTCTGTGGAGGAGCAAACTTCAGGCAGTATCGGTGCCAGCCTCGGCTTTGCTCAGCAAGCGGGTCTTATTCTCAGCCTGAATCTGCAGCAGAATAACTTTCTGGGTACCGGCAAACGCGTCGGCATCAACTTGTCCTCTTCGCAGTTTCAGGACCTGTACAACTTTAGCTACACCAATCCTTACTTTACGGAAGACGGCGTTAGCCGCGGATTTAACGTTTTCTTCAGGTCTACGGATCTTGCCGAAGTGAACGTAGCTAGCTACACAACAGATACCTGGGGCGGGGCGATCAATTTTGGTTACCCCATCAAGGAAACAGCGCGTCTGGGCTTCAGTTTCGGTTTGTCAAAGACAGATATCACAGCCGGTCGCTTTGCGGTGCAGGAGATCAAAGCTAGCCCTCGTCTTTTACAGGGCGTAGATAGCTTTTACGAAAGCACGAGATTAGCTGACGGCAGCTTTGCCGCCCCGGAAGTTATTCAGCCTCTGGAAGACCTGCCCTTAAGTGCGCTAACGATCCCACCAGAGTTGGGCTTCCTTGACGAGAACGGTGATTCCTACTTGAACTGGACCGTCACCAGCAGTTGGAGTCAGTCGACCTTGAACCGTGGGCAGATGGCGACGCGCGGAGCGGCGCAGTCCGTGGCGCTCGAAATTTCTATGCCTGGGTCTGATTTGGAGTTTTACAAGCTTACCTACCGTGGAGAGGTGTTCTACCCGATCAAGAATGACTGGATCCTCCACTTCCGCTCTGAACTCGGCTACGGTGATGGCTACGGCAAAACTACAGAACTGCCGTTTTATGAGCATTTCTTTGCCGGAGGCTTTGGCTCTGTTCGCGGCTTCGAAGTGAATACTCTCGGCCCACGTAGTACTCCGCCAAGCATTTATACGGTAGATCAGCCCACTACCGGTATCGACGAGAACGGTAACCCCACAGAAATTGGTGGTCCTGATGGTCGACAGTTTGGTTATCAGCTGAATCCGGAGAGTGGCAAGCTGGACTTTGAGACATTTCAGCAGCAGCGGCGAGCCGCGCCCTTTGGAGGCAACGTGCTGGTCGAGGGTAGTGCTGAATTACTGTTTCCTTTGCCCTTCCTGAAGGATCGTAGCCGTGTAAGATCCGCGTTCTTTATCGACGTGGGCAATGTTTTTAATAATCGCTGCGGTATTAATCAGCCGAACTGTTTTGATTTTGATGCCGAAGAACTGCGTTACTCCGCAGGTGTGGGCGTGACTTGGTTGAGTGGATTTGGCCCTCTTACTTTCGCTGTTGCCAAACCTCTGAATGCATCAGAGATCGATCGTGAAGAAGTGTTCCAGTTCACGCTGGGACAAAGTTTCTAATTTTTCGTGTTTTAGTTTTTTTTCTCCAAGGAGTAAATGTTGTGATCAAGAAGTTTTTAGCCGTTGTTGCCCTGGGTGTTGCCATGTTGCCCATGGGTGCGTTCGCCCAGGGTAAAGTTGCTGTGGTCGATCTTCAGGCAGCCATTCTGCAATCCGACGCCGCTCAGCAGCGTCTCGAAAATGTACGCGGTGAAGAGGGTTACAAGGCGGACAAAGAAGAGTTTGACCGTCTTCGGGAAGAATTAGACAAGTTGGTGCGAGAGTTTCAGAAAGATGCGGCGGTGATGAGCCAAGAGCAGCAGGTTGCGGCGCGTAAGCGTTTGGCGAGCAAGCAGGCAGATCTCGAACACGTGGGTGGCAAACTTCAGCAAGCTGAGCAGGCTACGGGCCAAGCTCTCCTGCAAGAGATGTCTCCCATGGTTCAGGAAGTGCTGAGTGAGCTGATCACAACAGAAGGTATTGGCTTGTTGCTTCAGCGCACCTCCGTTATTCATGCAGATCCTGGATACAGCATCACAGCAAAGGTGACTGACAAGCTCAACCAGCTTTCCGCGGCCAACTAAGCGCCTTCCATGGTGATCCTCGGTGACTTGGTAGCACGGTTAGGGTGTGAACCGGGTTCCGCTGATTTAGCGATAGAACTTGATAGTATTGCCCCCCTTGGACGGGCAGGGTCGCGGGATTTAGCTTTTGTCTCCGAGGCGCGTTATCTGGACGCCTTGGAAGACTGCCGAGCGGGATGCGTTATTCTCAAGCCCGAGTGGCAAGACGGCTGTCCTGTCCCCAGTATCTGTATGGATGACCCCTATCTTGCTTATGCAAAGGTGTCGGGCTTGTTTGAGCCCCTGGCGCCACCATCGGCTGGAATACATCCCAGTGCCGTCATCGATCCCACAGCAACTGTTCCTGATTCAGTCAGTATTGGACCGGGCGCGTTTGTAGACGCGGGTGCTGTCTTGGGCGAGGGTGTGACTCTGGGGCACGGTGCGTCGGTAGGGCGCGGTGCCCAGTTGGGAGCAAACTGCCGCTTATGGCCCGGCGTTGTGATTTACCACGATGTAATTCTCGGCGACGACTGCGTTGTGCATGCTAATACCGTGATTGGTGCCGATGGCTTTGGTTTTGCCAAACGCGCGGACGGTTGGGAGAAAATTAGCCAGTTGGGTAGTGTGCGTATTGGTAATCGGGTAGACATTGGTGCCAGCGTAACCATTGATAGAGGTGCTTTAGACGATACATTGGTCGCAGATGACGTGATCATCGACGATCAGGTGCACATCGCCCACAATTGTGTCATCGGGCGCCGTTCTGCGCTCGCGGGCTGCGTGGGGATGGCGGGTAGTACGGAGGTCGGTGAGGATTGTACATTTGCCGGACAGGTCGGAGTATCGGGTCATCTCAAGATTTGCGACAATGTGCACTTCACTGGCCAGGCCAGAGTCATTAAAAACATTCGTGAACCTGGCAGCTATTCATCCGGGACACCGCTAGAACCAACAAAGCAGTGGCGGAGGAATGCAGTGCGATTTGGACAGCTCGACGCCCTCCAGAGGCGAGTAGTAAAGCTGGAAGCTAAGCTGAGTGCGCTGGATGAGGCAGTTAGCGACGACGATTAACGGGTAAGCTCAAAAAAAGGAATGACGGACTTGAACAACACCTGTCTAATGGACATATCGGAGATCCGCGAACACCTTCCTCACCGCTACCCCTTCCTGTTAGTAGACCGCGTTCTGGAGCTAGTTCCCGGCGAATCAATTCTTGCCTATAAAAATCTCAGCATTAACGAACCGTTTTTTGACGGACACTTCCCAGATAATCCTGTGTTTCCCGGCGTTTTGTTGCTCGAGGCTATGGCTCAGGCGGCAGGCATTCTCGGATTTAAAACCATGGAAAAGACGCCCGCAGATGGCTCCATCTACATGTTTGTTGGCGCAGATAACCTTCGATTCAAGCGTCCCTGCGTTCCCGGAGACTGTGTGCACCTACATGCTCAGATTGTGGGAGAGAAACGCGGCATCTGGAAGTTCGACGTTCAGTCCACAGTAGAGGGGCAGCGCTGCGCCTCCGCCACGATACTGTGCGCTGACCGCCCCGCATGATTCATCCGCAGGCTATCATTGAGCCTGGGGCGAAAGTCGCCGACGGGGTCACTATTGGTCCTTGGTCTTACATTGGCGCCGAGGTGGAAATCGATCGCGACTGCGTGATTGAGCCTCATGTCGTTATTAAGGGCCCCACCCGCATCGGCGCGGGTAGTCACATCTACCAGTTTGCATCCGTGGGAGAGGCGACGCCGGATCTAAAGTACCGCGATGAGCCTACGCGACTCACCATTGGTGAACGGAATACGATCCGCGAAGGGGTGACCATTCATCGAGGCACCGTTCAGGATCGCGGCGAAACCATTATCGGTAACGACAATTTAATCATGGCCTACGCGCATATTGGCCACGATAGCGTCATTGGCAACCACACTATTTTAGTGAACAACGTCGCGTTGGCGGGACATGTCTACGTCGATGATTGGGCGATTCTTAGTGGTTACACCCTTGTTCATCAGTTTTGTCGCATAGGTCAGCACAGCTTTAGCGGGATGCAGACAGCAATCGGTAAAGACGTCCCAGCATATGTCACTGTTTCCGGGTCTCCTGCCGAAGCGAAGACTATTAATACCGAAGGATTACGGCGGCGTGGTTTTTCTGACTCCGCTGTGAGCCAATTGCGCAGGGCATTCAAGATTTTGTATCGTCAAAACCTGACTCTTGATATCGCTATTCAACGACTCGAGACGATGTTGAGTGACACACCCGAGGTGAAGGTTCTCATCGACTCTATCCGTGCCTCAGAACGCGGCATCGTTCGCTGACGTTCTGAACGGTTTTAACCCAGATTTAGATCACGACTCAGGTACGATCCTGCGCGTTGCTATGGTGGCGGGAGAAAGCTCCGGCGACCTGTTAGGGAGTCGCGTCATTCGCTCTCTGCGAGACCAGTTTCCCGATCGAAAGTTGCAGTTAGAGGGGATTGGCGGCGCAGCGATGCAGGAGGAGGGCTTCGAGAGCCTGTATCCCATGGAGCGCCTGGCAGTCATGGGCTTGATAGAGCCCCTGGGGCGATTGCCAGAATTACTGCGCATTCGGCGCGACCTGTACGCGCGGTGGAGCAAATCACCGCCCGCTTTCTTTCTAGGTATTGACTCACCGGATTTTAATCTTGCACTGGCGCGGCGACTTCGAAAAAGCGGCCTGCGTACTGCGCAATTGGTAAGCCCTACAGTATGGGCTTGGAGACAGGGCCGTGTCGCTACCGTTGGGCGATCGGTGGATAGCCTGCTGTGTCTCTTTCCTTTCGAACCGCCTTTTTACGATGAGGTTCCTCTATCTACAACGTTTGTGGGCCACCCTTTGGCAGCAGAGCTTCGGCAGGTGCCTTCGCGAGAGTCGGTGCGTCGGAAGCTCGGTATCGATGCTGACGCACCGGTGGTTGCATTGCTTCCGGGAAGCCGTGGTAGCGAAGTTTCGCAGTTAGGCCAGAGTTTTATCGAAGCCGGTCGAATGCTTCGCGCGCGAGATGCTCGTCGCCAACTTATTATGCCTGCAGCGAGCTCGGAGCGTTTACAGCAGTGCCGAGAGTTATTGCAAGGGGCTTCCGCTGAGTCTGAAGTTCGACTTATTGAGGGCCAATCCCGAGACGCTATGATTGCGGCAGACGTAGTTGTGTTGGCCTCGGGTACTGCCACTCTTGAGGCCATGCTTTTGGAGAGGCCCATGGTCATTGGTTATCGTGTCGCCAAGATGTCTTGGGCGATCATGTCTCGACTCGCAGTAACGAAGTTTGTTGGGCTACCCAATATTCTTGCTGGAGGCCCCGTAGTGCCCGAATTGCTTCAGGATGCGCTGTCGCCCTCAGCGCTTGCATTGGAAGCGGAGACCCTTCTGGCGCACGGCGATGATCAGGTGAAGGCCTTGCAACCATCAATTGCCGCTATGGAGCGAGACTTTGATGCTGCGCTGGGACCAGCTCTTGAAGCTTTGCTTGCGCTGGAGAGAGCTCACTAGTGGCTTTGGATGACTGGGAACAAGCGATTGCCAAGCTGCCTCACGATGCCTGTATTGTCGGTGTCGATGAGGTGGGCCGTGGGCCCCTGGCAGGAGATGTGGTTGCGGCGGCCGCAGTGCTTGATAGGAACAATCCTATTGATGGTCTGGCTGACTCGAAGAAGCTCACAGCAAAGCGTCGAGAACTCCTGTCAGAACAGTTACACCTGAGGGCGAAAGCCGTGGCATTGGGGCGAGCTTCCCCCGAGGAGATTGATGAGCTGAATATACTCCAAGCCAGTCTTCTAGCTATGTGGCGAGCAGTGGACGCTTTAGGGGTCAGTCCTGATCTCGTGTTGGTCGATGGCAGACAGCTACCCCGTTGGAGCTACCGCAGCATCGCGGTCATTAAGGGTGACTCGAGAGTGAAGGAGATAGCAGCTGCGTCTATCGTCGCGAAAGTGGCGCGCGACAGATACATGTGTGAGCAACACGAGCGATGGCCGATGTATGGCTTTGATGCCCACAAGGGATATCCCACTGCTGCACACTTATCAGCCTTGAAAACCCATGGGGTAAGTCCCTTGCATCGTCGCAGCTTCGCGCCGGTGCGCGCAATCATCGGAGGACATTGACGCTTGTCAGATTTTGTTCATTTACGGGTACACAGTGAATATTCATTGAGCGACGGTCTCGTCCGTATAAAGCCGCTAGCGGCACGAGTTGCGGAACTAGGCATGCCCGCTGTGGCAGTCACCGACGTCTGCAATTTTTACGGTCTCATCAAGTTTCATAAAGCCGCCGTGGGTGCAGGGATTAAGCCGATTTTTGGAGCGGATGTGTGGGTCACGGAGTCCCTCAAAGGCGACGAAGCGCATCCTCTGAGCTTGTTGATTATGAACTCGACGGGCTATCTTAACCTTACGCGGCTGCTATCTCGGGCTTATAGAGAAGGGCAGACCCACGAAGGTCCCCGCGTTTTATGGGAGTGGCTGGAAGAAGGCGCCGAAGGACTTCTTGCGCTGTCCTGCGGAGCGGCGGGTGAAGTTGGTCAGGCGTTGGTGAACGAAAAGCCTGATCTTGCGAAGGAGCGTCTCGAGCGCTGCCTTAAAGTGTTTCCCCATCGTTTTTACCTGGAGTTACATCGTACCGGTCGGGTCGGCGATGAAGAGCATGTGCATGCTGCGCTAGCAATTGCTGCGCAATACAACTGCCCGGTAGTCGCTACCAACGACGTTCGATTCATTGATGCCAGTGAGTTTGAGGCTCATGAGGCTCGAGTGTGTATCGCCGAGAGTCGGGTGTTGGATGATCCGCGCCGACAACGGCGATATAGCGAAGAGCAATACCTGCGGACCGCTAAGGAAATGCAGGAACTCTTCGAAGACGTTCCCGAAGCCTTAGAGAATACGGTAGCCATCGCAAGACGCTGCTCTATGGAGATAGAGCTTGGTCGCGTTTGTTTGCCGGAGTACCCGGTGCCCGAAGGTATGACCATGGATACCTTCTTCCGGGAGCTCGCCCATCGCGGTCTCGATGAACGGATGCTAACGCTGCAAATTAGCCAGCGCGAGAATTCACAGCAGCTCGAGAAGGATTACCGAGACCGCCTGGATTTTGAGCTGGACACCATTGTTGATATGGGGTTTCCCGGCTACTTTCTGATTGTGATGGACTTCATTCGCTGGGCGAAGGAGCGTGGTATTCCTGTGGGTCCGGGGCGCGGATCTGGTGCGGGTTCGCTGGTCGCCTACTCACTATCAATTACAGATCTTGATCCCATGGAATATGAGTTGCTGTTTGAGCGATTCCTTAATCCTGAGCGGGTGTCGATGCCTGACTTCGATGTGGATTTTTGCATGGAGCGTCGGGACGAGGTTATCGATTACGTAGCCGAGACCTATGGTCGTGAGGCTGTGTCACAGATTATTACCTTCGGTACTCTCGCTGCGAAGGCGGTGGTGCGTGATGTTGCGCGCGTGCAGGGCAAGTCTTACGGCCTCGGGGATCGCCTGTCCAAGATGATTCCCTTTGAGGTGGGGATGACTCTGGAAAAAGCCCTTGAGCAAGAGGACAGTCTTCAGCAGTTTCTCCGCGACGACGGCGAGGCACAGGAAATTTGGGACATGGCTGTGCAGCTGGAGGGAGTGACTCGAAACGTCGGAAAGCACGCGGGAGGGGTTGTGATAGCGCCCTCGGAACTCACAGACTTTTCCGCGCTGTACTGTGATGGTGAAGGTGCGGGTCTCGTAACCCAGTTCGATAAGAATGACGTCGAAGACGCAGGCTTGGTGAAGTTTGACTTTTTGGGTCTACGTACTCTGACGATCATCGACTGGGCCCAGGGGATGATCAACGAAATACGCGCTCGTAGTGGCGAGCCACCCCTAGATATTAATCACATACCTTTAGACGATGCGGCCTCTTTTGACTTGCTGCGTTCAGCGGAAACTACCGCGGTGTTCCAGCTTGAATCCCGAGGTATGAAAGAGTTGATTGCGCGACTCCGCCCCGACTGCTTTGAGGACATCATTGCCCTTGTGGCGCTCTACCGTCCGGGGCCACTACAGTCCGGTATGGTCGACAACTTTATTGATCGAAAGCACGGTCGCGAGAAAGTGTCTTATCCAGATGCTGATTATCAGCATGAGCTTCTCAAGCCGGTGCTTGAACCGACCTACGGAATTATTCTGTATCAGGAACAGGTGATGCAGATTGCCCAGATTCTGGCCGGATACACTTTGGGCGGCGCCGACCTGTTACGCCGGGCTATGGGTAAGAAAAAGCCCGAGGAAATGGCCAAGCAGCGTTCGGTGTTTGCCGCGGGCGCCGCGGATAAAGGCGTGAATGCTGATCTGGCGACGAAACTCTTTGACCTCGTAGAGAAATTTGCAGGTTACGGTTTTAACAAATCTCACTCAGCGGCCTATGCACTAGTGTCCTATCAGACCGCTTGGTTGAAGAGCCACTACCCTGCAGCGTTCATGGCGGCGGTGATGAGCTCCGAACTGGACAACACCGACAAAATTGTCGTGTTCATTGAGGAGTGCCGTCGCATGGGTCTTTCGGTTCGCCTTCCCGATGTTAACGAAGGTCGATACATGTTCACTGTGAGTGAGGCGGGCGAAATCGTCTATGGTCTGGGTGCCATTAAAGGTCTGGGTGAGGGGCCCGTGTCTGGGCTTTTAGAAAGCCGCGAGACTCACGGGCCCTTTCGGGATCTCTTTGACTTTTGTGCGCGCACTGATCCGCGAAAACTTAATCGCAAGGCGCTGGAGGCCCTGGTTCGTAGTGGGGCATTCGACTCCTTAGGAACAGATCGCTGGGTTCTTCTGGGGGGTATCGATGATGCGCTCCGTGCAGCGGAGCAGAACGCGGCGAATCGTGACGCGGGTATGGTTGATCTGTTCGGTGAGACCGTGCAGGCAAGTCAGGAGCAGGGGGACCCCTACGCCGAGCTGCGACATATTAGACCCTGGACCGACCGGGAGCGTTTACAGGGTGAGCGAGATACCCTTGGGCTCTACGTAACCGGCCACCCAATTGATAGTTGCGAAGACGAAATCCGGCGCTTTGCGCCCCAGCGCCTTGCTGACTTACGCCCCGACAGTCGTGGGAATTGCCGTGTTGCCGGGCTCATACTCAGTATGCGCGCCATGAAGAGCGCCCGCGGTGCCATGGCTATTTTTGTGTTGGATGACCGCAGCGCACGACTGGAAGCGACTGCGTATTCCGAGGTGTATCAACAGTATCGAGAGCTTCTGGTTAAAGATCAGATCGTGATTGCCGAGGGACGACTCTCTCAGGATGATCGCAGTGGTGCTACGGTAATGCGCGTATCAGCACTCCATAGTCTGGCAGAGGAGCGCGCACGTCTGGCCTCGGGTCTGACGATTCACGTGGAAGCTGCAGAGGTAAATGATCGTTTCCGGGAGTTTCTCCGGGAGCTTTTGTCTACCGCTCCGGGCGAGTGCCCGGTGCGCCTTAGATACCATCAGGGTCGTCAGAGTGCCTCCTTAATGCTCGGCCAACAGTGGCGAGTTTCTCCCAGTGAGGAGTTGCTGGAAGAATTGCGCCGTGAACTTGGAGGGGATAGGGTTAAGCTCGCTTTTGACCAACAACTTACTGCAGGAGAGCAGCATTGAACGATCAACAAGACTCGCGAAGCAGCGACGAAGATAGCGTTCGCAACGATATTGAGGCGGCGGTTTTTCGGCGACTGTTGGAGCATCTGGATAGCAATAAGCAGGTTCAGAATATTGAGCTGATGAATCTTGCCAACTTTTGCCGGAACTGCCTTTCGAAGTGGTATGTCGCGGCGGCGGAAGACCGGGGTCTCAGCGTTGACTACGAAGCGGCTCGGGAGAGGGTGTACGGCATGCCTTACTCCGAATGGAAGAGTCAGCACCAGACAGAGGCGACACCAGAGCAGCTTGCACAGTTTCAGGCGCAGCAGTAACGCCCCCATCGATTCACTAAACACTGGCTGCTAATATCAGCGGCCAAAAAAAACTAATAAGAACAGGAGAACTACCATGGGTATTTCTATGCGGATTCGCGGCTTCGTTGGAGCGATGACGTTTGCGGGCGTTGCGCTGATGGGTCATGCGGCAGAGGAGCCCAACATCCTCGTCATCTGGGGCGACGATATCGGTATCACCAATATCAGCGCCTATGGGGATGGCATCATGGGCTATCGAACGCCCAACATCGATCGTATCGCGGATGAAGGCGTACGTTTTACGGACTACTACGGTGACCAGAGCTGCACCGCGGGACGCTCAAGCTTCATCACGGGACAGTCGCCCTTGCGAACCGGCTTGTCGAAAGTCGGTCAGCCTGGCGCTGATCTAGGACTCCAGGATCGAGACATCACAATTGCTGAAGTACTCAAGACCAAAGGCTATGCCACGGGCCAGTTTGGCAAGAACCACCTCGGTGATAAGGATGGCTTCTTGCCAACCAATCACGGTTTTGACGAGTTCTACGGCAATCTTTATCACCTCAACGCAGAAGAAGAGCCCGAGGATGAAGATTATCCACAGCAGGATTGGTTCCAGCAGCGCTTTAGTCCGCGAGGCGTTATCCACTCTTACGCCGACGGACGGATTGAGGACACTGGCCCCCTTACGCGCAAGCGCATGGAAACCGCTGATGAGGAGTTTGTAGACGCAGCAAGCGCCTTTATCGACAAAAGTGTGGCAGACGACAAGCCATTCTTTGTGTGGGTAAACACTACGGGGATGCACTTCAGAACCCATCGTGCAGACAAGCACAAAGGGAAGTCAGGCCAGGGTTTCTATAATGATGTCATGGTCGCTCACGATGAGTTGGTTGGCTCTCTGCTTGATCAATTAGATAGTCTGGGTATCTCGGAGAACACCATCGTTTTTTACTCCACGGACAATGGTGTGCATTACAACACCTGGCCGGACGCGGGGATCACGCCGTTTCGTAGCGAGAAAAACTCCAACTGGGAGGGCGCTTACCGCGTTCCAGCGATGGTGCGCTGGCCGGCAAAAATACCCTCAGGTCAGGTCTCTACCGAGATCATGTCGCATCTGGATTGGATGCCAACCCTTGCGGCAGCTGCGGGAGAAACAAGCCTCAAACAGCAACTTCTTGAGGGAAGACGTGTGGGTGACAAGAACGCCACGCTGCATCTGGATGGCTACAACTTCTTGCCGTATCTTACTGGGGAGGCTGAGCAAGGGCCTCGCAAGAGTTTTGTTTACATCAATGATATCGGCGCGCCGGTCGCCGTACGCTTTGGCGATTGGAAGTCTGTATACGCCGAGAACCGCGCAAAGACCTTGGCACTTTGGGCTGAGCCTTTCGTGACTTTGAGATTGCCAAAGCTTTTCCATCTTCGTCGTGATCCCTTCGAGCGGGCGGACCACAACTCAAATACCTATTGGGACTGGTATGTCGATAAGGCGGCACAAATGTACATGGGAGGGGCTGTCATGCAGCAGTTCTTAATGACTTTTGAGAAGTATCCACCTAGCCAGCGTCCTGATTCATGGTCCATTGATAAGTTAACGGACGCCTATCTTAAATTTGAGTAGATAGGGTTTGTCCGGGATCAAAAAAAACCGCGTGTCATAACGCGGTTTTTTTTGGCTGTGTTTCTAGGAGGGATTGTCGGCAGCGGGGCTCGGTGATCCTCCTGGCCAAAAGCGTTGACGAGCGATTGCTGCTGCCTTCGCCACGTCCTCGCCAATGAGGTACAGCGAAGGTACCAACAGAAGAGTTACGAACAGCGCAAACAGAACACCAAAAGAGAGTGATAGCACGGCAGGCTTTAAGAACTGCGCGTTGGTGCTTCGCTCCGCCATGATGGGTATCAGTCCAACGAAGGTTGTGACTGTGGTCAGGAGTATGGGCCTGAAGCGGTTTACCCCCGCTTGAATCACAGCCTCAAGAGTACCTTTCCCCTGTTCGCGCAAACGACCAATGTAGTCGACTAAAACCAGGTTATCGTTTACCACGACGCCAGCGGCCGCGCCAATGCCAAAATACGAGAATAGGGCGAGCGGGGTTGCAAAGATTAAGTGTCCAAATATCGCGCCCATGAAGCCGAAGGGTATCGCCGTCATAATCAGGAGTGGTAGCCAGTACGAGCGGAACGCAATAGCAATCAGGGCATACATAGCGAACAAGGCGATAGAGTAGAGCGCCGTGATCTCACCAATAAACTGATCCTCCTCCTCTTGTGCACCGCCTTTGAGGATGACCAATCCTGGATATTGATTCTGCAGGTCGGTGAGGTAGGTTTCTTCGATATCCCGTTTAATGTCGCTGATCAAGTCTTGCTCGAGGTCGGCCCGGACATAAACTACCCGGTTCCCATCTCTGCGTTGTATGCGCTGAACACCACCTTGCAATTCCACATCGGCAATGGCGAACAACGGAACTTCGCGGCCATCAGCTGTGCGTACTCGGAAGTTGTTGAGACTCGAGAGTGTTTGTCGCGCCTCCGTCGGGTAGCGCACCATGACTTTCACATCGCCATTGGCTCTTGGAAGACGCTGTACCTCTTCTCCAAAGTAGGCCTGGCGTACCTGACGAGAAACATCCGCCAGTCGAATACCGAGGGTCTCCGCGCCGGGCTTAAGACTCAAAACGATTTCGTCGGTCTCACCCTGTTGGCTGTCTCGCACATCCAGAACGCCGTTGTAGCTGCCGATTTTCGCCTGTAGTTCCTTTGAGGCCGCGGTGAGTGCATCCCCATCACGATGCCTAAGTAGATAGGTAATATCAGCACCATTGTCATTGAGTGTGTAGTTGACCTGTATCTCATCTGCATCGGGTATATCACCCACCAGCGTCCGCAGTCGCTCAGCAGCCTCGCGGGCTGATAAATCTCGCACTTCTGGTGGAGCTAGCTTTACTATCGCAATCACACTGTCGCGACGAGATCGCGTATACCAGCCTTCGATGAGTTGCCCTGTGCCTTCGCCGGTGGATCGCGCCGCCTCGTCCACTTCTTCTACAAGCGCTCGTTCCGCTTCCTGTAGCTGATCAAGCACCCCAAGCGCACGATCATAGGAAGTGCCCGGGGGAAGCTTCACATCTACAACAATCTGGGAGCTCTCTACCTGCGGCATGAAGTAGAACTTGACCCATCCCGTATTGAACAAACCGATGGCAATCACGAAGGCGCCAACAAATGCGCTGGCTGTGAGATAGCGACGCTGTACCGCCCAGCGAAGGATGGGTTGATAAACGCGAGTCGCGAATCCGGAGATGCTGTGCTCAATTTTTTGCTGACGCAGCGCCAAACCCTTTAAGTCCTTTCGGTGACTTAGGTCTCGAAGGTGAGACGGGAGGATCAGAAAGGCTTCAATGAGAGAGATTGTTAGGGCAGCGGTAATAACAATCGATAGCTGGCGGGTTACCTGAGCCGCTTCTCCCGACACAAAGAGCCACGGGGCGAATGCAATCATTGTGGTTAGTACCGCAAAAATCACGGGGCGTGATACGGCGAATGCTCCTTGAACAGCGGCTTCGCTGCCGCCTCCCATTTCATGGGCATGATGGTGAATACTCTCTCCGACCACAATGGCATCATCTACGACAATGCCCAGCACCAGTAAGAATGCGAAGGTAGACATGACGTTCAGAGAGACATCGTTGACAGGTAGAATGGAAAACGTTCCTACGAAGGCAACGCCGATACCGGCAGTAACCCAAAGGGCGACGCGAGGGCGCAGCGTTAAAATGAGGACAAGGAACACCAGGGCGAGACCGAGATACGAGGACTTGCCGATAAGGTCCATACGCTCGCTGTAAATGTCGGCGGTATCGAACCACATCGACAGTTCTATGCCTTCAGGGAGGCTTGCGCGACGCTCTTCCATCCAAGCATGAACGGCCTCACTGGCTTTTACCACCTGCATGTTGTCTGTGCTTTGAACCTGCAAAAGCACAGCAGGTTGGCCATTCATGGTGGCAAGAATTTCGTTGTCTTCAAAACCATCGATAACACGGGCTACATCGCCAACCCGTATGGTGCCGCCGTCAGCGCTCTGGCGAATGATGATCTGAGAAAAGTCTTGTTCGGTGTCCGCAAGATTACGGGCACGAATCTGTACGTCACCTGTTGCGGTGCGTACCTGTCCTGATGACAGGTTAATGGAGCTGGCTCTAATTGCGTCGGCAACTTCCGCGAACGACAATGCGTATTGTCGAAGGCTGGCTTCCGAGAGCTCTACGGTGACTTCTTCGCGTCGCGTTCCAAACAACTCAATGGTTGAAACCCAGGGCAGGGTGGCGACTTCGCGTCGAAGGTCTTCCGAGAGGCGGGTCAGTTCTCGTTCGCTCACATCTCCATGTACTGCGACGCGGAGCATTTCTTGTTTGAACTGGCTCCGGCGTACCCTTGGGTTTTCGATGTCACGGGGTAGGGAGGTGACAGAGTCTACGGCGTTTTTAACATCGTTGAGGAAGCCGTTTATGTCGACTCCCGGGAAGGTGGATACGGTGATCTCGGCCATGCTCTCCACCGCGGTGGAGTAAATATGGTTGATCTGATCGAGATCTTTGAGGCGATCCTCAATGCGTGAAATGATCTGTTCTTCAACTTCTTGTGGTGCGGCACCCGGCCAAATTACCTCAATGTTTGCTTGATAAGGCTTAACCTGCGGGAACGCCTCGCGCTCCATAGAGATAAAGCCCATGAGGCCCGCAAGTAGGATCCCGACCATGAGTAGGTTGGCAGCAACGGGGTTATGTACCCACCAGGAAATAAGTCTCTCCATGATCAGTCTTCCCGCGCTGCGAACTGGCGTTCATCGATGGTCGAAAGCGCCATACCGGAAATAGGATTGCGCAGTGCGGATACGATGAGCCGCTCACCGGGTCTTAGGCCGCTACTAATCACAGCATGCTCGGCGCTGGTATGGGCGACTTCCGCGGTGCGAATATCAAGAAGTCCGCTGGAGTCCACAACGAATAATTGGTTGCCTGGTCGTAAGCCCTTGCTGGGAATACGCACGGTGTTCTCAAGGCGGCGTCCGGTAACTTGTGCTTCCACAAAGAGTCCCACGGCCATAGGCATACCGTCTTCAGAGCGTCCAAGACCGTAGGGGTCTTTTACTTCAGCAGTGGCGTAGATCAATCGCGTACTGGGGTCGACCGCGGCATCAATGCGGACCAGCTCCCCAGTCCAATGTTGCGTCTTTCCAGCAACCTGGGCAGAGAAATCGACCGTTGGCGCTGTTCCGGCTTCTGCGGCATAACCAATCGGCAAGCCCAGGGCTGCGAGTTGACGGTTGTTCAACGGTAAGCGAATTTGTACGCGATCAGTGGAAAACACCTCCGCCAGGGTTGTGCCCATGGAGATCACTTCGCCAATGTGTACGCTTGTCCGCGCTACACGGCCCTCGAATGGGAGGCGAATGTTGGTGCGTTCAAGGTTTAGCTGAGCGAGCTCGAGAGCGGCCAGCGCAGCCTCGCGACGCGCCTCGGCTTCTGCAATCTGAGGCTTCTTCAGCGACAAGCTTGATGCGTTGGGTACATCACGTAGCTGCTTGCGTGCTACGTCTGCGTCCGCTAGCGCCTGCTGTACAGATAGCTCTGCAGCGGCGACTGCTGCTTGAGCTTCCCGCAGGGCTACGCGATAGTCACTATCATCAATCTTCATGAGTACCGTACTGGAATCAAAGCGGCCGCCTTCTACGTATTCGGGAGATACGGAAACGATGCGCCCGCCTACCTGAGCGGTGAGGTTGATCATGGTACGAGCTCGAACCTCGCCCTGAGTCTGCACATCAAGGATCGCATCGCTTGTTTCGGCGAGGTGCGTATACACCGTGACCGGACGGGGCGGTGCTTCCTCGGTCTGTGGCTCCGGGGCGGTCGCCTTAAGGAGCATGACAACTCCAACAGCCGTGCCAAGTACCAATACGGGACCGCTAAGTTTCAGCAGTTTTGCCCTCATTTAATTCCCCTGATTCAGTGATGTAGTTAACTAGCCCAGTATCTTGTGATCGCGCGTTGGCTACAACGCGGTTTATCGCCGGACTCCGTCAGTTTGTCGCATAGTTATGTGACATCTTGCCGTGGCCTTATATTTCATAATGAAATAATATTTCAATATGAATATTTTTTCGCCGAAATGACCGAGCCATTTTACATCAGCACAACCGCGCTGTTTCCATTAAGTTATTGATATGTAGCGGGAAAAATAAGTTTTTAGGAGTTTAAGTTGATGTTGGACTAATTCTTGCGATCTATCTCGTCATCGTTCCAGCAGACTTTCGTGTATCTGGGCCGATTTGAAAATGCCCTAGGTTCGACGCGTTTATCCGAAGTGGCTTCACGCGCCGTCTTTGGGCACCGAGACAATAAGAGGATTGACCGCATGGCAAAACCCCTACGTGGCGTGAGAGTTCTGGATCTCACCCATATGCTCTCCGGCCCTTATGGCGCGATGATCCTCGCCGACCTGGGAGCGGAAACCATCAAGGTCGAGCCTCTTAAGGGTGAAGGCACACGCAAATTACTCGCGAATGACCCTAAGAACTCACTCAATGGACAGGGCGCGTACTTTGTGACCCTAAACCGCAACAAGCAAAGCGTTGCACTAGACCTAAAGTCCGACGCCGGTCTGCAGGTTTTCTATGATCTCGTCCGTAACAGCGACATCGTCGTGGAAAATTTTAGTGCCGGTGTCGCTGGCAAGCTATGTATAGACTTCGATCATCTTTCTAAAGTGAATCCCAAGATCATCACCTGCTCTATTTCTGGGTTTGGTTCCGGCGGTCCCAACTACCAAAGACCGGCTTTCGATCAGGTTGTTCAGGCTATTGGCGGTGGCATGTCCATCACGGGTCATGATGCCGGGCAGCCTACTCGTGCCGGCATTCCCATCGGTGATCTCGGTGGAGGTATGTTTGGTGTCATGGGAGTACTCGCTGCCCTTTACGAGAGAGAGCAAAGTGGTCTCGGTCAGCACGTAGACATCTCTATGCTCGATTGCCAGATATCCATGCTCAATTACATGGCGACAATGCATTTTCTTTCCGGGGACGTTCCCCATCCCATTGGCAACAGTCATTTTGTACATGTGCCTTACAACAGTTATCCCACAGCAACCGGACACATCATTATCGCTGTGATCTTTGACAGCTTTTGGGACAACTTGATGGACGTAATTGACGAGCCTGCATTTCGTGAGGAGAAATATCGCACCCAGCCCGCGCGCCTTGCGGATAAAGAGTTTATTGATCGCCGCTTGAGCGAAATTCTCAGCACTCATAGTTCCGAGTATTGGCTGGAGAAACTGACCGAGAAGCGTATTCCCTGTGCCCGAGTGAATACGTTGGACGAGGCCCTCGCGGACGAGCAGGTGTTGTCTCGCAACATGGTCGTTGAGCTTACACACCCCGAAGGTGGTAGTACCCGGGGGCCGGGAAACCCCATCAAACTCTCACGTACAGATGAGGAGAGTTTTACGTCGGCGCCCTTGTTAGGACAGCACACCGATGCAGTGCTCAGGGATCTACTGGGCTATAGCGATGACCAGCTTGAGATCTTAAGAGGTGCGGGAGCAGTAGCGTGAGCGATTCGATCATTATCAATGAAGTAGGTCCTCGAGACGGATTGCAGAGTCAGGATGGCTCTCTCAGTCTGGAACAGCGCTTTGCGTTTGTAGAGGCCATATTGGCAGCGGGCGTCAGGCATGTGGAGATGGGCAGCTTTGTCTCCCCAAAGGCGGTGCCGCAAATGGCGGGCACCGGCGATCTTGCTCAGCGTCTTGGGCGCCGTGCTGGCGTGGAGCTAAGCGCTCTCGTGCCCAACATGAAGGGATATGAGCTGGCTCGCGATGCCGGCATAGAAACCATGGCGGTTGTCGTTTCCGCTACCGAAACAATGAATCAGAAGAACATCAATCTGAGCATGGACGAGACCATGGACGTTGCTCGCGCGGTTATCGAGCGCGGTAGCGCGGAAGGAAGGCGCGTGCAGGCTTATCTGGCAGTAGCATTCGAGTGCCCGTTTGAAGGGGCCGTAGATCCAGGGTACGTCCGTGCTTTGGCAGCTCAGTTGCTGGATGCGGGTGCTTCGGAATTGGTCATTGCCGACACGATTGGCGCTGCGAATCCGGCGCAGGTGAAACAGTTGATGACCGCCCTCGCTAAAGAGCACGAGTCTCAGAGCCTCGCCTGTCACTTTCATGACACCCGAGCCCTTGGTCTTGCCAACATTTACGCGGCGCTTGAGAGTGGGGTGCGACGTTTCGACTCTTCCATTGGCGGTCTTGGAGGTTGTCCCTTTGCGCCTGGTGCAAAGGGCAATGTCGCAACGGAAGACGTAGTGATGCTTTGTGAGCAAATGGGTTGTGAGACGGGGGTTGCAATGCCGGCTTTGCTCCAAGCGGTCGAACTTGTAAGTGAGATGCTGGGACGACCTCAGGGTGGAAGAGCGCATTACTGGTTGAGTCGCAACGCGGCTTAAAACTTTTTTCGCGTCAGCCTCAGGCGGCGCTGCAATCAGGTAGAAGGACGAGGAATGAGTTACCGATTAGGTGTAGACGTAGGCGGAACGTTCACAGATTTTCTGCTGCTGAATGAGGAAAGCGGAGAAACTTTTACAGCCAAGGTGCCATCGACCCCCGAGGATTCGTCTATCGGCGTTTTGAATGGTATAGCGCGGATCTGCGACGAGTCTGGTGTAAACCCGCAGGCTATTGAGCTGGTTATGCACGGTACAACCGTCGCGACTAACGCCGTGCTCACGGGTCGCGGAGCGCGTGTTGGACTTGTTACCACCGCGGGCTTCGAAGACACCCTCCAAGTGGCTCGGTCCTATTGCCCGGGTGGTCTGGGAGGCTGGGTCAGCTTTGTTAAAAGCCCTTTGCTCGCGCCCCTGGAGCTCACCATCGGTGCCGCCGGCCGCATTGACGCGGATGGCGAGATTGTTGAGCCGATCGATGAGGAGTCACTGCGACGAGATCTTCAGGCGCTGCGTGATCGCGGCGAGGTTGAAGCCTTAACTATCTGCTTGATCAACGCCTACATAAACTCCGAGCATGAGCGGCAAGTCGCAGCCATTGCCGCGGAGATCTTTGTGGATACCCCCATTTCGGTGTCCAGCGATGTAGTTCCGGAAATGCAGGAGTACGAGCGAACAGAGACTACGGTTGTTAACTCCTACGTGCGTCCCGAGGTGGCTCGCTACGTTAACAATCTACAGGCTGCTCTGGATGAGCGTTTGGGTGAGGGAGCTCAGCTTTCAATTCTGCGATCTGATGGTGGTTTGGCGTCGGCACGTGCGGCGGCAGATTCCCCTGTGAATTTGTTGATGAGTGGCCCCGCAGGTGGGGTAGCCGGGGCAATCTACTTTTGCGAACGGGCTGGTTTTCGCGACATTCTCACCTTTGATATGGGCGGCACGTCTACGGATGTAGCGCTCATTCAGGATGCTCGCGCCCGTGTACGCCGGGAGACTATTGTCGGCGATGTTCGAGTTCGTGCGCCTTCCGTGGATGTCCGCACAGTCGGTGCGGGAGGCGGATCTATCGCCTTTGTACCTGAACTTACCAAGGCGCTGCGCGTTGGCCCGGAGTCGGCTGGCGCTGTTCCTGGTCCGGCTTGCTATATGAAGGGCGGCGAAGAGCCCACGGTATGTGATGCCAACGTCGTACTCGGCTATCTCCCGTCCGATGTTCAGCTGGGCGGCAAGATGCAGATCAATCGCGACGCTTCAGAAAAGGCAGTACAAAAGGTTGCCGATGCCATGGGCATCGACCTTATGGAAGCCGCCGAAGGCATCATCAAAATTGTTAATGAGTCTATGTTTGGTGCACTCCGGCTAGTGTCCGTTGAGCAGGGCTACGATCCACGAGACTTTGCATTGGTGGGTTTTGGCGGTGCAGGCCCTCTACACGCCAATGCGCTGGGTATTCTCACGGACGCCTGGCCGGTGATTGTGCCGCCAGGTCCGGGCGTATTGTGTGCTTACGGTGATGCGACGACTCAGGTCCAGGACGAAGCGGCGCGCACCTATTTGACGATGGCCGGGGATCTTAGCGACGCACAGATGCTGACGGACCTGCATGAATTGCGCGATCGCGCTGGCGAGTCGCTTCGAGCTGATGGTATTCCCGACGCGGAACAGGAAGTCTCCTATCAAGCAGACCTTCGCTATGCGGGGCAAGCGTTTCAGATCACCGTGGACTTCGACGAGCAGGAGCTCATGGATAAAGGCGTCGCACTGCTTACCGAGGCCTTTGACGCCGAACATGAGCAGCTGTTCACGTTCAAGCTAGGCGACGGTCACGAGATATTAATGATCCGAGCTGTCGTGAAAGCCGCGGCTCGTAAGATTGCGGATAAGCACATGGTTGCGAGCGAGAGCGCTCTTGAAGAGTGCAAGATACATGACAGTCGTTTTTACTTTGAGGGTGCCTGGCACCCTGCGCCTATCTACGATCGAGGGCGTCTGCACGAAAGTTTGGATGTAGCAGGCCCCTGTGTCGTGGCCGAAATGGACTCGACCACTGTTGTGCTTCCTGGTTACACGGCAAAAGTTGACGCCGTCGGCAATCTTTTGATCAACCCAAGCAACGGAGGCGCCTGATATGCCCGCGATCATTAAAGAGACTAATACCGCGGCACTTCAGAGTGTCGACGTCGATGGTGTGACGGTCGATATTATTGAAAATGCCCTGCGCAACGCTCGGGAAGAAATGGACGCGGTGCTGTTTAGAACCGCCATGTCGCCCGGCATCCGAGAGCAGGGTGATTGTTTTCCCATGATCGCTAACCGTGAAGGAAAAATGGTTGTAGGTCAGTTTGGATCTTTCATCGGCCCCTTTCTGGAAGCTTACGACGCGGAGATCGAAGAGGGTGACATCATCCTTACGAACGATCCTTACATGTGTAACGCTGCGGTTTCTCACTTGCCCGATTGGGTGGTTCTTGTGCCGGTGTTCAAAGGCGGACGCCACATAGCCTGGTCGGCAATGTTTGGGCACATGTCCGATAACGGTGGAATGGTTCCAGGGTCTATCCCCATCGAGGCCACCACTATTTATCAGGAAGGCATTCGCATACCACCCACTAAGCTATACAAGCGCGGTGAACTGCAGACGGATCTGCTAGAGCTTATTTTGCATAACGTGCGAACGCCGCAGTGGAATCGCTTTGATCTGAATGCCTTGGTCGCGGCATGCAATACAGCGGCAAAGCGCTGTGTGGAGCTGGCGGAGCGCTTTGGCGATGATGTGCTCAAGTCGACTATGGACGTCATGCTCGATCGCAACCATTCTGCAATGAAGCACATCATCGAGATGTTTATTCCGGAAGAGCCCCGGGAATTCGAAGACTACCTGTGCGACGACGGTATGGGTATGGGTCCATATCGGATTAAATGCCGTATGTGGCGCGAAGGTTCCACAGCGATCTTTGACTTTGATGGCACGGATCCTCAGGCACAGAGCTCTGTGAACTTCTTCCTCAATGAGGATATGTTCAAGATGTTCTTCGGCTCCTTCACTATCAACGTGGTGGATCCCCAGATAGTCTTCAACGACGGCTTTTATGATCTTGTAGAGGTGCGTATACCTGAAGGCACTCTCCTGAAGCCTAAGTTTCCCGCTGCCTTGTCCGGGCGGACCCATGCACTGGGACGAATCTTTGACTTGTTGGGAGCGCTATTGGGTATGGGGGCGCCAGAGCAAATGCTCAACGCAGCAGGTTTTTCTGATTCGCCGCATCTCTTCTACTCGGGCTATGACCAGCGCCCCGGTAAGGACGGTGAGTGGTTTCAGTTGTTTCAGATTGGCTTCGGTGGCATACCCGGTCGTCCTGTCGGTGATGGGCCTGATGGCCACTCTCTGTGGCCGGGTTTTACCAATGTTCCCAATGAGTTCATCGAGTCCTACTTTCCGCTCCGCATAGAACGCTATGAAACCATTTGCGATTCTGGCGGCGCCGGTCTTCACCGAGGTGGTAATGGTCTGTCTGTCGCCTATCGCTTTTTGGCAGATGGCGAGATTGGTATCCACGACGAGCGCTGGCTGACCCATCCCTGGGGTGTTTTGGGCGGTGATACGGGGCAGCGTTCCACAAAGCGTCTGGTGCGGGCCGATGGTAGTGAGCAATGGTTGCCGGCCAAGGTAGAGGGCATAAAAGTAAAGGCAGGCGACCTTTTGTACTTTAATACCTGGGGTGGTGGCGGCTGGGGTGACCCTTTCGCACGGGACCCCGAGCTAGTCCGTGCGGACGTAGCGAGACGCCTGGTAAGTGCAGAAGGCGCAAAGCGATACGGCGTGGTGATGGCTGCTGATGGCAGCGTCGACATTGATGCCACAGAGTCCCTTCGCCAGCAGCTGCGGTCCGAGCGCAGCGACGATCAGCCTCTGTTTAATCGCGGCGGCACCATCGAAGAGATTAAGGCGCGCTGTGAAGAAGAAACGCATCTTCCTCCACCAGTGACTCCGCAGTTTCCTACGGAGCGTCAAGCCTGAGTCATGGCTGATCTTGCTCGAAAACCGCAAGCACTCGGAGCCCGTCCGGCTTTGTTACTGATCGATATGATCAACGCTTTTACTGATCCCAAGAGTCCTCTGGGATCAGAAAGCGACGCGGTTGTCGCGGCCTGCGCCGATTTGCAAACTGCGTTTCGCAGTCGAGATTTGCCGGTGTGCTTTACCACCGTGGTGTATTCAAGCGAATCTCAGGCGGCCGTGTTTCGTCAGCGGCTTCCCGCCTTGAATGCTCTCTCTGAGGGCAGCGCTGCGGTAGAGGTAGACGCTCGGCTTAGCCCTCGCGCGTCAGAACCGGTTTTTGCGAAGCACTACGCGAGTGCGTTTTTCGAAACCGGTCTTCAGCAGTGGTTAAAGGGGCAGGCAGTGGATTCCCTGGTGGTAGTTGGTTTAACCACGAGCGGTTGCATAAGAGCATCGGTGGTGGATGGACTACAACATAACTACGTGGTGTGGGTCGCTGAGGAGGCGGTAGGTGATCGCAACGCCGAAGCCCATGAAGCGAACCTGCATGATATGCACGCGAAGTATGCCGAAGTCGTATCGGTGAATGATGTGCGCGACGCGATCGGAATAGTTTCATGAGCAGCCGCGCGCGTATCTTACTTATTGGCTATCGCAAGTTCAGTGAGCTTATCAACTCTGTACTCCCAGACTACAAGGATGAAGCAGAGATCATCATCGTAGAATCCGTTGCGTCGGGGAGTGTCGACTATCAGGCGCTGGTGAAGGAACACAAGCCAGACGTGATCGCCAGTGCAGGATCAAACGCTGCTTTTTTGCAAAACTCTTTGAAGCTACCGGTCATCGCTCAACCGGTAACCGACACCGATATTGTGGATGCAGTAGCTCGGGCACGACGTATTGCCGAACGGGTGCACGTGTTCACCTACGCTGCGGCACCGGAATCTGAAGGGCGCCTGTTTACTGCCTTGCCAGCATTATTGGGTGGGAACCTTCAGCACGAAAGCTATGCAACGACCGATGAGGCCGCTGAAAAGCTTCTGGCTATGGCGGCCGCTCGCAGTGCCGACGTGGTCGTGGGTCCAAGCTATATCTGTGAGTTGGCGACCCGACGGGGCCTACCCGCAGTGCTGATCTACAGCCGAGAGTCTGCACGCTCAATGCTTGATGAGGCTTTACGTCAGGCTCGTGTGCGCTCAGCAGAGCGAGACACGGCCCAATCGCCAGGCCGATTCGTGATCGACTCTCCGCAAATGTCCCGCGTTGCAGAATTGGCGCGGACGTATTCTCGAGGAAGTGCTTCGGTGCTACTTCAGGGTGAAAGTGGTACCGGTAAGGAGCATATAGCGCGTGAGATTCACCAGGCCTCGGACTATCGCAACGGGGCGTTGGTCGCCATAAACTGCGGCAGCATCCCCAATGAGCTTTTCGAAAGTGAGCTCTTCGGCTACGTCGATGGTGCTTTCACAAGCTCTCGACGAGGAGGTCGAGTAGGCTTGGTAGAACAAGCCAATGGCGGTGTTCTGTATCTGGACGAGGTTGGAGAGATGCCTCTTTCGCAACAAGTGAAACTGCTCCGGGTACTGCAGGAACGGAGTGTGCGGCCCGTGGGCAGCACCCGAGAATTACCGCTTGATTTCAAGGTCATTGCAGCTACTAACGCCGATCTACAAGAGGCGGTAGATGCAGGTCAATTTCGAGATGATCTTTATTACCGCCTCAACGTATTTACTTTAAGACTTCCACCCCTTCGGGAGCGGCCAGAGGACGTGGAAGCCATTGCCGAGCACTATCTGGCTGAGTACGCGAGGCAGTATGAGGTGGAGTTGGACGTTGCCACCCTTATGGCTCAGTTAACCGGCCCGTTCCTGATGTACCGCTGGCCGGGGAATGTTCGTGAACTGCAGAACTTTGCGGAGCGTCTCGCTGTGAACGCAGCCCAAGGTGTTGCGGTGAACGAATTGAAGCTTGAAGAGCTTCTTCCGGAGCTATCAGCGGTGCAGCCCACCCAGCAATTGCCCGCAGGTTTGCTCAAGGAGCAGGAGTGCCGAGCCATTGCTGAGGCAATGCAGCGCTTCGCTGGAGATAAGAACGCGGTCAGTAAAGAGTTAGGTATTAGTCCTACCACCTTGTGGCGGCGCCTCAAGGAAATGGACTTGAATCAAAATTTTGGCACCTATGGTGCTGGCAATAAGAAAAGCAATCAATACTCACGAGGGTAGGAGAACGGGAATGCAAAGCATGAAGAAACCGCTAGTGCAGGCTTTGGCAGCGACGCTGTTGTTGCCGGCAACGCAAATGGTGATGGCTCAGGGTAACAACCTC
This sequence comes from Congregibacter brevis, assembly GCF_045689245.1. Taxonomy (GTDB): domain Bacteria; phylum Pseudomonadota; class Gammaproteobacteria; order Pseudomonadales; family Halieaceae; genus Congregibacter; species Congregibacter brevis. The sequence continues at coordinate 3,176,060 of NZ_CP136865.1, read as the reverse complement.
GCTATCGAAGAAGTGGTGGTGACGGCGCGAAAGCGTTCAGAGAACCTTCAAGAAGTGCCCATCGCTATTTCTGCGATCGATGAGGATACGATTCAGCGCGCGGGTATTCAGCGTGCGGGTGACTACGTCGGGCTAGTGCCCAACGTAACTCTCGTGGATTCAGCGAACGTGGGTGATACGCAGTTGAGCATTCGCGGCATCATTTCTACACGAGATGCGGAATCGACGTTCGCCTATGTCGTCGACGGCGTCTTAAGCACTAACCCGAACAGCTTCAACGAAGAGCTCTTCGATGTTCAGCAGATCGAAGTCCTCAAAGGTCCCCAGGGCGCACTCTATGGTCGTAACGCAGTCGCTGGTGCGATTCTCGTTACCACCAAAGAGCCGACGAACGAATTCGAAGCTCGCGTGGGAGGCACCGTCGGAAATGTCGGCACTCTTCGAGGGAATGCAATGTTTAGCGGGCCGATCGTAAAGGATAAGTTGCTGGGTCGTATTGCGATCAGCACCAGTGAAACAGATGGATTTTACGGGAACATTTTCACGAACCAAGACGACGTTGTTGATTATCTTGAAGACACCAGTGTGCGTGGTCGCCTCAAGTGGAATGTTACTGACGATCTGACGATAGACTTCAGAGGTGGTTATTCCGATGTAAGTGCTGGCGCTATCAACTTCAACGCGGGATTTGCTATTCCTGCATTTGTTGATGCTTTTGGTGCGCCTAATTACAACCAGGATGTTAATGACGTGGATTTCCGCTTCACGTTCAACACGCCGGGCGAGAATGAGCAGACGACCACGGACTTTGCTATCAAGCTGGATTGGGCTTTGGATTTTGCAGACCTCGTTGCGAGCGTTGCCTACAGCGATCTAGAAGAGTCTCTGCTCTCTGATGGCACAGCAGCGACCTTCTATGGCTACGAGCTGACACCATCCTGTCAGGCAGGTCGCGGCGAATTAAACAGCTTTACTCGTCCTGATTTGTTCGGCGAACCGTTCAACCCCTTTGGCGTCTTGCCGCCGGGTGCTGACTTCCAGGGTGTCTACGGCCCATACAATCCTCTGACCTGTGATGGCTATCAGTATCAAGAGCGTAATCAGGAAGACATTAGTATTGATGCGCGTTTGGTCGGCCCTGAAGACGACGCGATTCGCTGGATCGCGGGCGTGTACTACGCAGATATTGAGCGAGAATCGTTGGTGGGCTACGGCGCTGATCAAGGGCAGGGGTTCCTAAAGCAGCCCTACGTTGACCCAACGGGGCCTAACCCGACAGATCTTCTTTTCTGGGATGAATTCAACACTGAGGTGTATGCCATCTACGGGCAGTTGGAGTTCGATCTATCCGACACCATGGAGCTGTCTTTTGCGCTGCGTTATGACCGTGAAGAGCGAGAGGTCAGCAATAAGGTGCCTAATGTCCTGAACTCGGGCCTCAACATTAATCTGCTGGATCCGGCGACGGGTGCTCCATTGCCTATCAATCCGGCATTTGCCAGCAACCCTAATGGCATTCCTGATCGTGCGCGTGACTTTAGCCAGCTTCAGCCCAAGGCAACATGGAACTGGGCAATGACTGATGCGGTTAACGTTTATGCAAGCTACGGTCTTGGATTCCGAAGTGGTGGCTTTAATGCGATCGGTACCGAGGACTTGCTGAACTTTTGGTTTAACTCAGGCTTTGGTGGACCGGGTGAAGTTGTTGACGCGCAGCTTCAGGTAACCGACGACTATGACAAGGAAATCTCCACTGCTTTTGAAGTCGGCTTTAAGTCCGAATTGATGGATCGTCGTCTGCGTTTAAATGCCGCTGCCTTCCGCACGGATGTTGAAGACAATCAGTTCTTTGAGTTCTACGCGGGACCTTTTGGCATCCTGCGTACAGTCACAACTATTGATGAACTCTACATTCAGGGTATCGAAGCGGACTTCACCTTCATTGCCACTGAGTACCTGACAGTCTATGGCGGGATTGGCTTGATGGATTCAGAGATTGAGAAGAACAATCACCGTCCTCTGTCTGAGGGTAATGATGTACCTCAAGCGCCAGAGACTACCGGTAATCTGGGTGCGGAGCTAAGCTTTCCTGTGGGCGGTAGCATGCAGTTGGTGAGTCGATTGGACTGGCAGTACACAGGCGAAATGTGGTTCCACACACTACAGGGTGAGGAAACTCCCACTATTTGGAACGCCTTCTTCGGTCCTGGGTTCAATCAGAACTTCTCCAAGTCATCTCGCGACGCGTTTAGCACCGTGGACTTGCGAGTAGGGCTCGAAGGCGAAAACTGGGCGATTACCGCCTGGGGTCGCAACATCACCGATGAGGAGTATCTGCAGGAAGTGATTCCTACGCCCGAGTTCGGCGGAAGCTTTTTGCATCCATCGGCGCTGCAAAGCTACGGGGTAGACTTCCGTTACAGCTTCTAAAACCTCTAAAAGTTGAAAAGGCGCCTTTGGGCGCCTTTTTTTTCGTGGGCATTTTTCGACAGGACAGTCTTGTAAGCTTCTCGTGGCTGGCTTAGGGCTTATGTGAGCGTAAAAGCACCTCCGTGCGCGGAGCGTACATCGGCATGCCATACAGAAAACCCTGAAAATGTGTACAGCCAAGTCCTTTCAACACCTGTGCCTGCGCGTCCTGCTCAATACCCTCCGCAATGACCGGTACCCCCAGTGCGTCGCCCAGTGCCAGTACCGCCCCCGCAATGATTTGATCGCTTTCATCACTGGCAATGTTGTCTACGAAGGATTTGTCTAGTTTGAGTCGATCTATGGGCATGCGCTTTAGATAGGACAGGGAAGAGTAGCCGGTGCCAAAGTCGTCGATGGCGAACATCACACCTAATGCTCTGAGCTCATGCATGCTCTCGATGAGTGCTTCTGTGTCTCTTACCAATACACTTTCTGTGAGTTCCAGCTCAAGTTTTTCAGGAGGGAATTGGGTGTCCTGGAGGACCTTCTTTACTTGCGCTACGAAGTCTTCGGCGCGGAACTGGGGCGCAGATACATTGACCGCCAGATGACCGAACTCCAATCCTTCAGCCAGCCAATGGCTACCTTGAATACAAGATTGTTCGAGTACCCAATGACCAATGTTACGGATCAGCCCGGTACGTTCGGCCTGAGGAATAAACTGCGCAGGGGGTACCTTTCCTAGCGTGGGGTGATGCCAGCGCAGGAGAACCTCTAGCCCGAGCAGCGTTTGGCTGTCATTAATCACTTGTGGTTGAAACGCCAAATGAAGTTCTTTTTTTGCTACGGCCTCGCGAAGAGCAGAGTCAATGAGAACATTCTGAAATGCCTGTCGCGTTAGATGCTCTGAGTAAAATCGGAAGGTGTCGCGGCCTTGATCTTTGGCGTTATACATCGCTGCGTCGGCATTGCTCATCAGCGTTTCGGCGGTTTGCCCATCCTCGGGGAATATGCTGATTCCAATGCTTGCACTTACCGATACGCTGCGGCCCTCCAGGATCATAGGCTTACGAAGGGCACCAATGACTTTCTCTGCAATGTTGGTGGCGTCTTCGGGTGATCCAATGTCGTCAAGGAGCATGAGGAATTCGTCTCCACCAATTCGGCCGACGCTATCATCTTCACGAAGCACGTCTCGGAGCCTGTCCGCGGTGATACCGAGGAGCCTGTCTCCAGCAAGATGCCCGAGGCTGTCGTTGATGTTTTTAAAGCCATCGATATCGAGAAAGAAGACAGCGAGTTGATCAGAGCGACGCTGAGCGCGGCGAATGCCGTGCTCGAGCCGCTCATTAATGAGAAAGCGGTTGGGCAGGTTGGTCAGCGGATCGTAGTGCGCGAGTTTTTGCAGCTGGGCTTCGGTCTCTTTGAGCTGGCTGATGTCAGTGAAGATTGCCATGAAGCCGCCATCTGGGCCGTCAATTTTACTAATCGTCAGTAGCTCGGGAAAAACGGTTCCAGACTTTCTCCGGTTCCATATCTCGCCTCGCCATACTCCATTTTTCTGGAGGGCATGCCACATTGTCTGATAAAAATCTGCGTCATGACGCCCGGACCGTAGTAGGTTTGTGGACTCCCCTATAGCTTCATCGCGGCTGTATCCGGTTATGCGGGAGAACGCAGCGTTCACATCCCGGATGCGGCCGTCTGCATCAGAGATGAGGATTCCTTCGCCGCTATTGTTGAACACAGCCGCAGCCTGAAAGAGCTCGCGTCTAGCCGCGTGTTCCTGCGATATATCTCTACCCACCCCACAGATAACTGACTCTCGCTCTGCGGTGGCGGCAGACCAGGCAATGACTCGGTAACTGCCGTCCTTGTGCCGATAACGATTTTCAAAGTACAGGGTTTTCAGACCCCTTGACAGGTTGACCATTTCGGCAATGGTGCTTTCCTGATCCTTCTCGTGCACGAGATCCAGAAAGTTACGCCCAATAAGTTCTGAAGGGGCGTAGCCTAAAACGAGTTGCCACGCACTATTTGCGAGTGCAATGACGCCGTCAATGCTAGCGACCAGGTGCATACCGTTGGGCTGCTGAAAGAATGTATCGTAGTAATGCTCAGCATTGTGTTGCCCTGTGACATCAACAAGCACGCCTGAAGCGTGCGATACGCTGCCTGAGTCGGCTTTGTAACTTTGACCAACCGCGCGATACCACCGCACATCGCCGCTGTCGAGGAGGGCTCGAAAATCTACTTTGATAAGGCTTGGCTCGATCAAGAGTTGAGCCATGGCGGCTTGAAAGTCATCGACATCTTCGTCGAGGATCTGCCCAAGAATGGTGTCTGCGTTCAAAGGGAGTTCGTCATTACGCACCTGGAGCATTTCGATGCCGTCATCGGACAGCTGAAATATGCCGCTCGCGGCGTCCCAGTGCCACGTGCCAATGCCCGCCGCGAGGAATACCGCATCGCTTTGCGGCAAGAGATGTGTCTCACTCACTACAGCTAACGCCTCGTCAGGAATCACAATCTCGAGTGTAGATGTCTTTTCGTCGCGGCGCTATTTTTAACGGTGACGCAAAATCTCGCTCGTAGCCTGCCGCCGTATGCCGTTCAATTCACCGCTGTAGCTTGCAATACGCTTATCCTAGGCTGGGCTCGTCCTGCGTGCTTTCACGAAAGCTGTCGATAGACGGGCAGGCGCAAAAAAGATTCCGGTCGCCGTAGACGTTGTCGATACGACTTACCGGCGGCCAGTACTTGTCTTGCTGGAGGGAGTCCATCGCAAACGCAGCTTGCTTTCGGCTGTAGGCATGGGCCCATTCCTCTCCGGTGAGATCGCGCAGCGTGTGAGGCGCATTAACCAGCGGGTTGTCTTCCAGTGACCAGCGTCCACTCTCAACTTCACGTATTTCTTCACGAATGGTGATAAGCGCGTCGCAGAACCGATCGATCTCTGCAAGAGACTCGGATTCCGTGGGTTCTATCATTAGAGTGCCGGCGACAGGGAATGACATCGTGGGAGCATGAAAGCCAAAGTCCATGAGTCGCTTGGCGATGTCTTCCTCGCCGATGCCGCTAGCCTCTTTGATCGGGCGAATATCAATAATGCATTCGTGAGCGACGGTGCCACTGCTACCCGTGTAAAGCACGCCATAATGATCGCGCAGTCGATGGGCTATGTAGTTCGCAGAGACGATGGCAACTTTACTGGCCTGTGTCAGTCCACGGGCACCCATCAGCGCAATATAGGCCCAGGAAATCGGCAAGATCGAAGCGCTGCCATAGGGAGTGGCGGACACGACGTCGTTATCTGGTGATAGTCCCGGTACGGGTACTACAGGGTTTGACGGCAGAAATGGTTGCAGGTGCGCGCCCACGCCGATAGGTCCCATGCCGGGGCCACCACCGCCGTGGGGTATGCAAAAGGTCTTGTGCAGGTTGAGGTGAGATACGTCAGCGCCGAACTTACCGGGGGCTGCTAAGCCGACCAAGGCGTTGAGATTGGCGCCATCGACATATACTTGACCACCGTGCTCGTGCACGATCTGACAGACCTCTACGATGTCCTCCTCAAAAACGCCGTGAGTGGAGGGGTAGGTCACCATGATCGCCGCTAAATGCTTGCTGTGTTGCTCGGCCTTTTTACGAAGATCCGCGATGTCTACATTGCCCTGAGCGTCGCACTCGACTATCACAACACGCATTCCCGCCAGAACCGCGCTCGCAGGGTTGGTACCATGCGCAGACGATGGGATAAGGCAAATATTGCGATCCCTGTCCCCCCGGCTTTCGTGGTAGCGCTTTATCACTAACAAGCCTGCGTACTCTCCCTGGGACCCGGCATTGGGCTGTAGCGATACAGCGTCGTAGCCTGTGCACTCTGTGAGCATGCGTTCAAGATCCGTTAGGAGTTCTGCGTAGCCTGCTGCCTGGTCGATGGGTGCAAAAGGATGTATCGCACCGAAGCCTTCCCAGGTAACCGGCAACATTTCGGTGGTGGCATTCAGCTTCATGGTGCAACTGCCAAGCGCAATCATGGAGCGATTAAGAGCGATGTCTTTGCTTTCGAGACGGCGCATATAGCGCAGCATTTCAGTCTCTGAATGATATTCATTAAAGAGAGGATGCTGAAGGTAGTCGACGTCGCGATATAGGTCGTCGGGAATACCGCTCTCAACGTCGAGACTATCGACGCTTAAAGATTCACCGGTAATTACTTCTATGAGTAGTGCAAGGTCGGCACGCGTGGTTGTTTCATCTAGAGAAACCCCCAATGTTTCAGCGTTGTCACAGCGTAGGTTAACGCCTTGGGCTTCCGCGCGAGCCAGTATGCTTTCTCGCTGGTCGTCGCTTGCGATCGTCAGGGTGTCTACGAAGTGTGAGTTAAGAACCGTTACGCCCGATGAGCGCAGCGCCGAGGCCAGTGCGCCCGTTAGTAGCTGCACGCGCTCCGCGATTTGGCGTAAACCCGCTGGTCCGTGATACATCGCATAAAAAGCAGCCATAACCGCTAGTAAGGCTTGCGCTGTACAAATGTTGCTCGTGGCTTTCTCCCGGCGAATGTGTTGTTCCCTGGTTTGCATTGCCATACGCAGGGCAGGGCGACCATCGCGATCGACGGAGACGCCAATAATACGTCCGGGGGTCGAGCGCTTGTAAGAATCTCGCGTGGCGAAGAACGCAGCGTGAGGTCCGCCATAGCCCATGGGGACACCAAAGCGCTGGCTATTGCCAACAACCACATCGGCACCGAGCTCCCCCGGAGACTTGAGCAACAAAAGCGCTAGCAGGTCGCTGGCAACCACCACCAAAGTGTTTTGGGCATGGGCTGATTCTATGAGTGCGCTGGGGTCGGATACGTTACCGCTGCTGCCTGGATACTGAATGAATACGCCGAATGCGTCGCCTTTCTGCAGCAATTGAGTAGCATTGCCATGCACAATCTCAATGCCTAGTGGTTCGGCACGCGTTTCGAGGACTGCAAGGGTCTGAGGGTGACAGTCGCTATCTACAATGAAGCGCACGCTCTTGTTTTTTTTGTTGACCCGCTGGGTCAGCGTCATTGCCTCTGCCGCGGCACTCGCCTCGTCCAGCATGGACGCGTTGGCGAGCTCCATGCCGGTCAGATCCATAATGACCTGTTGGTAACTGAGCAAGGCTTCGAGGCGTCCTTGGGATATCTCAGCCTGGTACGGCGTGTACGCGGTATACCAACCCGGATTCTCCAGCACGTTTCTTTGGATCACCGCGGGGGTGTGGGTACCGTAGTACCCCATACCGATAAAATTTTTGCAGATGCGATTTTGCGCAGCCATGGCCTTCAAGCGGGCGATAACATTGACCTCGCGTTGAGGACCATCTAAGGCCATGGGGTTAGTCAAGCGGATGTTTGAGGGGACAGTGGCGTCGATGAGTGACTCAACGCTGTCGTACCCTGCCGCCAAGGCCATTTCGCTCTGTTGTGCAGCGCTGGGGCCTATGTGTCGGGCGAGAAATTCGTCGTGGCCTTCAAGTGTCGTGAGGCGATCCATGCTCATGGTAGCGTTCCACAATTGCGGGGGCTGATGCCCGTTGGAAAGCGCGCCATTTTAGCAGCGTGGCTGCCGGACCAGCAATTCTCGTGGCGGTTTTGTATACCTTAATCACAGGCTCCATTACACTTGCGCGCTGTCGAAAATCACGACTTGGAGCCAAGAACGATGGATTTTACTCGCGTTGATCCCTCTGCCGCAGCGATGTCCGAGGGTCGCCTCAAAGGTATCGGGGAGCATCTGGAGCGGAGCTATGTTGAGCCCGGTAAAATCGCTGGCTGCCTCACCGCGGTTTTGCGTAGCGATCAGTTGGCATACCTGCACATTGCTGGTCAACGTGATCGCGAGCGCGAGCTCCCTATGACTGACGATACGGTCTTTCGTATCTATTCCATGACCAAGCCCATCGTATCTATCGCACTCATGACGCTTTGGGAGCGCGGCTTGTTTTCGCTTAATGATCCGGTTCACCGATTTATACCGCAGTGGAAAGGCCTCCAGGTGCGAGAGGGTGGTAGTTATCCTGAATTCCAAACCCGAACCCCCCATCGTCCAATGCGGATTCGCGACTTGTTGACCCATCAGTCAGGTCTTACTTACGACTTTATGCAGTCTACGGAGATCGATAGGGCGTACCGAAAACTTAAGGTCGCCAGACCCGTTCAGGGTTACACGCTAGAGGATATGATTGAGCAGCTGGCTACGCTGCCCCTGGAATTTTCGCCCGGCGATCGCTGGAATTACTCGGTGGCCACGGATGTCGTAGGCTATCTCGTCGAACGGATCAGCGGCCAGACGCTTCCGGACTATCTACACTCGACCATTTTTGACCCCTTGGGAATGTGCGACACCTCCTTTAGTCCGCGGGATGACCAATTGCATCGTTTCGCGTCCTGTTACACAAGAGATGGGCAGAAACGTCTGGTTCTTCAGGATGATGCTCAGTCATCGCAGTACATCGGTCGCAGTTTTTATTCCGGTGGTGGAGGATTGGTGTCAACCGCCGCTGACTATTTACGCTTCTGTCAGATGCTTCTTGGCAGGGGGGCGTTTAACGGACAGCGGATCATTAGTCGCAAGACTCTTGATCTTATGACGGCAAATCATCTACCTGAGAAAGCTGATCTGGCGAGCGTCGCCATGGCCGGCTTTACCGAAACCGACCACGAGGGCGTCGGCTTTGGTTTGGGCTTCGCGTCCAAGATCGATCCCGTCGTTAACGGGTACCCGGCAACGCAGGGAAGCTTTTACTGGGGAGGCATGGCGAGCACGCTATTTTGGATAGATCCTATTGAGGATCTTGCGGTGGTGTTCATGACCCAGCTGATACCATCGAGCACCTTTAACTTTAGAGGGCAATTGGAGGCGCTCGTATATGCTGCTCTCGACTAGGGGTGCTCGACTAGGGGTGCTCGACTAGCGATGCTGGACTAGTAGTACGGGGCAAGAATAGCCGCTTAACTGTGGCGATAAGCAACGTTCAATACCTCCAGCTCCCTTAGGCCCCCCGGGCTCTCGAGATTTACACAGTCGCCAATGCTTTTTCCCAAAAGCGCTCGGGCTATGGGCGCATCGATAGACACTTCGCCTCGAGAAGATTCGAACTCATCGGGCCCGAGGATGGTGAAGCTTTGCTGAGTACCATGTTGATCTTCGACCTCTACAGTCGCCCCAAAAAAAATCCGTTCCTGATTGCTCGGGGGTTCTCGCACGACCTGAAGGACTTCGAGCCGCTTGCTAATAAACCGTACCCGGCCATCAATCTCTCGAAGGCGTTTCTTGCCATAGATGTAGTCACCGTTCTCTGAGCGATCTCCGTTCTTGGCGGCATCCTGCACAGCCAGTGCTACTACGGGTCGCTCCTTGCGCCACAAGTCGTCAAGTTCTGCACGCAGTCGAGCCTCACCTGCTGCGGTGATCAGTGGCGTCCCTCGTGGGCGTGGTGCTCTATAACGTCCCATAGCAGTATTCTAGCCTGCCAGGTGTCCTTTGGAGTGCATTTCCCGTCGTGTTAAGGGGATCTATCCATACAAATGCCCGGGGCTTATTGCTGCATACACCAGAGGCACCTACACTCGCCCTATGAGATCACATTACTTGTTCAGAGCATGTTTCGCAGGCGCTTTTGCTGCTTCCTTTATGTCGTCTGCCGGGGCTCAATGCGTCAATGTGCAAGGGGACCCCGCCGAGGGTGGCTTAATTTGGGCAAAAGTTACACCGGGTACCTCAGTACAGCTGGATGATCAGCAGCTAACGGTGACGCCCGATGGCTTCGTAGTAGCAGCCTTTCATAGAGATGCGCCGGCGAACAGTCTGCTGCGGGTAGGTAACGACTGCGAGTATTCCGTAACTGTGGCTCAGCGTGAGTATCGGATTTCGCGCGTGGAAGGGGTTCCACAGAGGACCGTAACGCCACCCCAAGAGCAGCTCGAGCGCATTCGTCGTGAGCGGCAATTGGTGGCCGCCGCAAAGGCACAGGTCATCGAACGTCCCGATTGGCTCATGCAAATTGATGGTGGCTTTGTTTGGCCGGTGCAGGGGCGGATTTCGGGTGTATACGGGAGTCAGCGTTTTTACAACGGCAAGCCTGGAAGCCCGCACTACGGCGTGGACGTCGCTGTTCCCACAGGAACGCCCATTTATGCGCCAGCCGCGGGGCGGGTTACGTTGGCCGAACCGGATTTGTTTTACTCAGGGGGTACCGTCATTCTTGATCATGGTTACGGTCTGTCATCATCCTTTCTGCACATGAGTGAAGTGTCGGCAAAAGTAGGTGATGAGCTTAAGATAGGCGATCTAATCGGTGCAGTGGGTGCAACGGGGAGAGCGACGGGGCCCCATTTGGACTGGCGTATGAGCTGGAGGGATCGGCGGGTAGACCCGCAAAGACTCGTACCGCCCATGCCTAAGCCCATGCCTAAGCCTGAGCCTGATAAATCTACTCAGGAGTAACGTCGCCCCCTCGCCGATAACGCGGCGGGGAGCGAGGTCAATTTACATCTCTGCTGCTTTCTCGATCCCAACAGCCAGCGCTTGAGTAAAGGTAATAACTACAGACTGACCAATGCTGAGCTGCTCAATACGCTCGGCGCTAACGTCGCCAATGACGTGAGCTTTGCCGCGAGAATCCATGATAGTCACGGTTCCCAGCAGGCGGTTCATGCCTTCGATGGTGCATACAGCGCGAACCGCTGACACCATTGCGCCACCAGGTGCTTCGTTGTCGCCTGCCACTCCTGCATCTGCACCTTCAACCCAAGGGTTCGCCATCTCTTCTTCCGTAGGCTCACGAAGCTCAGCGGCCAATGCGGCTAGATAGGTAACGACCAAAAAGTCACCGGGTACGACTTCGGAGAGACGCTCGACTTGGGGGTCAACTTTGGTAGTTAGCTGCTCGCCAGTAGGAAGTTGAAGAACCATTTCTCGGGTTTCAGCATCCACAGCAATAACTTCGGCATCGACTTCGATGGCCATCGCACGCTCGGCGTGGTCTGACATGGGCTCTTCATGATGCGCTGCGCCAGCGAAAGGCGCTGCGGTAAGGCTCGCCGCCAGGAAAATACTGGAAAGAACTTTGTTTAATGACATGACTTTGACTCTTATGGGGTTAATTCGGGCGCGAAATTCTCCTCCATGGTAGCCAGAAACACAAGACAAATGGCGTGAGAAGCGCCTGCAGCGGGCAAAAAACCGTATAATCGCAAATTTCCCAAAAAGGATGACCCACTGTGCTCGATAAGAAGCTTTTGAGCATCCTCGTATGCCCCGTGAGCAAGGCGCCCCTTGAATATCACGAAGCCAGCGAGGAGTTGTTTTGCAAGGCCAGCGGATTAGCATACCCGGTAAGGGATGGCATACCGGTGATGCTGGAAGAGGAAGCTCGCCAGCTCACTGCTGACGAGAAGTTGGGTTAAAAGTTTGTTAAAACAGACTCTATACCGCAAAAAGGTACAGCAAATAGGCAGGCGCTAGGCATGGCAGACAGTATTTTCACAATGATCATTAACGGCGACATCCCGGCCGAGAAGATATATGAGGACGATCACTGCATAGCGATCAATGACATTAATCCTCAGGCGCCGGTGCATGTGCTGGTGATACCTAAAAAGGTGATCGAAAAACTGTCTGACGCGCAAGGTGACGATCAAGCCTTGCTCGGGCATTTAATGCTCGCTGCGGGAAACGTAGCCAGACAGCTGGGTGTTGCCGAGGCCTTTCGTTTGATCATCAACAATGGAGAAGGCGCTGGAATGACCGTGCATCACTTGCACTTACACATCATTGCCGGTGGCACTCTATCAGAGGGTAAAATGGTCGGCTGAGTTCGCAGCCCGCGAGACTTAAAGATAGCTAAACTTGTAACAATAGCTGCGAGAATAGCTGCGAGTGACTAAAGCTGCGACAACAGCTGCGACAACAGCTGCTGCAACAGCTGCTGCAACAGCTGCGACGACAGTTTTCACGACAGTTTCCAAAACAGTTTCGACAACAACGCGTACTGATAAAAACGCTTAGCCGCGATTTCGACTGCAGAAATCGCCCGCAGAGAGAGTAAGACATGAAAACCGGAGAAATCCGCGAGGCGTTTCTCGCCTATTTTGACTCCAATGGGCACCAGCGAGTTCCTAGTAGCTCATTGGTGCCAGCCGATGACCCGACGCTGCTGTTCACTAACGCCGGTATGAATCAGTTTAAGGATGTATTTCTCGGCGCGGAGTCTCGCCCCTACAACCGAGCGGTCAGTGCGCAGCGCTGCGTACGTGCAGGGGGTAAGCACAATGACCTTGAGAACGTGGGTTATACCGCGCGGCACCACACTTTTTTCGAAATGCTGGGAAATTTCAGCTTCGGTGATTACTTTAAGCGCGAAGCTATCCGTTTTGCCTGGGAGTTCCTTACGGTAAATCTGGGTCTTCCCAAAGAAAAACTTTGGGTCACCGTACATATCAGTGATGACGAGGCGGAAAAAATCTGGATCGAGGAGATCGGCTTTCCAGCAGAGCGTATTTCCCGACTCGATGAAGATAATTTTTGGCAGATGGGTGATACGGGGCCTTGTGGGCCGAGTTCAGAAGTCTTTTATGATCACGGAGAACACGTGCCAGGAGGGCCCCCTGGAAGTCCCGATGATGACCTGGATCGCTACATAGAGATCTGGAATCTGGTTTTCATGCAGTACAACCGCAGCGCTGATGGAGAGATGACTCCCTTACCCAAGCCCTCGGTAGATACAGGCATGGGGCTGGAGCGCATCGCGGCGATCCTCCAGGGTGTACATAGCAACTATGAGATCGATCTTTTTCAGGCGCTGATTAAATCTGCCGCTGAGGTAGTGGGCACCGAGGAGTACGCGGCATCCTCCTTACGTGTCATTGCAGATCATATTCGTTCCACCGCGTTTCTTGTTATTGACGGCGTATTACCGGGCAACGAGGGCCGTTCCTACGTTTTGCGCCGGATCATGCGCAGGGCGATTCGTCACGGTAATAAGCTGGGTGCTGACTCCTTGTTTTTCTACAAACTGGTCGCAACCCTCGTCGCTCAAATGGGAGACTTTTATCCCGAACTTTCAGAGCAGCAGTCGCGCATCGAAGACGTCATACGCGGCGAAGAAGAGCAGTTCGCCCGGACGCTTGAGCAGGGTATGGGTATCCTCAATGAAGCCCTTGCGGCCATGGATGGGGATGTTATTCCCGGCGATGTAGTTTTCAAGCTTTACGACACCTACGGATTCCCTGTTGATCTCACTAACGATATTGCCCGGGAGCGAAACTTCAGTCTGGATATGCCCGGCTACGAAGCTGCGATGCAGGCCCAAAGAGAGCGTTCGAAAGAGGGCGGTGGCTTTACGGTAGATTACAACAGCACACTCACGCTGGACGGAGAGACGACATTCACCGGTTACGATCAAATCACCGGTAGTGGAAAGGTCGTCGCTTTGTTGCGCGACAGCGAGCAAGTGCCTGAACTCAATGCTGGAGAACACGGTGTTGTGATTCTGGATCAAACACCGTTTTACGGAGAATCCGGCGGTCAGGCGGGAGACAGCGGTTACCTCAACGGCGAAGGCCTTCGTATGGAGGTCGGCGACACTACAAAGGCCCAGGGTCATCATCTACACCACGTTAAAGTCCTGGAGGGCTCTGTTGCTGTCGGCGATACGCTAGCCAGCGAGATTGATAACGAGCTTCGACAGAATACCCGTCTCAATCACTCCGCAACGCACCTTTTACATGCCGCTCTTCGCAATGAGCTTGGCGATCACGTTGCTCAGAAGGGCTCTTTGGTAGATGGTCAGCGTCTTCGTTTTGACTTTTCTAATCCTGAGGCGATGACAGCCGAGCAAGTACGTGCTGTAGAGGACAGCGTGAATGCTCAAATCCGTGCCAACTCAGAAGTAACTACCCAAGTGATGAGCATGGATGATGCTCGAGAGGCCGGGGCCATGGCGCTCTTCGGTGAGAAATATGGCGACGAAGTTCGCGTACTCAGCATGGGCGAAGATAGATTCTCGGTCGAGCTTTGCGGAGGAACCCACGTCGAGCGCACTGGTGATATAGGCTTGTTGCGGATTCTCTCTGAGGGAGGGCTCGCGTCGGGTGTTCGTCGAATAGAGGCGGTTACCGGTGCCCACGCCCTGCGAGAGATGCGCACCGTTGACGATGCTCTTGCCAATGTTTGCGAGGTGGTTCGCGGGACAACAGAAAACGTCAGTGACAAAGTCGCGGCTTTGCGCGGCCAAAACCGCGACCTCGAGAAAGAACTCGCACGCCTAAAGCAAAAGCTGGCGTCCTCGGCGGGTAGTGACATCACGGCGTCTGCCATAGAGGTCGATGGCGTGAAGGTGCTCGCCACTGCAGTTGACGGTGCAGATTCCGGTTCGCTACGGGGGATCATGGATCAGTGCAAGAACAAAATTGGTAGTGGTGTGATATTGCTCGCTGCGGTGAATGACGACAAAGTTGCGCTGGTTGCGGGCGTCACCAAGGACCTCACAGATCGCGTTCGGGCGGGTGATTTGATGCGCGAATTTGCTGGGCGCCTGGGTGGCAAAGGCGGCGGTCGTCCTGACATGGCCCAAGGCGGTGGTACTGAGCCGGCTTTGTTGCCTGCGGCTCTGGAAGCGGTTCCGTCCTGGGTAAAAGAAAACCTGAAGGCTTGAGATGTCACTGATTGTTCAAAAGTTTGGCGGCACGTCGGTAGGCAGCGTAGAGCGTATCGAGCAGGTCGCGGATAAGGTCGCGAACTTTCGTGATCAGGGGCATGACATTGTTGTCGTGGTGTCAGCAATGAGTGGCGAAACCAACCGCTTGATTGAGCTCGCTCAGCAGATACAGGACCAACCCGTGCCACGGGAAATGGATGTGCTCGTATCCACTGGCGAGCAGGTGACCACCGCTTTGCTCGCTATGGCCCTGCAAAAACGCGGCAAGGCAGCGAAAAGCTATAACGGTTCACAGGTGCGTATTCTCACGGACGACGCGCATACCAAGGCACGTATTCGAGAGATTGACGATGTTCGTCTCCACGCCGATTTGAAAAGCGGAAACGTGGTGGTAGTTGCAGGTTTTCAGGGTGTCGATGAGAGAGGCAACATCACGACCTTAGGACGTGGTGGTTCAGACACGACTGCTGTGGCGCTGGCTGCGGCTCTCAAGGCTGACGAATGTCAGATTTATACCGATGTGGACGGTGTCTATACGACCGATCCACGAGTTGTCGACGGCGCGAAGCGTTTGGACAAAATTACCTTCGAAGAAATGCTGGAAATGGCCAGCATGGGGTCCAAGGTGTTACAGATTCGAGCAGTGGAGTTTGCAGGCAAGTACAACGTGCCGCTGCGTGTTCTCCACAGCTTTCAGGACGGGCCGGGCACCCTCATCAGCCTAGAGGAAGAGGAAGACCTTATGGAAACCCCAACAATTGCCGGCATCGCCTTTAACCGTGACGAAGCCAAGCTCACTATTCTTGGCGTTCCTGACATGCCCGGCGTCGCTTTTAAGATACTGGGCCCTATCGGCAAGGCGAACATCGAGGTCGACGTCATCGTTCAGAACGTGGCGGAGGACAACAGCACGGACTTTACCTTCACGGTCTCGCGCAGCGAGTTGGCCCGGGGAGAGGAAATCCTTAAGCAAATCGCCGCGGAATTGGGTGCTAGAGAAGTTCGTTCTGACAGCCGTATCGCCAAAATTTCTGTCGTTGGTGTCGGGATGCGCTCCCACGCCGGTGTCGCCAGCCAGATGTTTGAAGCGCTGGCGGACGTGGGAATCAATATTCAGATGATTACGACATCGGAGATTAAGATTTCCGTGATTATCGAAGAGAAGTTTCTGGAACTTGCAGTAAGGGCTCTGCATTCCTCTTTCGGACTAGATGCGGAACCCACAGAGGAGTCTGCTGCCTAAGTTGATGGAGCGTCGCGTAAGGTTGGCGCCAACATAGGACGAATGACATGCTAATCCTGACACGAAAAGAGGGTGAATCCCTTAGGCTGGGGGACGATATTACGGTCACCGTGGTCAGCGTAAAAGGCGGCAACGTGCGTATTGGGGTGAACGCCCCTCGAGACCTCGCGGTTCACCGCGAAGAAATCTACGACAAAATCGCGGATGGCGGCCCAGAGCCGACTAGCGGCGACGAAAGCTAATGTATATCTTCTGAGCGGGCCTGTGAGCGACGACTATCAAGCGGTTCCACTGCCTGACGTACAGAATCTGACGGTGGAGCAGTCCCGTGAGCGAGCACTTGGCTACTTAAAGCATGTACAAGCTCGTCACTCGGTCCGCAGCTTCGCGGATACCCCCGTGCCGACGGATATCATCGAAGCCTGCGTTCTTGCCGCTGGCACCGCCCCTAGCGGTGCAAACCACCAGCCCTGGCACTTTGCATGCGTCAATGATCCCAACCTTAAGCGGCAGATTCGTGAGGCCGCTGAGATTGAAGAAGCCGAATTCTATGGCGGGCGGGGCGGGGATGAGTGGCTTAAGAATCTCAGCAAATTGGGTACCGATCAGTTCAAGCCCTTTTTGGAAACGGCGCCCTGGCTTATCGCTGTTTTTGTAGAGCGCCAGGGGAAGGATGCAGAAGGGAATAAGCGTAAAAACTATTACATGTCTGAATCTGTGGGTATTGCCACAGGGTTTTTGTTGAATGCGCTCCATAGCGCAGGTCTGGCTACTCTGACGCATACGCCCAACCCCATGAAATTCCTTAGCAAGATTTTGAATAGACCATCCACCGAACGCCCCTATATGCTCATTGTGGTGGGCCACCCATCTGCTGATGCGACAGTCCCTGCTGCAGCGCTGATAAAAAAACCGCTTGAGGAGATAGCGTCCTTTTTTACAGATTCAAATGATTTTCCAAAGTAGGCTAAAACGGGTTTGACCCAATAGACGACGGTGGTATCATCCCGCGCCTTACGGAGAAGTGGCCGAGTGGCTGAAGGCGCGCCCCTGCTAAGGGCGTATACGTTAATAGCGTATCGAGGGTTCGAATCCCTCCTTCTCCGCCAGACAAAAAAAGAGGGTCCCTAAAGGGGCTTTTTTTTTGTCTGGAAGAGGCGGGATGAGAGCGGCCCAAAGGATGCTCGAATCAATACCGCCTTCCTCTCCCGCATAATCTTCAGCGTCAAGGCGATTCGACTTACGCGCCCTGCCGGCATTCATAACTGGAACCCCCGGCCACTTTTATTGCATGGTTAGTGTCAATAAGTTAGCTTTTTCAGAACGTAATGTGGGGTCACTATGTCAAAGAACCAGCTTGCAGAAGTTGTAGACGGGCGTCGCCTTCGCAGCGAACGGAGTCGACTAGCCATCGTTGAAGCGGCTTTGGCTTTGCAGGAGGAGGGCGTGCTGGTGCCTACTGCCCAGCAAATATCCGATCGTGCGGGAGTGGGTATTCGTTCCTTTTTCCGCCATTTTGAGGACATGGAGTCTCTTTTTGAAGTCGCCGACAATCACATAAGAGATTCCTACGAGGCGCATTTTCTGGGCGGAGATCGCAGCGGCACGCTTGCACAGCGGGTTGATAGGGCTGTTGAACGTTATGCCGATGGTTATGAGGGTGTTAGCAATATCATGTTGGGAACTCAAGCACAGCTTTGGCGCTACGAGGTGTTGCGCAAGAACTACGCCCGTAACCAGCGTGGCTTGCGCAAGGACCTAAATGACAGGTTGCCGGAGCTTAAGTCTCTACCCCGCGAGACTCGTGAAGCCATAGACGCCATAGCCTCCTTTGAAATGTGGCACAGGCTGCGGCGCCACCAGAAACTGAGTAAGAAAAGCAGTAGCAATGTCGTAAAGAGCTTGCTGAAGAATTTGATTGAAGGCACCGACGCGGACAGCTGATATGGCGGAACAGTTTACGGATCAGGGGGGAGTCGCCAGTATCGATCCTAGTCCGCTGCGCCGGTGGCTGACGTCTAAGTTGATGACCCGTATGTTCGCTGCTGAGCGCATGGATAAGCGGCGTGCGTCGGTTGAAAAAGAGCGCCTCAAGGAGGGCGCTCCTCATCGCGTTGAGTATTTTCATCAGGTCGACGATGGCTATAGCCACCTAGCCGCCCAGGTTCTGCAACCCCTTGTCGAGCGGTATGACATTGAGCTGGAGTGTCATCTGGTTGAGGGTCCTAGCGGTAAAAATGCTCCTGAGACAGACTTGCTGTTGCAGCTGTCTCGTTACGATTCCTTTCATGTCGCGCCGGAATACGGCCTTGAATTTCCGAAGAATCCCGCGGCGCCTGATCCTGCGCTGGTGCAGCTAGCGTCGTCGATAGTGGCCGCACAGGGATCCGATGCTTTCACCGCCTGTGCCGCCGAGGTCGGCAAAGCACTTTGGACCTCCGATGAGGCTAAACTGCAGTTACTGGCGGCCACTTATGGCCAGGCGTCCGCGGGTCAGTGCTTCGCTCGAATAGTGGCGGGGACCCAGCGTCGTACACAGCTTAAACATTACTCGGGCGCGATGTTTTACTACGGTGGTGAGTGGTACTGGGGAGTTGATCGACTCTACCATCTGGAGAAGCGTCTTTCGGCACTGGGTGCCGATCGCCAAGCGGGACAGCCGATGATAGTGCCGCGGCCGGACGTGGCGTTCGATGGAGCCATAGACAATGGCACATTGACTCTTGAGGTCTTTCCCTCTTTGCGCAGCCCCTACACATCCATTGTCTTCGATCGGGCCAAAAAACTTGCTCGGGAATCAGGCGTAAAACTGTCGGTACGGCCCGTGCTGCCCATGGTAATGCGCGGCGTACCCGCCACCCGCGAGAAAGGCCTCTATATTTTTATGGACGCCGCTCGGGAAGCACGGGAGGCGGGCGTCCCCTACGGGAACTTCAGTGATCCCATCGGCGAGCCCGCACGGCGTTGTTACTCTTTATATCCGTGGGCGGTCGATCAGGGCAGGGGAGTTGAGTTGCTGTCCAGCTTTCTCCGAAATACATTTGCCTGCGGAATTAAAACCAACAACGATCGTGGTTTGCGCAAGGTCGTCGAGGACGCGGGTCTCGATTGGAGCGAGGCACAGGTACATCTCGGGCAGCCAGGCTGGGAAGACCTTCTGGAGCAGAATCGCCTGGTGATGTACGACGCTGGATTGTGGGGTGTTCCCAGTTTCAGGCTTCTTGATGAACGTGGCGAACAGTTACTGGCGCTCTGGGGGCAGGACAGACTTTGGGTGTTCGCCCGCGAGATTCAGCGACAACTTAAAGTGCGCTAGGCGAGGCGCAGCGGCGCTTGCAAGTAAAAATATAATTGGCATAACATGTGTCTATATAATCTTCTGCAGCATGCAGGATAAAATTGGTTTGGCAAATACCTTGCGGGGTGATGTCTACAGTTCTAACTCGCATGACCGGAGAAGAGAATGATGAAGAAAGTACTCCTGCCCCTGATGGTATTGCTTGTGGTTGCAGCTGGGGTTGGCTACTCAATGAAGACGCAGCTGCTCCTGGTTCTGGTCAAGTACAGGTCTGCCAATGAGTACAACGTTGGGCCCGCGCGTGAAATCAAATGGGCACAAGCCCCCGCTGATGCTGCCGAGGGTGGGCAACGGCCGCCGAATATTATTCTCATTGTCGCCGACGATCTCGGGTACAACGATATTTCGACCTTTGGCGGCGGCGTGGCAGATGGGCGTGTGCAGACACCGCACATCGATCAGTTGGCGGCTGAGGGCGCGGTGTTTGCGCAGTCCTATTCCGGGGCGGGCACCTGCGCGCCGTCTCGGGCGATGATGATGACCGGGCGCTACCCGACGCGCACGGGGTTTGAGTTCACGCCAACGCCCTCGGGTATGGGTGGAATGGTTTCCAGTATCGCGGCGGGATTGGACAATGGTTTACCGTCCGGTATCTACGACGCTGAGTTGGACAAATCCAAGCCTCCCTATGAGACTCAGGGCCTGCCTTCTGAAGAAGTTACCGTCGCCGAGATACTGCGAGATAAGGGCTACCAAACTGCCCACATTGGCAAATGGCATCTTGGTCGGAAAAACGGTATGGCACCTAACGAACAGGGCTTCGATGAAAGCTTGCTCATGGCCAGTGGTCTGTACCTCCCCGAGGACGACCCGAGAGTGGTTAATGCCAAGTTGGATTTCGACCCTATCGACCAGTTTCTTTGGGCGCGCATGGTCTACGCGAACAGCTTTAACACCGGCAATGAAGATCGCTTTGAGCCTAGCGGTTATCTCACGGATTACTGGACCGATGAGTCCATTAAGGTGATTAAGGCCAACAAGAACCGGCCGTTCTTTCTTTATCTTGCTCACTGGGGAGTGCACACGCCCCTGCAGGCCACCCGGGAAGACTACGAGGCGGTCGGCGATATCAAGCCCCACCGCCTGCGCGTTTACGCCGCGATGATTCGCGCTCTGGATCGCAGCGTTGGGCGAATCAATGCGGCATTGGAGGAGGAGGGCTTGGCTGATAACACCGTCGTGCTGTTCACCAGCGACAATGGCGGCCC
The DNA here is from genome assembly GCF_045689245.1 of Congregibacter brevis. GTDB lineage: Bacteria > Pseudomonadota > Gammaproteobacteria > Pseudomonadales > Halieaceae > Congregibacter > Congregibacter brevis. The sequence goes on along the minus strand of NZ_CP136865.1, from coordinate 3,155,140 downwards.
TGGCTATCTTGGATTACCAGATGTGAATCATCCATTCCGAGGCTGGAAGATCAGCCAGTTCGAGGGCGGAATACGCGTGCCGCTGTTTGTTAAGTGGCCGGCTCGTATTCCTGCAGGCACCGTGTCGCAAACTCCGGTAGCGCATATCGATATGATGCCGACTCTGGTGGCCGCGGCCGGTGCTTCAAAGCCCGAGAGTATCGAGATCGACGGAGAGAATTTGTTGCCGCTGGTCATCCCTGAGGGCGAGCAAGGCTGGGAGCGTGAAACCTTGTTCTGGCAGAGCGGGCACTACCGTGTGGTGCGTCATGGCGACTGGAAACTGCAGGTCACCGCGCGCCCCGATAAGCGCTGGCTGTTTAATCTGGCTGAGGACCCGACCGAGCAGAGCAATCTTGCCGGCGATAACCCGGAGAAGCTCGCCGAACTAATGGCCTTACTCGACGAACATCAACGCAACTCCAGAGGATCGCTATACCCACCCGTCACAGAAATGCCTATCGCTATCGACAAAACCCTGGCCGAGCATTTTCTGCAGGGCGATGAGTTTATTTACTGGCCTAACTGAGTACCGGAAACAGAGGCGATTCACGATTATCCACCTTTCTCGGTGATTCCCGCCCCGTTCTTTCTAGAGTCCGCTGCGAGTCTGGATGATTTCGTGTGAGTTGGCGGGCAGGGAGAACGATACGCCATCCTCGCCGATGGTGTAGTTAGAGAAGATTTCTTCGGCGCCATTAAGGTATAGCAGTTTCTGCCCGGGGATAACCAGCGGCGGTACGATGTGATAATAGAGTAGGTGGCCGACACCAGCGTCACGAGCGGTTTCGGCGGCTTCTATCGGACTGGCGTGATAATCGAGAATATCGTGGGTGATCTTCGCCATGATTTTGTTGTCCAGCTTCACCGCCGCATCGTGCATTAGGTTGACCAGGTTGGGGGCCAGAGCCTCGTGTACGAGCAGGTCAATGCCTTGGGAGAATCTTTGGATGTTGGCCTGCTTAGTCGTGTCTCCGGTAATTAGCAGTGAGCGACCCTTGTAGCTGAAGCGATAACCCACTGCTGGCTCCACCGGTGCATGGTCTACCGCAAGCATTTCCACTTTGAGGCCATCGCCTTCGTAGACCAGAACCAGTTCGCCCATGGGCGGCTTTTCAAAGGGTATAGCCTCCATACCGGCTCCACTCATGGGCGCTACCGTGTCCCCGTGGTGAGCATGGCGGTAAGTGAAGTCCTGGGCGTAGGCTGCGTTAAAGCCGTCGACAACACGCTCCACGCCTCTCGGCCCATAGACGGGCAGAGGCGAGCTGTTGTCGCCACCAGCCCAGCGGATAGTACTGAGCTCGCCCAGGCCATCAATGTGGTCAGAGTGGAAGTGAGTCAGGAAAACGCCCTTTACATCGCCAACTGGGTAGCCCATACGGCCCAAGTTGCGGGTGCCATCGGTGCCCGCATCCACCACAAACAGTTGCTTGCCGGCAACGACCGCCACACAGGGGCCCGAGGCATTGGGGGCTGGCAGAGGGCCGCCCGCCCCGCAGAGTGCTAGGTGCAGGCCATCTTCGAGCTCCGCGACCAGGTTTGCGCCTATCCGGCTTTCTATACCTTTTGCCATCAAGCGCTCAAGGATGCTGGCGCGCTGGATGAAGGCGAGCGCCGCAACCATCAGCACAATACCGGCGACTATGAGTAGCTTTTTCATTCTATTCTCCGTAGCTTGCCTTGAAGGTGTCGCTGTTTAACTAGCTCTACGGGATATTCTAAAGTTGTCTATCAGAGCCGTCACGGCCACTAGGATGAGTCCCAGCAATAGCCTAGGGTCACCAAGATAGAGCTGAATTTCGGTAGGGTAAGCGATCGTCTTGTCTAGCGCCGCTGTTTTAAAGTGATGCTTACCACTGAATGCGGGATTGGCGACGATTTCTAGTAGGGCGCGTCGGCTGCGATAGCGAAACAGTGCTGCCTGGTCCCAGTTTTCAGCGCCCTCGATACCCACCAAGTCCATGGCGGGGTAGACAGCGGAACCCATAAACACCGGATGGCTGGCGCGAGTTAGTAGCGCGGGCATCATGTACTCCATATAGCGTCCCATGAGGTCGGAGCCGCTTTCACCCGGCTCAGCGCCCTCGACGTCGGGTGGGTTGTCGTTCATATCGATGTTGTTCACCATGAGAATCTGTCGGCCGCTGTCCTGCCGGGCAAACCTCTCGATAAAGGCGATGACTTCGGGATCGCTGCCGTTGGCTTTCATAGTCGCGACGAATTGATCGATTTCTGTATCGCTTAAGGGACCACTGAAGTCGGTGTACCAGTAAAAAAAGACTGCGTAGAGTAGGGCTGGCACAAGCCAAATTTTGCCGCGAGTATGCATAAGCGCTCAGTTATAGAATGTGGTGATTACGGTTTGCACTACCTTCGTCCGCTTTAAGGCTCACATAACGTCATTAGTTGTGTCAATATAATTAACAGGCGAGCAGTGGCAGTCAAATTTCCGCTTGGAGTGCATATATTGTCATGTCGCAGATCGCTGACATAGCTCAGGACCAGTCGCGTGTGCTCAGAACGCGCCGACAACCGTGAGTTTGTGCTCGGTATCGGTTTTTAGTGCCTCCTGTTGGCGAGTCTGACCCTCTTTCTGAGAGGAGCGCCACGTCTGTAACCCCCAGATCGCGATCGCGCGTATATACTCGTGGTAAGAGTAGAGGTACGGCAGTTTGTCGCCGGGTCTTTGCTGACAAGCGGAGGGGAGAATAATATGAAAAAACTTTCTATGGTCGATAAGGGCTTTCTCCTCGGGGAGAGCCGAGAAATGCCTATGCACGTGTCGGGGGTCAGCCTTTTCACGCTCCCTGACGGCGCTGAGGTGCAAGAGTTTCTCGAGGGTATAGCCGACAATCTGAAAGATGCCGACGCTCTGCTGCCACCCTTTGGCGACAGAATAAAGACCGGGCGCCTGGGCGTGGCCGGCAACGTTTACTGGGAACCGGACCCCTCCCTGGATCTGGACTATCACATTCGCCACTCTGCGCTTCCCAGGCCCGGCCGTTACCGCGAGCTTTTCAATTTGGTAGGTCGCCTGCACGGCACACTGCTGGAACGTAGTCGGCCCCTGTGGGAGATGCACCTCATAGAGGGTTTGGAAAACCGCCAGTTCGCAATTTTCAGCAAGACCCACCATGCGGCTGTTGATGGAGCCAGATCTATCCACGTGACCCGCAGCATGTTGTCCTCCGACCCAGATACGGTGCGTAGCGAATCGCCACTCTCACTGGCTTCGTGGGAGAGCTATAGAAAAGCTATCAAGGAGGGTCGGCAGGCCGAGTATACGGACGCCGAGGTGCGCACCGTGGCCGACATACTCAAGTCCACCTACGGCAGCGGTGCCAATGCTTTCAACGCACTGAAAAACGTCGCTGGCGCCTGGACCGGTCGCAAGAGCGACCTGGCTATGCCCCACCTCAAAGTGCCGCGCAGCTCCCTCAACGGCAAGATTGACGCAGGACGTCGCTTTGTCGCCCAGACTTGGCCTTTTGCGCGTATAAGGGCTGTGGGGAAGGCCTTTGATGCCACCTTTAATGACACGGTGTTGGCCATGTGCGCAGGCGCACTGCGACAGTACATGCTGAATCACAGTGAGTTGCCAAAGGATTCCCTGAAAACCCTGGTCCCGGTGTCCCTGCGTCAGGCGGGTGATGTGGACTCGGGTAATGCTGTGGCCGGTATCACCGCGGATCTGTCAACAAACATCGCCGATCCCATAAAGCGTTTCTCCGCGATCAAGGCGTCCGTCGAAGCGGGCAAGGCCAACTATGCAGGAATGTCACCCAAGGAAGTCGAGCTCCTGACTATGGCCATGTCAGCGCCGACGATGCTGCTGTTACCGCTGGGCATGATCTCGCATCTACCGCCCTACAATCTCACCATCTCCAACGTACCGGGGATGCGCGAGACCATGTATTGGAACGGCGCGCGTATGGACGGATCGTACCCGCTTTCTATTATCACCGACGGTATGGCCCTAAACATCACGCTTGTGAGTTACGCCGATCAGGTGGATTTCGGGATCATCGCCTGTCGCCGCAGCGTTCCCCAGGTGCAGCGTCTGATCGACTACATGGAAGATGCGCTGCAGGAGCTGGAAGACGCGGTGGGTCTCAAAGCCAAGCCCACACGCAGACGCGCGGCGGTGAAAACTAAAGCAAAGGCGAAAACCAAAACCAAAACAAAGACCAAAGCGAACCCAAAGGCAAAAAACAGCGCTGCGGCGAAGCCCAAGCCCAAGCCCAAGCCAAAGGCCAAGGCCAAGGCCAAGCCAAAGGCCAAAGCAAAGTCGACGGCAAAAAGCAGTACCACTGCCAAATCTAAAGTAAAACCAAAGAGCAAATCGAAGGGTTGAGAGCAGACTGGTCTGCTAAGCAGCAAGCCCGTGCTAGGCTTACTTTTATAACTCTAAGGACTCCATCATGAAGAAATTAATCGCTTTGTTCGCCGTTCTTTGCCTTGGCAGCGTAAGTCATGCTCAAGAGCCCGCAGCGTCCGCATTCAGTATGGGCAACGGCGAAAAAAACTGGATTCAAACGGACGGAGCCACACGCGTCGGCAACGTCTTAAGTTACCCAGAAGTACAAATCGACGGTAATGGTTGGTTGGTGATCCACCCTTTCGAATCGGGCGCGCCAAACGGTGATAAGTATGTCGCAGCTACTTATCTTGAATCGGGCATGAACAAGGATGTTGAGATCGAGGTGCATAAGGGCGTAGAAAGCGGTGAAATGTTCATCGTCATGCTCCATCGCGATCTCAACGAAAATGGCGTGCTGGACTTCGTGTTTATAGATGACACCAACGTGATGGATCGGGCCGTGTTCGAGGGGACTCGAATGATTGGTCATGCGGTTCCTGCGCCCTAAATTTGAGTGAAGTCTTTTAGATATTGATTCTGTCTATCAGTCTCTAATTGAGCTGACCTTCAAACATCGCTAATGTGACTCCCAAGTGCCGCCTTGCTGTGCGCTATCTAATTTGGAGATAAACACCATGCTTAAAGTCCTTCGCGGGATTGTGAGAAGTACTGCCGTACTCTGTTTGCTAATACCCTCTTTCCTGAGTCATGCCGCCGTTGAGCCTTCGCTTTTCGACGGTCTGGAGTTTCGTCTTGTGGGGCCTTGGCGCGGAGGACGCGTAACGGCTGTGACTGGCATCGCGGAAGATCCACACACCTATTACATGGGGGCTGCCGGTGGTGGCGTATGGAAGACGCACAACGCAGGCAATACTTGGGAGAACATCTCGGACGGACAGATTCCCGTAGGCACCATCGGCGCGATTGCCGTGGCGCCCTCGGATAAGAACGTTATCTATGTCGGGTCGGGCGAGGCGCCCATTCGTGGTGTAACCACCAGTCAGGGCGAGGGCCTTTGGAAGTCTACGGATGCGGGCAAGACCTTTTCTTTTATGGGGCTTCCAGAAGCAGGTCAGATCGCGAAGATAGAAATTCATCCTACGGACCCAGATACGGCTTGGGTGGCTGTTCAGGGGCAGATCTGGTCGCCCAATGAGGAGCGCGGCGTGTACCGTACCCGCGACGGAGGAAGCACCTGGGAGCATGTTCTTAAAGTCAATACCGACACGGGCGCTACAGATATCTCTTTGGATCCCAGCAACCCCCGTATTCTTTATGCCGCTATGTGGCACCACGGTCGGAAGCCCTGGTTCATAAAGTCGGGCGGTGAGGGGGGCGGCATCTACAAGTCTAGCGATGGTGGAGACAACTGGGAGAAGCTCGAGGGGGGGCTTCCTGGCTTAGTGGGCAAAATCGGTATCGATGTATCGGCGAGCCAGCCCTCGAGGATTTACGCCATTATCGAGGCTGAATATGGCGAGGGCGGTCTGTGGCGCAGTGATGACTTTGGCGAGACCTGGGACCATATAAACTCTCACCGAGTCCTTCATAGTCGAGCGTGGTATTACACCCACATCACAGCCGATCCCAATGATCCGGATACCGTATGGGTGCTCAACGTTCCGCTCATGAAATCTATCGATGGGGGTAAATCTTTCACTAAGATTAAAACGCCCCATGGCGATCATCAGGATCATTGGATCAATCCCAGTGACAGTCGTTACATGATTAACGGCAATGACGGCGGAGCGACGGTAACCCTGGACGGTGCCGAAACCTGGTCGTCTTTGCACAACCAACCAACGGCGCAGTTCTATCGTTTAAGCACCGATCGTCAAACACCCTGGCGCTTGTACGGCGGACAGCAGGACAACTCAACGGTATCGATTGCTGCTTGGGCCTGGGATGGCTCGATTGGTCGCGATGACTATCATGCGGTGGGAGGAGGTGAGAGTGCGCACATCGCTTTTGATCCGGATGATCCGTCGCTGATCTATGCCACAACCATCAATGGCACGCTGACGGAATTCAACGAGGCTACGCAGAAAAAGCGCTCTATCGTTCCTTATCCGGAAAGGGTGTACGGCGAAGATGCCAAGAACCTCAAATACCGCAGTAACTGGAATCCGCCGGTTATTACCTCACCTCATGATCATTCGACGATCTACTACGGTACCCAGTACCTCTTGAAGAGCAGCGATCGAGGGATGACCTGGGAAGAAGTCAGTCCGGATCTCACCCGTAACACCGAGGAGCACTTGGGTCGCAATGGCGGACCACTGACGCCGGAAAACGTGGGCGCCGAGTATTACCACACCATTTACTACATCGTTGAGTCCGAGAATTCCGAGGGAACAATCTGGGTGGGTGCAGATGACGGCTTGCTGCATCTAACTCGCGATGGCGGTGAGAATTGGGACGATGTATCTCCGCCCCATCGTGGCGAAGCTATGGTTAACGCCATAGAGCTCTCGCCGCACAGCGAGGGTCGAGCGTACGCGGCATTGACTGGGTACAAGCTCAACGATTTTTCACCGTACATTTACCGCACTGACAATCATGGTAAGCGCTGGAAGCGTATTGATGAGGGGCTCCCGGAGGGAGCCTATGTGCGCGTCGTAAGAGAGGATCCACTGATTGCTGATCTTCTTTATGCGGGCACCGAGAAAGGCTTGTTCGTGTCCAATGATGGTGGTGACGAGTGGCAGCGCGTTGATCTCAACCTGCCCGCCGTGCCCATCACGGACATTCGCGTTCGCGATGATGCCCTTGCTCTGGCAACCCAGGGCCGTGCGTTCTGGGTCTTGGATGACCTTTTTGTACTTCGAGAGGCACTTTCTGAAGCGACCGTAGAGTCGCTTTACAGTTATACACCGCCGGCCCTCGCGCTGGGCAGGCCGTCTAATCGCGGTGGGGGAACAAGGGGAGAGAACCCGTCTCCGCACTTGCCGATCTACTACCATCTAAATGAAGCGCTGGCAGAGGATGAAACGCTGTCTATTGATATCCTCGACGGGACAGGCAATGTGCTGCGCCACTACAGCAGCGAAGAGTCCGATCACGATCGTTGCAGAATCGCGGGCATGGATCCTAGAAGTCCGTTCACGATCGACTATCCATCTACGGCTGAAGGCTTACAGTTATGGCACTGGGACCTCCACGCCGAGAACGTGCCCTGCATAGAGGGTCATTTTCTGTTCGATGGTTATGCGGGGCCTGCGGTCGCCCCTGGCGCATACACGGTGCGCGTAACTGCCGGCGACAGTGTTTCAACGGTACCCGTTCAGTTGCTGGCCGATCCCCGCGTCGAAGCAAGTGAAGCGCAGATCGCCGCATGGGTTGATACGCAGTACAGCATTGCGGGTGTTTTGACCGAGGTGATGCTGGCCCTTGACGGAGCCCGCCAAGCACGTAGCCAGATCCAAACCTTGCAAAGCAAGTACGACGATGAATCTCTGCAGTCGCTAGCTATCGCTACGATCGAAGTCATCGATACCTGGGAGTCTGAGATCACAGAGCTACGGCATCAAACCCTCGAAGATGAGGATGCCTGGGTAATGAAGATAGATGGCCAACTACGACACCTCTTGGGTGTTGTTGAAAGAGGCGGCGCACCAGTGACGTCTGGCGCCAGGGAACGATTCGATGATCTTGCTGCCTTGTGGGCTAAGCAAAAGGCAGAGCTTGAGGCAATCACGGAACAGCAGGTAGAGGCTGTGAATCGTTGGGCTCTTGAGAACTCAGTGATGCATGTGAGTAATCCATTGTAGGCGTTCGTAGAGCGTGGAATCTGCGGGCGACTTGGTGCTATTCCCGACGCCCAATCGGGCCTCAGCGCTAATTCTTTAAAGGAACCAAAAATGGAAGTACCTCCTTCCCTTGAGACAACGCTCCGCCATCTTTGCAGTGTGCAACTAACGCTGCGCCCCCCCTCAATGATTGGCGAGGGCCCGAGTGGTCAACGTGTTATCGCTGAGATTGAGGCTATGAGCTTGAAAGGAGATCGCTTACAGGCCGAGCTCGAGGGTTCCGCCGCCGCTGATTGGTTAACCATTGCGAACAAGGTCGCAAAGATCGACGTTCGGGCCACACTGCGGACTCACGACGGTGCGCTAATATACCTTCGGTATAAAGGTCGTTCGGACGTGAAGAATGGATTAGGCTCGTCTCCGATTGTTGTAGCTCCGACCTTCGAAACGTCAGATGAGCGCTACCTCTGGTTGAACGCTGTGCAAGCTGTAGGGAAAGGCGATTTGGCGCTCCGTCGCTATGAGTGGTTCGAGGTCCAGTAGAGCGCGGTTCTACAAGCGTTTTCGCGTCGTCCGCGCCGAGCTCGTTCTGCGTGGCGGCAAGTCGCGCGGAGGAAGAGGATTTGCCGCAAGTCCCTAGTTGCTGCAATCTCTTAGGGGATAGTTTTATCCAGTTCTCTGGATTTAAGTTGAGCATCAGCGAGTTGGGTGGAAGAGAGCTGCGACAGTACTTCCTGGCGGGCTTGAAGCGCCCTCGATTCTCCTCGCGCAGACGCCAGGTTTAGCCAAACGTAGGCGTCAACCAAACTCACTTCCATGCCCCATCCGGAGCGTGACATTTTGCCCAAGCCATACATTGCCTCGGCATAGCCTTGGCTTGCTGCCTTCTTGTACCAATCGGAAGCCTGCACAAAATCTTGTACGACGCCTCTGCCTTCAAAGAACAGGTCTCCCATCTCGCTTTGAGCACTAGAATGTCCGTTATTCGCTGCGTCTCGCAGCATTACGATCGCGTCTGTTTGCGCTGCTGAATCCCCGCTGATTTTGTACTCGCGAAACAAGGCCATGGCCAAGCGATACTGAGCATCGGAGTCGCCTTCGCTGGCACTCGTCTTCAAGCTTTCAAGATTCATGTTGATCGCGTTGCTTGCGGACGCGCTCAAAGCATCTTCGCTCGCTTCGGCTTCCAATTTGGCGGCGCGAAGGCTTTGGTCACTTGTGGGCTCGCTAACAGACCGCAGTAAAGTCCCGACAAAAATCACTACAAATACCGCAGACAGGCCGTGTAATGCGACGGAAACGGGATCGTAGGCAACAAAGCGTGTGCCGCAGTTATTACATGTGAATCGTGCCTTCAGTCGATGCATAGACTGATTTTTTGCGAGCTGCTTGCGCGACTTGCGAGCACTTTCACTGGAGCATTTGGGGCACGTGGGCATAGTGAGGATGTGGTTACCGGATAAGTTGCTGGAAAAAATTACTGAATGAGTTCTTGGGTAGTGGGTTGGGTGTTAAGCGTCAGTGGCGATGCGCTGAGTATTCGCTGAACTCGCAGTGTAGTCATATTAAGGCTGTGTCGTCGAGAACCCTAAGGGCGTTGCCGAGTTTCTATACTTCCCAGTACACCGTAATCCATGTATCCCATACGAGTGAGAGGTTCCATGGCTAGCGTATCCACTAAACCATCTTTGATGTAGTCGTCGTCAATGTGCACCGCAACCACGCGTCCAAGGACAAGGCTCCAGATGATGTCATTTTCATCGTTAGGCAGCTCGACGGTTTTGACATACTCGCATTCCAAGTGAGCGCGCGCTTCGAGTACACGAGGGGCTTTGATAATCCTGGATTTCGCTTCATGAAGCCCTGCTAGTTCAAACTCATTCACGTCTGATGCAACTGTTTTTGACGTGGTGTTTATGCTGTCGATGAGGTCTACGGACGCAAAGTTGCAGACAAACTCGCCGGTTACCTCGATGTTTCGCTGAGAGTCTTTTAGTGTGCCGCTGGAAAAGCCTACGATTGACGGATTTACCGACAGCAAATTGAAAAAGCTGTAGGGAGCGAGATTGGGTCTGCCCTTTGTGTCTAGAGAGCTGATCCACCCGATGGGTCGCGGTGCGACCAGGGCTTTCAATGGATCGTGAGGTAGACCGTGATTGTTGGTAGCGGTTTCGTAATACATCGAGTGTTCCAAGCTTAGCTGCAATTGGTCATCGTAATCTTCAGGACATACTCGCAAGATCGTCTGCCATAACGGAGAGGGTGTTAGCACGCACTCGCAACTTATTCGCTGCATACTGCGCTTGAGGTAATTGCGAGAGCCTTTGGGCTATCTCCATAGTCCTGTCATTGAGTTGCTCTGCGTCAACAACTTCATCAAGAAAGCCAGCCGTAACGGCCTGCTCAGGGTTGTACATCTCAGACTGCAGTGCGGCGCGGATCAAGTGCTCTTTGACGATGCGAGATTCTGTGAGCGCCATGAGAATAGGTGGTAAATCCATCCCAATGGCGGTTTCCGGGAGAGTGACCTTGAAGTCTCCCCGCGTGCCGACCCTTGAGTCGCAGGCCATAACTATAAAAGCGCCCATGGCCACGCAGTGTCCAGTGCAAGCAGCGACGATCGGCAATGGAAATCCGGCCAAACGTATCAACAGCTCAAAGCCCCGTTTTACCATTGCCTGGCCTTGTTCTATGCCTTTTTTAAATTCACCTAGATCAAAGCCCCCGGAGAATATTCCATCACGTCCGCAGATGATTATCGCTCCAGCGTTCTCGCTCTGCGCGCGATCCAGTCCGGCGTTCATATCGTCTAATAACTGATGACCCACTACGTTCGCCTTGCCATCATCAAATGTGAGAACGGCAATATTGTTTTCCAGTGAATAGTCCATACAACGCTCTAAATTCCATCGGTGGGACGGCATACTGCCAGTGGCGAGCTAGATCAGCAACTTGCTCCGCGACGCTCTAGCTATGACTTTTTTGGAAGATTTGGGTGCTCAGTTTTTTGAGCTGAATCCCAACCTTTAGACGTCATAGGGTTTATCATAGGGCGAGTAGATAAAGGCTTTAGTTATGCTCATCAACACCCGAAGTCGCGCAGAGCGAGCGCTTAGTCAAGCAGCCACTTATGAAGAGTGGATGTCGGCGGCACAGGACTACGACCGCAGTAAGGGTCTTGACCGCTGGCGTCAGAAAGATTCCACACGGCAGTACGATAATGTGTCTATCCGCATCCGTCTGGATGCTTTGCAAAGCCTAAAGGCTCGCCACGATATCCGCGGTTTGCTCTACACCCTCAATGAAGGCATCCATGGAAATATGGGTGGCATGGGCCGTGCGGGACTCTACGGCCATGCGCTCTCCGGCACCAAGGCGCTCATCGAAAACTATATCGAAGAGATCGTCGATACGCTGGAAATGCTTCACGAAGATACTAGCGGTGAGATAAGTGAGGAGGAGAAGCTGGATTTCTTTCGTCGCGCCAGCCACTGTTTTGGACGCTCTGCTTTTATGATGAGCGGGTCGGGCTCTTTGTTGTTCTTTCACGTTGGGGTAATCCGCGCCTTAGGTGAGGCTGAGCTGCTTCCTACGGTGCTTTCCGGGTCCAGTGGGGGCTCGATCGTCGGCAGTATCGTATCCACGCACACTGACAAGGAATTATTAGAGTTACTGCAGCCTGAGTACTTCATGCAGTACCTCCCGAAGGCAGGCGATAAGCCGCACGCTTCTCGTCTTGCTGAATTGGAGTCCTCCGTACAGCAGTTTATCCCAGACATTACGTTTCAGCAGGCTTTTGAGAAGACCGGCAGGGCGATGAATGTTTCTATTGCCCCTGCAGAAACCCATCAGACGTCGCGCTTATTGAACTCGATAACCTCTCCGAGTGTTCTCATCCGCAGCGCTGTGATGGCCTCCGCGTCTGTTCCCGGCATTTTTCCGCCGGTGACCTTGGAGGCACTGGACAGCCATGGAGAACGAAAGCATTACCTCGCTTCTCGTAAGTGGGTGGATGGCTCCGTAAGTGATGATCTGCCCGCCAAACGCCTGGCGCGGCTCTACGGCGTGAATCACTTCGTGGTGAGTCAAACTAATCCTCACGTGTTGCCTTTTGTCACCGACGGGCATCGCAAGCAAAGTGCCCGCGGAATCATTACTGAGGCGGGTCGCCGCTCGGCACGGGAGTGGTTCAACGCGGTCACGCTTTTAGCGGAGCGCCTCGACCGCAAAGGTGGCGTAATTTCCCAGCGTGCCAGCCTCATGCGGTCCATCATCAATCAAGACTATGTGGGCGACATCAATATTTTGCCCGACTATAAATTCCAGAACCCGCTGAAGCTGCTAAGCTTTCCGGGCGAGAAGAAGCTCCGCCAATTGATTGCTTCCGGCGAACGCTGTACCTGGCCAAAATTGGAAATGATTCGATTGCAAACAAGGATCAGTCGTAAGCTGGATACTATCCTTGCGCACACGCCCGCGACCATAAAACACTAGTGTCGCGGGATTTTTAGGGGTCAAATAGCTACACCCCATTTTTATTGAATAGCCCAATAACGACTTATAAAAAGGAAAGACAGCATGGCAGTTGGTGTAATTGCGACATTGAAAATTCAGGAAGGAAAGAACGCAGACTTCGAAGAAGCGTTTCTAGGTCTTGCAGCGAAGGTTAAAGCGAACGAGGCTGGATGTAACTTTTACGAACTGCATGTCAGTAAGAGCGACCCGCAGGAGTATAAAGTCCTAGAGCAATACGCCAGTGAGGCAGATCTCGCGGCTCATGGACAGACTGATTACTTCAAAGAAGCCAATATGGCGATGGCATCTCTTGTGGCCGCGGCCCCTCACGTCGAGGTTCTCGACAGCGTCGAGTAAAACGGCGTCCTTTGAGAAGCACCTTCCCCTATCGCATAGCCTCGCCAATAGCGCGGGGCATTTTGCTCGCCGCATTGAGTATGGGATGCGCTCCGGCGTATTCCGAAAACCCACGCTTTGGGATAGGTGAAGCTGCGACTCCCGAGTTGATTCAGGCCTGGAATATTGATGTACGGCCCGATGGCTTGGGCTTGCCCGTCGGGCATGGCACTGCAGCAGAGGGTGCTGCGCTATACGAAGCGCATTGTGAAAGCTGTCATGGAGTTGACGGTGTTGGCGGGGCATACGGTTCATTGGTGGGTCGTCTCGCCGACGATAACTTTTCCTTCGGTGTGGATCCGGCACTGAAAAAGACAATCGGTAACTATTGGCCCTACGCTACGACAATCTTTGATTACCTTCGCAGAGCAATGCCTTTTGACGCTCCCGGTTCTCTGAAGACCAACGAAGTTTATAGCCTTGTTGCCTACCTGTTGGCCGAGAATAGAGTAATCAGTGAAGACATGGTTATGAATCAAAGCACTCTCCCCAAAGTGCGTATGCCTGCTGCTGGCAGGTTTGTGCCGGACGATCGAAAGGGTGGTCATGAAGTACGCTGATATGTCGAAGCGACGACCCTAGCCGTGGCCGGGCCCAACAAGTTTTTCTCAGGAAAGTCCTCCCGTCGTCAGTTTTTAGCGAGGGCGGGCGCTGTTGGTGGTGCCATGAGCGGTGCAGCTGTTGGCGGCGCTTTTGCTGATGCTCGATTGTTGGGTACTGACCCTACTGCTATTCAAGGACTTGCTCCCCAGCCAAGAGGAGAGCGCTCGCCCTTTGAAGCGCCGCAGAGAGTTCCCGCACTTAACATTGTTTCTCTCACTCCCCTAGAACAATTGCACGGCACGATCACCCCCTCGGATCTGCACTTTGAACGGCATCACGCGGGAATTCCGCAGATCGACCCTGAGCGTCATAGACTGCTGCTTCACGGGATGGTTGAGCGTCCCATAGTGTTTACGGTAGAAGATCTGAAGCGCTTTCCCGCGGTCACCCGAACTTGCTTTATCGAGTGTTCGGGGAATCTTAATGTCAAGGCTAATGAGAATTCGACGCCGCAGATGCTTTGCGGTCTGACCAGTCAAAGCGAATGGACTGGGGTGTCTTTACGAACGTTACTGCGGGAAGTGGGTGTCAAGCCGGGCGCGACCTGGTGCTTGGCTGAGGGCTCGGACGCTGCAGTCATGGCCAGAAGTATCCCCATGGAAAAATTGTTGGATGATGCAATGGTTGCCTACGCGCAAAACGGCGAAGCTTTGCGGCCAGCGCAGGGCTACCCCCTACGCCTTTTGCTGCCGGGATGGGAGGGCAATACTAACGTGAAGTGGTTGCGCAGACTTGAACTGTCCGACGCGCCCTTCATGACGCGAGAAGAAACTTCTAAGTACACCGATCCTCTCAAAGGCGGAGTGGCGAGGCAGTTTAGTGTGGTGATGGATGCACGTTCCGTGATCACTACTCCTACTTATCCAAAGCAGCTCGAACCTGGTTGGTCAGAGATACGCGGTATCGCGTGGAGCGGGCGAGGCAAGATCGTTGCGGTTGAGGTAAGCACCGATGGCGGCAAAACCTGGGATAGGGCTTCTTTACAGGGGCCGATTTTGCCCAAAGCTCACACACGGTTTGGCTTGCCGTGGAAGTGGGATGGTAAGCCGACAGAACTCGCCAGCCGCGCCATTGATGACACGGGCTACGTGCAGCCGACAAAGGAACAACTCATTCACGCACGTGGACCGGGTAACCAGTTGTATCACCTCAACCCGGTTATGCATTGGATTGTTGAGTCCGATGGCCGTGTTCTTTATAAAGCTGAGCCTTGGGCTTAGGAGAGCGCTATGAGCAACTTACGTCGATTGAAAACGATAAAGCAGCTAAGCACAGCAGCAACTCTCTGCGCTGGGAGTCTGTTGATATCAGTGTTGCCATCAACAGCGAGCCTAGCCGAAGCGCTATTACCGTCTGCAGCGAGTACCGACCCAGCAGCAATAGGCTGGATGGCGGGTACGCCCCCGGTCGCGTCAAAACTCGTACGTCACGCTGATTTGAGTTTTTATCAGTTTCCGCAAACGCGGTGGACGTTCTCGCACTTTCAGGAATTGGTCCCCACTAAGCGGATCTGGCGGGGCGCCGGCAGAAGTTCGGCACTGGTGAACATGCCCGACAGCGCCATCGATGGAATAGAGTTTGTTCCGATGAATAGTGAGAGCACCATGACTTGGGGCCAGATGCTAGAGGCCACCTTTGCCGACGCAGCACTGGTGCTTCATCGGGGGAATGTTGTGTACGAAAACTACTTTGGAGCGACTTCCCGAGAAACACCGCATATTTCTTTCTCTGTAACCAAGTCCTACTACGGCACACTTGCTGCAATGCTCATTGAGGAAGGGCGCCTGGATGAAGATAAATTAGTCGGCGACTATCTTCCCGAGCTTGAAGGCAGTGGGTTTGGTACTGCCACCGTTCGACAGATTTTGGATATGACGACAGCGATAGACTATTCCGAAGATTACACCGACCCCAAGGCCCACGTTTTTGATTTTGCCCGCGCGGGGGGTATTTTTCCCAAAGGTGATTACGATGGTCCTGAAGGGTTTTACGCTTACCTATCTACTCTAGGTAAGAAAGGCGAGCATGGTAAAGCGTTCAGCTATCGATCGGTAAACACCGAGGTTCTCGGTTGGCTTATAGCGAGAGTGACGGGCTCGAATGCCGTTGATCTCATGCAGGAGCGTATCTGGGGTCGCCTTGGCGCTGAAGAGGACGCCTACATTCTCATCGATACTCTGGGTACCGGTTGGGCCGCGGGGGGACTTAATGCCACGGCTCGAGATCACGCTCGGTTCGGCGAAATGATGCGTAATAACGGCCAGTGGAATGGCGAGCAATTGCTACCTAAATCTGTTGTTGACGATATTCGTCATGGCGGTGACAAGGACAAGTTTGCCATGGCTGGGTACACGACCCTGCCCGGCGCTAGCTATCGTAACCAATGGTGGATTCATCACAATGCCAACGGCGCGTTCAGTGCCCGAGGTGTTCATGGGCAGACTATCTACATTGATCCAACAGCCGAGATGGTGATCGTACGACTGGCTTCGCACCCCATGGCCGCCAACGCGAATTACGATGGCGTTTCATTGCCTGCCTATCAGGCGATTGCTGATTATCTCTCCAAACCGCGCTGACGGCGTGTACGGGTATAAATCCATGAGTACTTCGTTAAATTTCTCTCAGGTAGATGTGTTCTCCAGTGAAGCCTACCGTGGAAACCCTGTTGCGGTGGTTCATGATGCGGATGTTCTGTCAGTGGATCAGATGGCGTGCTTTGCACGCTGGACCAACCTATCCGAAACCACATTCCTCCTCACTCCAACGAACATGGAGGCGGACTACCGATTGAGAATATTCACCCCCGCGGGTGAGCTGCCATTTGCTGGGCATCCAACTCTGGGCAGCTGTCATGCCTGGCTAGAGGCGGGGGGCGAAGCAAGGGATAGTCAGGTAGTTATGCAGGAGTGCGAGGCCGGTTTGGTTCGCATACGCCGCAGCGATCAAGGGCTGGCTTTTGCGGCTCCACCTGTACTGCGCTCGGGCGCATTGGAGCCCGAATTTCTTCAGCGATTAATGACGGCTTTAAAATTGCCTGGGGAGGCGCTTGTTGCGCATCAATGGGTCGACAATGGACCGGGCTGGTGTGCGTTGCAGCTCGATTCAGCTCAGCGTGTGCTCGATGCCGATCCCGATATGTATGGACTCGGTGATGCCTGTCTAGGTTTGGTCGGTGCTTATCCCGAAAGTGCGGAGACTGACTTTGAGGTGAGAGCATTCGTGCCTTCTCTCGGTGTCCCTGAGGATCCTGTGACCGGTAGCCTCAATGCCAGCATCGCCCAGTGGTTAATTCGAGAAGGACGAGCCCCTAACAACTATGTGGCATCTCAGGGGACGGTAATAGGTAGAGCTGGACGGATTCAGGTCATTGGTGACCAAGACACAGTGTGGATAGGGGGGCAGACAATGACCTGTATCCACGGCAGGGCAACCTTCTAAATACCAGGCCTTGGCTTTAACTCTTTGCCAAACTTGGTTTTTTCGAACGATCCAAGCCTGGAGGGCTATCCCGAGCCATTAGATAATTTAACCTCTCAAGCCCCCGAAACCGCAAATTTTACCTTCCAGACGTCTTTGCATTGCCCTTGCGATAGTGTTTACTAGCGGCAAGTTCCCGCAAGGCACTTCACAAACTGACTAAATCCAAACATATGGATGGTCAGCGTTATTATCCCGAGGGAGGGGTTTGCACAATGAGGAAGCACTGTCAGAAGAGTCGCTCTGTACTCAGTCTTAGTGTTGCAGCAGCGGTAGCTTCACTTACCGCCG
Organism: Congregibacter brevis; assembly: GCF_045689245.1. Lineage (GTDB taxonomy): Bacteria > Pseudomonadota > Gammaproteobacteria > Pseudomonadales > Halieaceae > Congregibacter > Congregibacter brevis. The sequence continues at coordinate 3,137,704 of NZ_CP136865.1, read as the reverse complement.
CCACATCTACCAGCGTGTTTGCGCAAGACAGCGAAGATATCCAACTAGAAGAAGTGGTTGTTACCGGTTCACGTATTGCCGGTGACCCGAATGCGATTGCGTCGCAGCCAGTGACCAGTGTTAACGCTGAAGACATTGCGATTTCGGGTGAGTTCAACATCACAGACGTGATCAACGACATCCCCGCACTGTTTTCGTCGAATACTTCAGAAAACTCTCTTGACGGTAACCAGGGGGCGGAAGTCGCAGATGGAACCAACACGCTCAACTTGCGTGGTTTGGGCGCCGCACGAACGCTAGTACTAGTCGATGGGCGACGCCACGTGGCTGGCGCGGCGGGCACGCAGGCCGTGGATGTGGGCTCTTTGCCTATGAAGCTTATTGAGCGTGTTGAAGTACTGACCGGTGGAGCATCGGCCGTGTATGGTGCTGACGCCGTGACTGGTGTTGTTAACTTCATTCTCAAGGACGATTACGAAGGTTTTGAAATTGACCTTCAGACTGGTATGTCCAGTGAGGCTGATGCTGGTCAATCCGCTATATCGGCACTGTGGGGTAAGAATTTTAGTAATGGTCGAGGTAACGTTGCCGTTACCCTTGACTACCGAACGGATGAGGGACTTGAGGCAGGCGAGCGTGGCGCTGACGGCCTACTAACCGGAACAGGCCGGGATTGGGTCAACCCCGATCTGCGTTTCCAGCAGGGCGATATCACGGGTGATACGCCAAACTTCCAGCAGTACTTCAACTACGCCAACACGGGACTGACAGACTTTGGTTTGCCTATCCCAACACAGGCTGACTTTATTGCGGATTATCAAGCTGAGTTTGGGATGGCTCCAGCCATCACCGCGGCGGAAGAGGCGCTCTTCGCGCAGGCGGGCAGTGCTCCACAACGTGCCGTTGAATTGGGTCGCAGTTTTCCCTTCACTTCGGGCTACGGATACATTATCCCGGGTAATCCCTACACCTTTGGCGGGTTTGACCCCGATGTCCCCATTGACCTCGATAACAACGGCCGCAACGACTGTCAGGATTCCTTCACGGGCTATAACTCTGTGTTCGGTGCTGCATCCTTCGGTGTCGTGGGAGGTTGCTGGAACGTTGATCAAAACGGAGGTTATGCGCCGGTACAAGACGGTCGGGTTGCGGGCAACTTCCAGGGTTTCGGTGGAGATTCCCTCAACACCATTCAGCAGGCAAACAGCTATCTGATTACCCCGGAAGACAAGGTCACCTTCAACATGGTTGGCCACTTTGACCTGAATGAGAACATGACTGCCTACGGCGAGTTTAAGTACGGTTGGCAGGAAAACGAAAATCAGGTGCGTCCTCAGTCCTTCTGGGATTTGTTGTTCGGTGCACCTGATAACCCGTTCCTACCTGCGTTTATCCAACCTGTCGCCGAGGAGTTGGGCGGCGTGGCGATTACTATTGACCCTATCGGTCTTGGACCCACCGAGCGTATTACCGAGCGTGAGACTTTCCGCTTCGTAGGCGGCTTGGAAGGCACCTTCTCCAATGGCTGGACTTACGATGTGTCGGCTGTTTACGGTAAGTTTGAGCAGACTATCGATCGCAGCAACGAAGTGATTGTTGATCGCTTTCTGGCGGCCATTGATGCGGTTGCTGATCCAGCGACGGGCGAGGCTACATGTCGCTCATCTGTGGATCCCAATGCGCCGGTAGTTGCGACACCTTTCGATATCCCAGTGTTCGATCCAGGTTACTACTCCTTCACCCCGGGGGACGGGCAATGTGTGCCGCTGAATATTTGGGCGGGTGAAACGGGTATTACACCGGAAGCTGTGGACTTTGTAACTCGAGCGACTACCGAGGGTGCAACCCTTGAGCAAACAGTCTTCTCGGCTGTAGTCACTGGCGATTCGGCCGACTGGTTTGAGTTGCCTGCAGGCGCTGTCTCCTTTGCGGCCGGTGTGGAGTATCGAAAAGAAGAGTCTGAGACATCCTTTGACTCCTATGCGCTGGGCATCATCCCCGAAGGGGCTCCGTTCCCGGAAGGCACTCAACTGTCCGACGTAAGTGGCAACAGCAACTTGCTATTCCGCCCCGCGCTTTCTAACAGCAACGAGGTCGGTGAGTACGACGTAACTGATGTGTTCTTCGAAGTTAACGTCCCACTTCTTTCGGGTACCCCCTTCGCGGAGTCTCTGGTTTTTGACGCCGCGGTTCGCGCGTCGGATTACAGCACCATCGGAGAGGCTTATACCTGGAAGACTGGTCTGTCATGGACACCCATTGAAGATATTCGATTCCGAGCCACTGTTTCACAGGCGGTTCGTGCTCCAAATATCAACGAACTGTTTGCTCCAACAACAGGTACAAACTTCCGTCCCATCGATCCCTGTGATGCCGCTCAGATTGCAGCCTTGTCTGGCTCTATTGGCGCGCAAACCCAGGCGAACTGTGTGGCGGACTTTGCAACCTTTGGCTTGAACCCTTTCGATGCAGAGGGTAACTACGTTTACGCAGATCCTCTGTCTGCATCGTTTGGTGGTACGCAGGGCGGTAACCAGGACCTACAGGAAGAGACGGCAGACACCTACACCATCGGTGTGGTTTTCCAGCCTACGTTCCTTGATGGCCTCACGGTAACTGTTGACTACTGGTCTATCGAAATTGAAGACGCCATTGAAGAAGTAACTTCGCAGAACATCGTGGACGCTTGCTATCAGGGCACTTCTTTGAACGAAGCCTTTTGCAGTCAGTTCTCGCGAAACTCGAACTCTTCCTCGGTACAGTTCGGTGGCTTTAACTTCCTTCAGGTTTCTCCGATTAACTTTGCCAACCTTGAGTCAGACGGTATCGACTTCCAGGCGAGCTATGACTTCTCCCTCGGAGAGCACGGCTTTAAAGCATCGGTTGGCGGAACCTACGTAAACGAGCTAAACCGCTTCTCGGATCCTCTGGATTCCTCGGTGGTTGATGTGGAGCTCGGCGAAGTTAACCGACCAGAGCTTGCGGGTAATATCTGGCTGAACTGGTACTGGAAGGACTTGACTGTCCAGTGGCAGACTCAGTACCAGGACGAGCAATTGCTCGCCTTTGTCGAGATTGACACTTTCGAAGAGTTGTATGGCGATTCTGTAGTACAGGACGAATACTGGCAGCATGATATTGCCGCTACCTTCGCCATCAAGGAAACTATGAGCGTCTTTGGCGGTGTACGTAATCTGACCGACGAGCAGCCATTCATCACCAACCGCGGTTACCCCGCGAGTGCCCGTGGTACTTACGTCTACCTCGGATTTAACATGGTGTTCGGTGGCTTCTAAAGCAGCGCTCTGACATGGCAAAAAACCAGCCGCCTACAAATGTAGGCGGCTTTTTTTTGCCCAACAGATAGTGCTTTGTAGATTGGATGCTCAGAGAGCGCGGTTATCTAATGGCCTTTACTTAAGCCAATCGCCGGTAGATGCGCGTCACCAGTTCTTCCGCAGCGAGCATGCCCACAACGACCAGAATGAACGCTACGACTCCGTGCATGGCACCGGCAAAGTGAATGCCTTCGCCGAGGACTCGATCTACGGCGCCCAACATCACGAACTTCGATCCAAAGAGAATTAGCCAAGCGCTGAAGTACCGGAGGAAACTCCAATGGAAACCGCTCCGGTCGTCAAACCAGCCTCCGACTCGGTGCTCTAGCGCCAACGTCGCTTGCAGAAGTAGCTGTAAGAGCACGGCGGCAATGAGTGAAGTGCTGAAGCTGTCTATGGTTACCCGTGACCAGTATTCAGCAAACAGATTGATGACCACAAGGTCCGCAAGCAGCGCAATGAGGTAGCGAGTGAGTAGTCTCTGGCGGGTAGTGGGAATCTCAGCTGTCGCAGCGACGATGTGATGATGAGTCTTGATGGCGGGTCCCCTTAATAAACGGTTAACTGGGAGGCGTTCTATAATGGTTGAGAAAGGTTTTTCTTTGGAAAGGCGCGGTATTAGCCCATGAAGAACTTCGCTGCTACTACCGCAATAGGAAACCCAATCACTGTACGCATCGTGAACACCCCCAGTAGCATAAGCACATTAACCTTGAGTGCGCTTCTTAGAAGCAGCGAGCCTACCTCAGAAAGATAGATAAGTTGTGTGAGCGAAACAGCGGCAATAACAAATCGGGTGAGCTCGCTCTCAACGCCTTGACCAATAGCAGCCGGCAGAAACATGTCTAGAAAGCCCACTAAAAACGTGGGGGCAGCGGCGGCCGCGTCGGGAAGGCCACTCCATTCCAAGATCGGAATGAGGGGTGCTGAAAGGGTTTGCATGATCGGCGTAAACTCGGCAACCGCCAGTCCCAGGGTGCCGATGAGGATCACCAAAGGGACGAGGCCCATCCAGATATCCATGACGTGCTGCGCTGATGCTGCGAGGTACTCTTTGAGGTCCGGTCCTGAGGCGGCACGCCTTCGGGCCGCTAACAACGCCCTCAAAAAAAGTGGCCTTCCCTCGTTATCCTCACCGGCGGAAACGGCGCTGTTGTCGCTGGGCAGCGGCTGTATACCGCGCAGTGGTGGCAAGCGTGGTAGCAGGATCGCACAACAAAGACCGATAGCGACAATGGTGCCGTACACGGCGAAAAAGTGTTCGCGCAGCCCGATGAATTCAATAACAAACAAACAAAACGGTAGGCTGGTGATGGAGAAGTTCGTCGCGATGACAATCGCTTCGCGACGGGTGTAGTGGCCTCGCTCGTACTGACTGATGGTAATGAGTACGCCCACCGCTGCAGCTGCCAGCCAACTGGCCAGAGCGTCGATCGCGGCGCGCCCTGGTAGCGTGAACAGGCGCCGAAAAACCGGTTGCAATAGCGTGCCGACGAACTCCATCAAGCCGTAGTCCGTGAGCATAGGCAGTAAAAATGACGCGCACAGAAATATCGTGACAATAGTTCCACCCAGTGAGAACAGTGCGACGGCCCCTGTGTACTCATTCCAGATGAACTCGGGTCCTAGTTTGAAAACAATGAGCCACGCACAGATCGTACCCAGCAGCCGTAGGCTCAGCCAAAACAAAGGGACATCAAAGACTCGGGTAACACCGTGTGCACGATACCGGGATTTAAGACTCGGATTTATCGCACCGGCGACACTAAGAACCGCCGATGCCGTGACGATCGAAAGTAGCAGCACGGGCATGGCGCTCCCGACGGCTTCTTTGAGAGAGTCTGCAGCAACCCCCAACAGTATCGTCCATGCCCCGTCATAAAAAATAGGGCAGAGGAAAACTGCGGCACCGATAAGAGAGGGTAGGAGGAATCGCCGCAAGCTGGCGATCTCGGCGTTCTTGGCGGAGGCTTCGCTCATTGTTGGTGAACCCTAGTTCGCGTTAGCGTGATAGATCCACCACGGCTCGCCCACGAATTTTCCCAGCAAGGATGTCGGGGGCTCGAGACAGGACTTCACTGAAGTGTAAATCAAAGGACAATGCCTCCAGTTTATTGATGTCCAACTCCTTTGCCAGACGTTCCCAGGCTACCAGGCGGCGGGCCATGGGTGCCTGAACCGAATCCACACCTTGGAGACGCACGTTTCTAAGAATGAAGGGCATAACTGTAGCAGGGAGGTCAGCGCCCTGAGCGAGGCCGCAGGCAGTGACGACGCCGTCGTAACGCGTCTGTGCGATGGCGTTGGCAAGGGTATGGCTTCCTACGCAGTCAACGACCCCGGCCCAAAGCTCCTTCTGGAGCGGTTTTCCTCTCTCGGACAGTTCAGCGCGATCGAGAATTCCCGTTGCGCCCAAGGACATTAAGAAATCGCTTTCATTTGCACGGCCCGTCGACGCAACAACTTCGTAACCCAGGTCCGCGAGGAGAGTAATAGCAACGGTGCCCACACCGCCCGCCGCACCGGTGACGAGAATGGGGCCGTCTCCTGGTGCCGGTCCATTCGCTTGTAGTCCCATGACGCTCAGCATTGCCGTGTAGCCAGCAGTACCAATAGCCATAGCCTGCGCATTCGAAATCGACTCGGGTAGTTTTACTAAAAACTCACCACTGACTCTCGCTCGCTCCGCATAACCCCCATGGAGATACTCCGATGCACCATAGCCGTTCATGACCACTCGGTCTCCTGGGGCGAAATTGGCGTGCGCCGACTCAGTAACGGTGCCTGAATAATCAATGCCCAAAACCAGAGGGTGCTTCTGGGCAATGGGTGCTGCACCGGTTATGGCCAGACCGTCTTTGAAGTTGAGCGTGGAGTAGTCGACTGCGACGGTGACGTCACCCGCATCAAGATCGTCAAGAGTGAGCGTTTCGTAACTGCAGGAGAGCGTCTCTTCCTTGCGGGCGACGAGGGCCTTAAAACTGTCAGACATGGTGATTCCTTAGTGAAGGTTTTCCGGGCGGGCGAGAGTTTGTAGCCAGCGGGGAGTGTTGAAGGAGAGCTCGGTATCTCCCAAGGCATCATGATAATCGCGCGCCAGATCGTCGAGTGCTTCTCGCAATAGAGCGGTAGCTGCTGCGGAACTATCGGCAGTAGCGCCGGCCAAGTCTTCTAGCCGAACACGTTGTCCCGGTTCCAAGAGATACAGTCGCAGGCCTGAGGGGTCTGGGACCTTGGGAGCCAGCCGAACGCGATCCAAATCAAGCTCAACGACTATAACGCCGTTGCTACCGATGGCCTCGATTTCATGCTCGTTGCCGTGAACAATCATGCCCGCGCCTTCGCACAAGCCGAAGCCAAAGCGCTGTTGTTGAGCCGAGCAGGCCATGAGAAGCCGGCCTAAGCGGTGCCTGCGAATAAAGTTTTGATCCACTAGTCCCAGTCGCGTCAGTCCGATGCCTCGCTCTACAACAACGCCCGAGAAGCTGGCGTCCTCTGAGCTGCCATAACGCCAGGCGGCCACACTATCGCCCTCGGCGATCATTTGAGTTCCCAATGCGCTGGCAGACGCAGCTACCGCTAACAAGGGGGTGCCTCGCTCATAGGCTGTCACAATGCTGTGTAGAACGGGGGTTGCTTCGGCGCAATGGAGCAAGGCTTCGGTTAGCCGTCGTTGGTCGCCACCGGTGAATAACAGGCTTCCCATGCGATCAATGGTTTTGAGCAGGGCACGGTCGCGGCTCGCTCGCTCGATATTGTGGAGTGAAATAGGCAGCAGCTCCGCCTGTACGTTTTCGCTGGCTAACCAATCGAGGTAGCGCTCAGCCATCGCTGTCGGCTCGCCTGAGGCCGTGGCTAGGACACCTACCGGCTCCTGGAGTTCGTTTAACAGCGCTTGTCGTGCTGCGTAGTTCCAGTTGATAGGTGTGCTGCCCAGCATCACAAGACGCGCCTGGGGTGCTGGATCTGGCCGCAGAACCTGCGTGCTTTCGTTCAGGGGGCAAACATCCAGTGGCGCACTGTGAATGTCGAGGTTGAAATTGAGTGCCGTGTAGCGGATTTCACCGTTACGCACGGCTCGCAAAGCACGGGAACGGCGAGGGCGTCGTTGCACGTGGAGGGTGACTTGATTTCCGTACTGCGCATCAAAAGCGCTGGAACTGTCCTTGTGATAAAACGCCGGGTCGCTTTCTACAAGGCGCAGCATTAAATCGTGGAGGCCATAGCTGGCGAAAGCATTGCGACGCACGGGAGCAGGGGAGCGATAAGAGGCACGTCCTACACGAGCACGACGCTTGTCGGCGGCTGGTATGGCTTTGCCCCGTTGCAGGTCTATAGTATCGCCATCATCAAGAAACGACACTCGGGCGTTTCGCACAGCGAAGTCCTGATCTCCAAAGCTCGCTTTGCGAAGATCAATAAACAATATGCCGGTCTCGCCGACAACCTCTCCATGGGTGCCCTGTACGATCAGCGCGCTGTTTTCATCGATACCAAAGGCGAGGGACTCTCCGGATAGCTCCGCAGCTTTAATGAGGCGACCCACGCGACCGCGCTGGAGGAAATGCTGATCAACCATGCCCCAGTCAAAAAAACCGAGCCCTTTGCCGAGGCGAAAAGCGTCGAAGTCATCTTCTGCGGATTCTCTGGTGTCGATGCCGCGACTGATAGCATTGAGCGAGGTACCCCCGAGGATCATAGGTCCCGACATGATGGCCGCCCCGGCAGAGCTGCCGGCAATCAGCCCGCCCTTGGCGTAAAGATCTCGGATGGCGACTAGTGCGGGAGTTTCTCTTCCATCCTGAACGAGGGTTCCCACGATTCTCGATTGATCGCCGCCAGTGAAGAACACGCTGCCGAAGGCCTGAAGCCGTTCTATGAGCCGTGTGTCGAAGGCCGACTGATCTCGGGTTTCGTAAAAGATTGGTATGAGTTCGGCGTAAAAGCCTTGCGCACGAAATTCTTCGACGGTGCCTGCTCCAACCTCTTCGGGGTAACCCGAGGCCATAGAACAGATGGCAATACGGCCGTCGCAGCGTCCATGCAGTGCTTTGAATAGCGCCGTGTTATCCGCCTCGAATCGACCGCCGATGAGCGCGAGGGAACCCAGCGCGCGCGAGCTGTCCAAACGAGGTTTCTTTGAGTTGTCAGGCGTCAAAGCGTTTCTCTGAGATGGGCGGTCGAAAGTTCACAAATTGGCGCTCATTATCACTAAAGTGTTGGAAATTAGCGACTCTCATCGGCTTTTAAGCAGTCTCTTTCGCGGGTAGAGTAGGGAGTTCCCAGAACAAATCGGAGTTTCATCATGCAGTTCCTCGATACCAGCGTGTACCGTGGCCCGAATGTCTATGCGCTTTTTCCGGTAATCCGCCATACGGTGGATCTCGGTGTCCTTGAAGAGTGGCCAACCGCGCGTCTGGGTAGGGATTTTGTGGAGGCGCTTGTTGAAGCATTGCCGGGTCTCGCTGACCACGGCTGTTCATATAGAGAGCCTGGTGGTTTGATTCGTCGCATGCTGGAAGACGAGGGTACCTGGCTGGGTCACGTACTCGAACATATGGTTCTCGAACTACAGGGTATTGCGGGTTATGACGTTTCCTTCGGGAAAACGCGCTCTACGGACGAGGCCGGTGTTTACGACATGGTCTTCGAATTTGAGGAAGAGTTTGCCGGTATAGAGGCGGGGAAGCTGGGATTGGATCTACTCCACTCATTACTGCCCAAAGATCTGCGGCCGTCGGACGCACCGGATGACTTTGATTTCGCCGAAGAGCGTGATCAGTTTATTCGCGCATGCCAGTCTCGCTCCCTTGGACCAAGTACGCACTCGCTAGTCAAAGAAGCGGAGGCTCGTGGGGTTCCCTGGATCCGATTGAACGAGCATAGCCTGATTCAGTTGGGCCACGGTCGATACCAGCAGCGTCTGCAAGCGACAATTACCAGCGCTACGCCACACATCGCCGTAGAGCTTGCCTCGGAGAAAGACGAGACCAACCGGATTCTCGGTGACCTGGGGTTGCCTGTGCCAAGACAGGCGCTGGTTTATCGCCTGCGACGAGCGATTGCGGCTGCCGAGCGTATTGGTTATCCCGTGGTTCTCAAGCCACTAAACGCTAACCACGGCCGCGGGGTAACTACGGATATTCAAAATGAAGAGCAAGTCGAAAAAGCCTACGATAAGGCGAAAGAGCATAGCGACGGCGTTATTGTTGAGACCTTCCTCCAAGGACTGGATCACCGTTTACTGGTCGTTGGCGGACAGCTGGTAGCAGCTGCCAAGCGTGTGCCAGCGCATGTTGTGGGTGATGGCGAATCTACCGTAGAAGCCTTGGTTGCCAAAGTGAATGAAGACCCGCTCCGTGGGGTCGGTCACGAGAAAGTGCTCACTCGCATTTCACTTGATGCTGCCGCTGATCGTATGCTGGCGCAGTCGGGAATGGCTAGGGACAGTGTTCCTGAAGACGGTGCGATTGTTTATCTCCAGCCAACAGCGAACCTCAGCACCGGGGGGACCTCGGTTGACGTAACCGATGTGATTCACCCTGATAATAAGAGTATGGCGGAGCGAGCCATCCTGGCGTTGGGTTTAGATGTGGGTGGTGTGGATTTTATTACCACTGACATTACTCGTTCCTACGGCGAGGTTGGCGGCGGTATCTGTGAGTGCAATGCGGCACCTGGTTTTCGAATGCACGTGGCACCGTCGGAGGGAGAGCCTCGCAATGTGGCGGGCCCGGTTATCGACATGCTGTTTCCCAAAGGTAGCCCATCCTCGATCCCCATCGCTGCTATTACGGGTACAAACGGTAAAACAACGACCTCTCGGATGTTGGCCCACATCCTGAAGATGTCGGGATTAACGGTCGGCCAAACAAGTACCGATGGTGTTTACATTGATGGTCGTTTAACCGTAGCTGGCGATATGACAGGCCCCACTGCGGCGCAGATCGTTTTGCGGGACCCTTCGGTAAACGCTGCGGTCATGGAAACGGCGCGCGGAGGTATTCTACGCAGCGGCCTTGGCTATCAACGGGCAAATGTCTCTGCCTGTCTGAATATTGCAGCTGACCATCTAGGACTCAAGGGTGTCGACACCCTTGAGGATCTCGCAGAGGTTAAGCGCGTAGTTGTCGAAGTGGCTCGTGACGCTGCGGTGCTAAATGCCGACGACGTCCATTGTTTGCAAATGGCGGATCACTGCACCGCAGAGAAACTCTGCTATGTGACGATGAATCGCTCCCATCAGTTGGTGCGAGAACACATTAAGGCTGGTGGTACTGCGTTGGTACTTGAGCAGGGTATCAACGGCGGCATGATTACTCTCTATGACGAGCAGGGACATAATATTCCGCTGTTATGGACTCATTTGATTCCAGCCACGTTGGAAGGGCGTGCTTTACACAATGTGCAGAATGCCATGTTCGCGGCTGCACTTGCCTATCATATGGATATCGATCTAGAGAACATCCGGCAGGGTTTGCGAACTTTCGACAGCACCTTCTTCCAGTCTCCGGGTCGTTTAAACGTCTACGATAAGCATCCTTTCAAAGTGATTCTTGATTACGCGCATAACCCTGCAGCCGTGAAGATGGTTTGTGACGTGGTGGATCGCTATGAAATTGGTGGGCGGAAGATCGTGGTGTTAACCATGCCCGGAGATCGTCGTGACGAAGACATTGTAGAAGTCGCCGGTATCGCTGCAGGGCACTTCGATCACTATATCTGCCGCCGTGATGACAATTTGCGCGGCAGAGAACCCGGAGAAGTCCCCGGCTTACTCAAGCGTGGATTACTAGAGAGCGGTGTTTCCGAAGAGAAGATCCAAGTGATAGAGCGGGAAGAGGATGCGAATCAGGCGGCATTGGAAATGGCGCGGGGCGGCGATCTTCTATTGATTCTTGCCGATCACGTCACTCGTTCCTGGAAGCAGATTATTTACTTCCAGCCGGGTGAGGATGTGGTCAGCGAGCAGGGGGATCGTCCCGTGGTTGAAGTGTCTGAAGAGTTTGTGGGCAGTTTCTCTTTCTCTGATGATCTCGAGTTGATTCGCGATGAGCGCGGCGTGCGCATCGCCCGGGAGAGTGACGACTAGTATTTCTATGCGTTTGCTTGATTCAAGACGTCTTACCGGCGCGAATTTTTTGCTCCCGCGCCCCGGCGCGGTTATGGATATCTCCGTTGCAGACCGAGAGCGTGAGCTGTTAATAGCCGCCTGGCGTTTGCATGCAAAGCGTTTGCTTGAAGAGCTGGATTGGGACGAAGAGGAACTGGCTGTTCGTCCCTTTGATGGCGGCGTGAGTCTCGCGCTCTCTGCGCCCGAAGATGGTTTGTATACCGCCACGGAGCTCAATGAAACCGCGTATGAAGCCGCCCGGGATTTGATCGAAGGCAGTCAGCGGCATTTATTGGTGCGCGCAGCGAGGGCTTTGCGCTCCGAGTATCGTGAAGAAGAGCGTCCTCGACTACAGCGACTCCTTGCAGCGGCACGTGAGTACAGAACTCCGGTCGTTCTCGATGAAGATGTATTAACTCTGGGTACCGGGAAATATAGCCAAAGTTGGGATTTGTTTGAGTTGCCTCACCCTGACGACGTGGAGTGGCGTCGCTTGAAAGCGGTTCCCACCGTTCTCATTACTGGTACAAATGGTAAGACCACAACTGTTCGTTTGCTCGCTTCTATCGCCAAGACGGCTGGGAAGGTTGCGGGCGTTAGCTCTACGGATTGGCTGGCAATGGGCGATGAGCTTCTTCACCGGGATGATTACGCGGGTCCTGGTGGTGCGCGCATTGTGCTACGAGATCAACGCTGCGAATTGGCAGTGCTTGAGACGGCGCGGGGAGGACTCCTGCGTCGAGGCCTGGCGGTGGAGCGCGCGGACGTTGCGCTCATCACCAATATTGCGGCGGATCATCTGGGAGATTTTGGTGTAGAAACCGTAGAGGATCTAGCGGATGTTAAATGGTCGGTTACTGCAGCGCTAGATGGGAAATCCCGCCTCGTTCTGAATGCCGAGGACCCGCTCTTAATGGCGCGCGCCTCAACTTCCAATGCGTCGCTATACCTATTTTCTTTATCGCCCTCAGCGCCTGCGTTTAAAGCGCATGTCGCAAAAGGAGGTATAGGTTTTACGCTGCGGCGTGGTCGCCTCGAATACGTTGATGGTGACGTTGTCACTGGTTTTCTATCGGTAAAGAAAATGCCTCTTAGCTATGGCGGTGTCGCTAAACACAACGTTGCCAACGCTTTGGCTGCTGCTGCGGTCGCTCATGCGCTGGGAATTGATCTTCCGACGATCGCCAAGGGCCTGTGTGCGCTTTCGAATGCGGCTAACCCGGGCCGAGCGAATATCTATACCGTTGGGGGAGCGACTTTTCTCGTTGACTTTGCTCATAACCCTGCGGGTCTTGAGGCCCTAATGCCGATGATTGAGGGTCTTCCCGCCAAGCGCCGCGCGCTGATAACCGGGCAGGCTGGAGACCGTGGCGACGATGATATTCGTGCTTTTGCTGATGCGTCCTCAGCGCTGCGGTTTGATCGCATCTGGCTCAAACGCATGGATGGCCATGCCAGAGGTCGCTCTGAAGGCGAAGTGGCCGACCTCATGCGGAGAGCCTTTGTCGCGCAGGGTCATAGCGCAAAATCAATTAGCAGTACAAAGACAGAGCTCGATGCGGCGAGAGCAGCTCTTCGCTGGGCTCAGCCCGGCGACCTTGTTGTACTGCTGTCTCACGAAAAGCGCGATAAAACTCGGGAGCTACTCGAATCTCGCGTCGCCAAAGGAACCCAGTGATGTATTTGATTAGCGGCGCGGAGTGCTTCGATCCCAACTCCCGGGGGCAACTTGACGTTCTTGTGGCCGGTGGTGAGGTGGTGGCGATGGTCCAGCCTGGATCCCTCACCGTCGATGCTGAGCGCATTGACGCTACGGGAAAACTGCTGGTTCCTGGGATTGTCGATGCGCTTACCCATCCCTGCGGCGGAGGGGGTGAGGGCGGTTTCGCGAATCGTACCGCGGAGATGGATGTAGAAACCTTTGTGCGTGCGGGGGTAACCGCGCCTGTCGGCGCCTTGGGTACCGACTCTATTGGCCGCTCTCTGGATGTGCTCTACGGCAATGTTATGGGGATGCGCGGTCAGGGACTCAATGCCTATATGCTGAGCGGGGCCTATCGTGTGCCAGCTCCGAGTCTCACGGGTGATATCGCCCGTGATATTTATCTTGTGGCACCGGTGGTGGGTGTCGGCGAGGTGGCGATAGCGGACCACCGTGGCACTCAGCCCACAGCGCAAGAGTTGCGGCGTCTTGCGGCTGAGACTCAGCTTGGCGGAATTCTCGCCGGCGAGGGTGGTACGGTGCTCATTCACGTGGGCGCTGGGGATTCAAGGCTAGCACTCCTTCGAGAGGCCATCGAGGGCAGTGACCTCTCTCCATCCGTTTTGTATCCCACCCACGTCAATCGCTCAACGGCCTTGTTGGATGAGGCTGCGGATTGGGCACTGCAAGGCGGCTTTGTGGATATCACTGTCTCCACCACTCCCGAGCTTATTGCCGCCGGCGATATTACAGCCGATCAGGCTTTGAGGCGCTTGCTTGAGGCCGGTGCTCCCGCTGAGAGAATAACGCTGTCTTCTGATGCTGGGGGGTCGCTGCCTGTCTACGTGGACGGTGAGCTTGAGGGGCTCACCGCCGCTTCGCCCGACTCGCTCCCGAAATTACTGATGTCATTGCTGGCTGATCACCCCGACTTGTTTCAGCTTGCGCTTGCGGGCATGACGCGCAATCCAGCATCGGCTCTAAAGCTCAACACGGCGGGCGAGATCAGTGTGGGCGGCCGTGCAGATCTACTGATATTGGACCCAGCAGCAGATAAAGTTGATTCCCTCATGTCCAGTGGCAAGTGGTTGCTTCGCGGCGGGAATTATCTCGGCTAGACCTGCGCACTCCGAAGCTGCGCATTAGTGGCAGTATTTGGCAGAGCCTGATTTCTATAGGTTTTTCGTTTATCATCGAGTGATCGCACCGGCTGACCGTGCGTCAACATCGTCAGCAAACAGTGCTGGACTTATTGTCCGGTGCACTGAATACAAACCCGCTGACGGATAGTTTGACATGGATTTTGAAGCCTTGGGCCTTTCACCAGACTTGGTGAAAGCGGTTACCAACCGCGGATACACAGAACCCACCCCAATACAAAGTAAAGCTATCCCTCTTGTGCTTGACGGCTGTGATGTTTTGGCGGCAGCACAAACCGGGACCGGTAAAACCGCCGCGTTCGTACTCCCTATTCTTCAGCGTCTCGCTTTTGTTGGTGGGGCGCGGTCTCGTCAGGTGCGCACACTGGTGCTGACACCCACTAGGGAGCTTGCGTCGCAAATACATCAGTCAGTGCTCGACTATGGGCAGTATCTGGATTTGCGCAGCGCCGTCGTGTTTGGTGGTGTAAAAGCTGATCCACAAATCGCAGCTTTGAAGCAAGGTGTCGATGTTCTCATTGCAACCCCTGGCCGTCTCCTCGACCTGGCGCAACAGGGAATGGTGGATTTCTCTGCTCTCGAAGTGCTGGTTCTCGATGAAGCAGACCGCATGTTGGATATGGGCTTTATTCATGATATCCGGCGCATCATCGACATGCTCCCGGTCAATAGACAGACCCTCATGTTCTCTGCAACCTTCTCCAAGGACATTCGATCGCTAGCGGCGAGCTACCTTGTAGACCCGGAAAGTGTCGACGTTGCGCCAGCGAATAGTGCGACGGAGTTGGTGGAGCAAATGGCTTATCCAGTGGATCGAGAGCGCAAGAGTGAGCTGCTGATCCACTTACTAAGAGATGGGCAGTGGTCTCAGGCTTTGGTTTTTTGTCGTACCAAGCACGGTGCAAATCGTCTAGCTAAGAAGGTGGTGAGCGCGGGTTTCGCCGCTGCACCTATTCACGGAAACAAGAGCCAGAACGCGAGACAGCGTGCCCTGGATACTTTTAAGAGCGGTGAATTGCAGTTACTGATTGCGACAGATATCGCCGCCCGTGGTCTGGACATCGAACAGCTGCCAGAGGTTGTGAATTTCGATCTTCCATCGGTCCCCGAAGACTACGTACATCGCATCGGTCGCACGGGGAGAGCCGGGTCAACAGGGCGTTCTCATTCATTGGTGTCGGCAGAGGATGAGCCGCTTTTGCGCGCAATCGAGCGCCTTATTCGTAGAGATATTCCGCGAGTCCAGGTTCCTGGTTTTGAGCCGAGTGACACACCGCCGTCGCCGGATACTGCGCAGCGCCGGTCTCCTAGAAGTAGTGACGCACGCTCTAAATCGCAAAGAGCAGCTGCGGGTTCACGCCGTCGCGGGGATACAGGCGGGGCATCAAGTGCGCGCGGCGGCAGGGTTTCTGTTCGCAAAAAGGCCGCCTCTAGGGGCTAAGTTTTTCTGAGGTCATAGGCATGTTTAAATTGGTTTATGGCAGAGATTTCAAGGGATAGCATTATGAAAACACGCGCGGCTGTTGCTCTCGGGGCAGGAAAACCTCTGGAGGTTATGGAGGTCGACCTAGAGGGCCCCAAGGCAGGGGAAGTTCTGGTCGAGATAAAAGCGACAGGCGTGTGTCATACCGATGCTTTTACGCTCTCCGGCGATGATCCTGAAGGGGCTTTCCCCGCAATTCTCGGTCACGAGGGGGCCGGCGTTGTCGTTGAGACCGGACCGGGTGTGACGGGCCTGGTGCCCGGAGATCACGTCATTCCTCTTTACACGCCCGAGTGTCGGGAGTGTGATTTTTGCTTAAACCCCAAGACTAACCTTTGCCAGGCGATACGTGAGACTCAGGGTCAGGGCGTTATGCCTGATGGCAGCAGTCGTTTCTCCTTGGATGGGAAACCCCTGTTGCACTATATGGGGTGTTCAACTTTTTCTAACTACACCGTTCTGCCGGAAATTTCTCTCGCAAAAGTCCGCAAAGACGCACCCTTCGAGAAGATTTGTTACATCGGCTGCGGCGTGACAACGGGAATCGGTGCTGTCGCTTTCACAATGAATGTGGAGGCAGGAGCGACCGTTGCAGTGTTTGGTCTTGGCGGTATCGGTCTGAATGTTGTGCAGGGTGCGCGGATGGTGGGTGCTTCGCGAATTATTGGCGTTGATCTAAACCCCGAGCGTGAAGCACTGGGACGCCAGTTTGGTATGACGGAGTTTGTTAATCCCAATGAAGTTGATGACATTGTGGGCCACCTCGTGGAGATCACGGGCGGTGGTGTGGACTACAGTTTCGAATGCATCGGCAATGTGAACGTCATGCGTCAGGCGCTTGAGAGCTGTCACAAGGGTTGGGGACAAAGTTGCATCGTGGGCGTTGCTGGCGCGGGGAAAGAAATCTCGACACGACCTTTTCAGCTGGTGACCGGTCGCAGCTGGCGCGGCACCGCGTTTGGTGGCGCGCGTGGACGGACAGACGTGCCACGCATAGTCGACTGGTACATGGATGGCCGTATCAATATTGACGACTTGATCACCCACACCATGCCTCTCGATGACATCAACAAAGCTTTTGATTTGATGCACTCGGGCGAGAGTATTCGCTCCGTCGTTTTGTACTGAGGTCCTCATGGAACAAGCAGCAACAGCGCTCAGCTTTGGGGGGAAACAACTGCGGTTTAAGCACCACTCCACTGTGCTCAACTGCGAAATGCATTTCTCATTGTTCCTTCCCCCCCAGGCGACGGCTGGATCGGTTCCGTTACTGACCTGGCTGTCCGGGCTTACCTGCACCGACGAAAACTTTGTGCAGAAGGCCTGTGCTCAACGTGCCGCTGCAGAGTATGGGGTCGCAATTCTCGCTCCAGATACCAGCCCTCGTGGAGAGTGCATCGCCGATGATCCTGACGGTGGCTGGGATCTGGGCCTCGGCGCTGGTTTTTATGTCAACGCTACTCAGGCTCCCTGGGCTGAGCACTATCAAATGTATGACTATGTGCTGGAAGAGCTCCCGTCGCTCGTCGCCAAGGAGCACTCCGTAGATCTTTCGCGACAGGGTATTTTCGGGCACTCCATGGGAGGACACGGTGCGCTTAGCATCGCCCTCAAGAACCCATCGCGCTTCCGAAGTGTGTCGGCGTTTGCGCCGATTTGCGCGCCTCTCCATTGCTCTTGGGGAGAGAAAGCATTTTCCGCTTACTTGGGCGCGGATCGAAGCCTCTGGGCGCAGTATGATAGTTGCGAGCTAATTCGACGTTCCACGGAGCGCCTTCCGCTCTTGGTTGATCAGGGATCCGGCGACAGTTTTCTAGAAACGCAGCTGAAGACACCTCTATTGGCGTCAGCCTGTAAGGATAGCGACTATCCCTCCACCATTCGCATGCATGATGGTTACGATCACAGCTACTTTTTCATCGCTAGTTTTATGGATGAACATATCGCGTTCCATGCCCAGCATTGCGCTGGATAGGGCATCGTTAATACTCCACTGAGTTGTGACATGGTGGTGTTGGCTGAACAAAGCTCAGCCTGAGAAAATCAACCCTTTCGTGTCTTTGCAAAGCCCGATACTTGGCTGTCATTTACGGTCTATTTTGCTAAATCCCCCGGTCATTGAGTGACTGGGGTAGCCCCGTCAGTATCCGGTTCCCCGGTAATTTATCCAGGAGTTATACGATGCCCCATTCCGCTTTTATTTACGACGCCGTCCGCACCCCTCGAAGCAAAGGTAAGCCCGGAGGAAGCCTTCACGAGGTTAAGCCTCTGGATCTGGGCTCGGGCCTGCTGCGTTCGCTGCAGGAACGCCATGATTTGGACACGAGTTACGTCGATGACGTGGTTATGGGTTGTGTAACACCCATCGGCGAGCAGGGCTCTGATATAGCCAAAATGCTCGTGCAGAACGCTGACTGGGATGAATCTGTTGCTGGCGTACAGTTGGATCGATTCTGTGCCTCTGGCCTTGAGGCAGTAAACATTGCGGCTCAGAAGGTTGCATCTGGTTGGGAGGATCTTGTTGTAGCGGGTGGTATCGAGTCCATGTCTCGAGTGCCCATGGGATCCAACGGTGGCCCCTTGAGCTCTGATCCCGCCTTTGCGGCAAAGACAGGATTTGTTCCTCAGGGCATCGGTGCAGATACCATCGCCACTCTCGCTGGGTGGAGTCGTGAAGACGTAGATCGCTATGCGGTGGAATCTCAGCGCCGTGCCGCCCACGCGCGCGACAACGGATACTTCGATAAGTCCGTCGTACCCGTGCGTGATGAGTCCGGGCTCACTATTTTGGAGAAAGACGACTTCATCAAGCCGGGTACCACATTAGAGACATTGGGTGGACTAAATGCCTCTTTTGAGATGATCGGCCAGTTTGGGTTTGATGATGTGATTTTGCGCAAATACCCAGTACTGGATCATATCGATCATGTACACACACCGGGTAACTCCTCTGGCATAGTCGACGGCTCCAGTGCGGTTCTCATCGGTAGTGAGAAAGCGGGAAAGGATCTGGGCTTAACTCCGCGAGCGCGTATTGTCGCTACAGCTGTCCTGTCTACGGACCCGGTAATTATGTTGACGGGCCCTGGTCCGGCTGCGAAGAAGTGTCTTGAGAAAGCGGGCATGAAGAACGAAGACATTGATCTTTGGGAGATCAACGAGGCCTTTGCGTCTGTCGCTCTACGTTACATGCAGGACCTCGGCATCGATCACGAGATCACTAATGTAAACGGTGGCGCTATAGCCATGGGGCATCCCCTGGGCGCAACGGGCGCGATGTTGGTGAGCATCATGCTTGATGAGCTGGAGCGTCGGGATTTACGACGAGGAATGCTGAGTCTTTGTGTGGGCGGCGGCATGGGTATCTCAACGATCATCGAGCGGGTTTAAGCGCTCCGCGCTAAGGATTGAATATTATGACTATGCATTACGAAAAAGACGCCGACGGCATTGTTACTGTGACAATGGATATGACGGGTCCCGTGAACGCAATGAATGCCGAGTTCAGCGAGGACTTTGGCGCCGTGGTCGACAAGCTGGAGGCTGAGGAAGGATTGAGCGGCGTCGTGGTCGCGTCGGCCAAAAAAGTGTTCTTTGCGGGTGGTGATCTGAACGACTTGGTGGCTGTAACTCCTGACCGATTGGGCGAGTTTATGGACGGTCTTGTCCACACCAAAGGCATCCTACGTCGCTTTGAGAAACTTCCCGTACCTACGGTGGCAGCGATTAATGGTGCCGCTTTGGGCGGTGGCTTCGAGCTTTGCCTGGTTTGTAATCATCGCATTGCGTGGAATCACAAGTCTGTGCAGCTAGGGCTGCCCGAAGTGACTCTCGGTCTGCTGCCCGGCGGAGGTGGAGTCGTTCGCCTGACCAAGCTATTGGGCTTTGAGAAAGCTGCACCGTTCCTGTTGGAAGGTAAGCGTGTTGCGCCTGTTCAGGCCCTTGATGCAGGCATGATTCACGAGCTCGTTGCAGAAAGAGATAACTTGGTGAGCAAAGCGAAAGCCTGGATCAAAGAGAATCCAGACGCCGTGACTCAACCCTTTGATGAGAAGGGCTACAAAATCCCAGGCGGTGGCATAACTTCACCCAAGGTTGTCCAAGCCGTTACCGGCGCGACAGCGATGCTGACTCAGAAGACCCGGGGCCTGCTGCCAGCGCCGGCTAAGATTCTTGACGTCGCTGCATCGGCCTTGCGTCTGGACTTGGATACAGCGCTGATGGTGGAATCTCGAGGCCTTGCGGCGCTCACGGTTACCCCAGAAGCCAAGAATATGATCAGCACCTTCTTCTTTGGTCTGAACAAGGTCAATGGGGGGGCCAGTCGTCCAAAGGATGTGCCACCACAAAAGACTGAAAAATTGGGTGTATTGGGCGCAGGTATGATGGGGCAGGGCATCGCTTATGTCTCCGCGATGGCCGGCATCGATGTGATCTTGAAGGACATCAGTGTTGAAGCCGCAGAAAAAGGCAAAGCCTATTCGCAGAAGCTTCTGGACAAGCGAGTTGAGCGCGGACGTTTGAGCGCCGAGGCGCGGGATGCGATTTTGGCCAGAATCACGCCCACCGCCACCGATGATGATCTTGCAGGATGTGATCTCATTATTGAGGCAGTGTTTGAGAATATCGAACTCAAGCACCAGATCACGGCGCAATTGGAAGGGCAGCTGTGTGAAGGCGGCATTTGGGGGTCGAACACCTCCACACTGCCTATTACCCAGCTCGCAGAGGGCGCGTCAAAGCCTGAGGATTTTGTGGGAATCCACTTTTTCTCTCCTGTCGACAAGATGCCCCTCGTTGAGATCATTGTTGGTGAAAAAACCTCCGATGTAGCGCTGGCTAAAGCCTTCGACTACACGCAGCAGATTAAAAAGACCCCCATCGTGGTTAATGATTCGCTGGGCTTCTTTACATCACGAACCTTCGGTACCTACCTTGATGAAGGTGTACGTCTACTCAGCGAAGGTGTACATCCGGTACTCATCGATAACATGGGTAAGGGTATTGGTATGCCTGTAGGCCCGCTTAACGTCTTTGACGAAGTGAGCATGGAGCTATCCCGTAAAGCTCAGGAGACCTGGAAAGAAATGGGTGTCGTGGACAAGTGGGGCGACGGCACAGTTATGCGACAGGTCATCGACGCCATGGTGGTCGAGAATGGCCGTGGCGGTCGGCATCACGGTGGTGGGTTCTATGAGTACAACGAGGACGGTAGCAAAGCTATCTGGCCTCCGCTCTTTGATCTTTACTACAAGTCAGATGTCTGCCTTTCAGAGTCTGATATTAAGGACCGTTTGTTGTTCCGCCAGGTTATTGAGGCATTAAAGTGCCGTGAAACTGGCGTCTTGCGTTCTGACGAGGATGGCAATATCGGCTCAATAATGGGGATCGGCGCGCCAGTCTGGACAGGTGGTCTGATCCAGTTTGTAGAGACCTATGGCTATCAGCGTTTCGTCGATCGCTGTGGCGAGCTTGCAGCGGCATATGGCGAGCGTTTTGCAGCTCCACAGATTGCTATCGACCGAGCAGCTAGCAGTGATAAGCAAGCTGCGTAAGCAGCGCCAGAGTCGGATTTACTTAAAAGGGTTTATTGGAGCAAACAAGATATGGATATCAATGGAAAAGTAGCGATTGTCACCGGCGGAGCTTCCGGCTTGGGAGAAGCCACCGTGCGTCGCTATCTTGGTCTGGGCGCGAAGGTTGCGATTTTTGACATGAACGAAGCGCGGGGCAATGCCCTCGTGAACGAGCTAGGCGCAGATGTCATCTATCGCCAGGTGAATGTGGCGGATGAGGACCAGGTCGCGGAGGCTGTTGCTGCTACGGTGGAGGCCTTTGGTGCCGTGCACATCTGCAACAACTTCGCGGGTATTGGTGATGCCGCCAAAACGGTCAGCCGCGGAGAGCCTGTGGAGTTGGCGCGTTTCAAGAAAGTCATCGATGTGAACCTTATTGGTACTTTCAATGTTCTGCGTCTCGCCGCAGCGCAAATGGCGAAGCAAGACCCGATCAATGAAGATGGCGCTCGCGGCGTAATTATCAACACGGCGTCTGTGGCGGCGTTTGAGGGACAGGTTGGTCAAGCGGCATACAGCGCGTCAAAAGGTGGAATAGTGGGGATGACTCTGCCCATCGCACGGGATCTCGCGTCCTTGGGAATCCGAGTGAATACTATTGCACCGGGGCTTATCCATACGCCGCTGTTCGAGTCTCTGCCAACGGAGGCCTACGACAGTCTGGCGGCACAGCCCGTCTACCCTAAGCGCCTTGGTAAGCCTGATGAGATCTCACACCTGTCGCAGTACATCGTAGAAAATGACTACACCAATGGCGAAACAATCCGTATGGATGGCGCTATTCGCATGCAGCCTCGCTAGGCTGCTTTTAGCTGGCGCTCTTTAGTCGAGTTTCTAGGGTCTTCGCAAGGGGACCCTTGTTATCGATGATTTCTTGTTGAGTAAGCCCTACGAGTTCGTGGGGGAACACCAGCCACGCATCGGTTTCGTGGACGTAGTAATCCGGTTTGATATCCGTAACGTTCTTGGACGGCTTGTACCAGGGTGTGGCCACCCGCATATTCTGAGGCATGTTTCGGCGACACTTGGCGTTCATTTTGTCGAAGATAGCCTTGACGCTACGACCGGAATCAAACACATCGTCAACGAGTAAGACATCGTCGTTGGCATTTACGTTGTCGATGATGTAATCCAGCCCATGCACCCGAACGGTCTTTTCCTGTTGATTAATGCCAGTGTACGAGGAAGTGCGAATGGCGATGTGATCAGACTCCACGCCAACGTATTCCAGATACTCCTGAATCGCGATACCAACCGGGGCGCCTCCGCGCCAAACGCCTATGATGAAGTCTGGTCTGAAGCCGCTGGCAAAGATTTTTTCGCCCAAGCGAAAAGAATCAAGCAGTAAGTCATTCGCGGAAATATAGACTTTATCCATCAATAGTTAGCCATGCTCAGGAGAGAAAACCGAACTTTAGCATAAAGATCCCGGCAACTACGTAGACGGCCATTGGGCAGCGACTGGCATTGCCAGAGGCTATTTTTATTAGAGCGTAAGTGATGAATCCCAGACCAATTCCGTCGGCGATGGAGTAGCTCAAGGGGACTGCAATAGCCGTCACTATTGCCGGGGCACTTTCTGCAACGTCGCCCCACTCCAGATCTTCAAGCGCTCTTGCCATAATTGTGGCAACGAAGAGCAGGGCGGCTCCCGTAGCGAAGCCCGGAACACTCTGGGCCAGAGGCGCGATGAAAAGGCAAAGCAAAAAGAGCCCGGCGGTAGTTAAGGCGGTTAATCCGGTCCGGCCCCCAGCTTCTACGCCCGCGGCACTTTCGATAAAGCTGGTCGTTGAGGATGTACCCAGCACAGCTCCTACAGCGGTTGCACTGGAGTCAGAGAGCAGTGCTCGTCGTAACCGCGGTAAATGGCCTTTCTTGTCAAGCATTCCTGCTCGGTTCGCCACGCCCACCAAGGTGCCCGCGGTGTCAAAAACGTCCACTAGCAATAAGGTGAGGATGACCGTGACCATGGACAGGTCGAGAGCACCGACGATATCGAGTTCTAAAAATGACGTCATCGGGGGTGGCATAGAGACGACACCCTGAAATTCAGCGGCTCCGGTGAGCCAGCCCAACACCGTTACCACAAGCATACCGATCACGACTGCTCCCACAGTGCGCCGAGCTGAGAGCGCGGCGATGAGTACAAAACCAAGGAGCATAAAAATAGCGGGGGTTTCGGTCAGATCCCCGAGGCCTACAATAGTCGCTTCGTTACTAACGATTATCCCGCTGCCCGAAAGGGCGATGATACCAAGGAAAAACCCAATTCCCGCTGATATACCAAGCTTGAGAGAACGGGGGATCGCATTGATGAGCCACTCCCGCACCGGAAGTACCGACAAAACAATAAAAATAAGGCCCGAAACAAATACCGCTCCGAGGGCGCTTTGCCAAGTGTGGCCCAATCCCAAAACCACGCCGTAGGTGAAAAACGCGTTTTGACCCATGCCTGGGGCCTGGGCGACGGGATAATTGGCGTAAAGCCCCATGATGGCGGTGCCCAGTGCAGCGGCGAGGCACGTCGCTACAAATACTGCACCAAAGTCCATACCCGCAGCGGACAATATGCCCGGGTTAACCACGGTGATGTACGCCATGGCAAGGAACGTGGTTACGCCCGCGAGCACTTCTTGTCGGATGCTGCTGTTATGTTCGGTTAGTCCGAAGAATCGATCGATGGCATTGCGCATGACTTATTGCACCTTCTCGAGACGCGACAGGTATGCGGACTTCTTGCTGTCGCTCATCCAGCTCACCTCGAAAGCATTCCGAGTCAGGGTGGTGATTTCGTCCTTTGAAAAGTCCGCGTCCTCCACCAGAGCCATGAAATTTTCGTTCATATAGGCTCTGAAATAGGCGGGATCATCGGAGTTGATGGTGGCCTTCATTCCTTTGGATAACATTTTTCGTATTTCGTCCCCGGTAAGGTTCTGCACCACAAAGCGATTAGAAACGGGGCAGACGGTTAACCCGAGGCCGCGGCGCGCAATCTCGGTGCACAGCGCGTCATCTTCTAGTGCGTTTATACCGTGATCAATGCGGTCGACTTTAATCAAGTCGAGACATTCTTCGATGTGTTCAAGGATGTCTTTCTGGTTCACATCACAGTGCATGGTGAGTTTCAAACCCAATTCCCGGGCTTTTGCAAAGACCTCCGCAAACTTCGCAGGTGGGTTATCCTTCTCGTCGGAATCTAAACCTACCCCAATCAGTTTATCTATGTGGGGTATAGCCATCTCCAGGTGTTCGGCAGCAGACTCGGCGCTCATGTCACGCAAAAAACACAGGATCAAATTACTTTCCACGCCTAGGCTTGCCGCCGCTTCTTGCTGTGCCCGGTGTATTCCGTTGATAACGGTTTCAAAAGCGACCCCACGGCTGGTATGAGCCTGCGGGTCAAAAAACGGCTCTACGTAGACCACGTTCTGTGCCGCTGCCCGCTGGAAGTAGTGAAGCGCAAGTTCATAAAAGTCTTCTTCGGTGCGCAACACATCCATCGCGGCATAGTAGATCGAAAGAAACGAAGGCAGGTCGTGGAAGTCGTAGGCAGCAATTACTTCATCTGGAGTTTTGTACTCCAGCTCGATTCCATTGCGCTGAGCGAGGCTGAAAATGTGCTCAGGCTCAAGGGTTCCCTCAAGGTGCACGTGTAGCTCAGCCTTAGGAAGCTTTTGAACAAAGTCGAGCATAGACTGGTTTTCTGGGGACTGCATATCCACTCCGTTACGATTCAGTGGTGAGAATTACCCGGGCACTTACTGCGCAATCACTTGCGCAATCAATCCTAAAATCAGGATTGCCGCCGACGGTATTGACCTTTTATTTCTAATACGTGCCCGCAAAGATTATGCCACCGAACGACGCTCGCGGTTAGCTTGTTGGAGGCCTGTTTGCTTGGCCCTAGCCGACCTATTTAGCTCTCCTCAGAGCGTCGAAGACAAGGGGTTAAGATGTAGCTCTGCTAGATAAGGATCGCCGCTGCTCGGATGACTCAAGGCTCTCCAAAGCTCAATCGCGGCGCCTTGATCTGGCATTAGACTGCCTCCTCCATAGGCATGTTCAAGGAGAAGCTCCAAACTGCGCTCGATGCCGTTCTCCCCATTCGCTGCGGTGGCGCCCTTGCGTTTCAAATCTGTGGCTTTCACGGCCTCTCTTAACTGGAGCGTAGAGTCAGTCTGGGGGAGTTGTCCGTAAAGAAGCTGTACACACAAGGCGCTATTCTGACTCCGTAGCGCCTGAAGATACCCCTGATAGTTTGCACGACGTTGTCGTCTCGCGTTGATAGCAGCCCGAAGCTTTAGGGAAATGGTGGAGCCTCGCGTTAACCAAAGCGCGGCAATGATGACGAGCGTCGCGATGGTCGCCAAGATCACGGGCGCGCTGATCGAAAAGTGAAAAGCCTTATCTTTTTCCGTCGACTGTGGCGTCGATGCAACAACCTCTACTTCGAGAGCTGGAAGCGAAATTGTTTCGAACTCTTTGCTATCCGTGTTGAACCAAGCGTATTCAAGACCGGGCAAATGGTAGATTCCGGGTGACTCGAATGTTACGACCAAGGTTTCTTCCCGCGTTCCGACCAGTTTGCCGCGGTCGCTCTGGTCTGAGACCGTTGCGGGAGCCTCGTAGATCGACAGCCCAGGGATGTCGCTTACCTTTGAAGACTCCAGCATCATCGCAGGCGCGTCCTGAACCACAAAACGCCGCTTGCGCGTAATCGCATCGCCCGGGATGTAGCTTTCGAGCTCTCCTTCCCAGCTTTGTTCGATACTTAAGTCCGGCGTTGCTATCCAGGGTGCCGAGTCGTCGGCCTCTGCCGGACGCTGAATTTCAACTTGTAATGGGTCCAGCTTAAGATCGCCCTCGACTGTACCGTCCGTTGCTGTGTTCACTGACGCAAACAACTCTAAGGGCGGTATGTCGAGGATACCTGCTTCTCTGGGAAAAACGCGGAAACGCCATCGCTGTATGCTCCAGGTTTCTCCGTTAATCCGCCTCGAGCTATTGTCAGCAAAGTTTGATACCGGCCTAACAACGGCGCCTGGGATACGAAAATCTTCAACGCGGGTGCCGCGGCTAAACCAACGGGCGGTAGCCACTTCGATAACCAGGACAAAGGGCGCTCGTTGGTAAAGCCCGTCGTTCGAATCGACAGTCACGCTTGTACGGAGCATGTCGTCCTCACGAAGTTGCTCCAAAGTCATGGCACTAAGACGGTGCGGTGCAAAAGCCGCTGCCATCATCAGAACTAGCACAATGCCTTTCAGACTCTTTCGGAACGCCTCATCAGGAATCGATAACCGCTCGAAGAATTTGTCCTCGCGTCTCGATAACAGCCTCATGGTGTGCCTGCCTCTCGACGACGTAACTGCAGGTCAAACTTGGTGCTCAGGAATTCGGAAGGATTCCGTTGTACCTGCCTGAGCCACATTTCGGTCAAGCCCGGGTCGTCGAGTAGTTGTTGTGCTGACAGTTGCTCTCTTTCCACATTCGTTAGTCGTTCGTCACCCTCTGAAGAGCGGGGACCATCATCATTATCTGAGGACATGTCGCCGGATTCGGAAACCTGGCTCTCAGATAGTTCTCGGTTAGCGTCGATGAGCTCTTGAATTATTGGAATGTTCACGGGAGGAGCAGGGTGCTCGGGATAGCGTTCAGCGAGTTCCTCGTAAGCATCGCGGGCATCCAGATACTCTCTAGCCTGAGCGAGAGAGTTTGCTCTCGCGAGCAGAGATTCAGCGTCTTGATACTGCGAAAAATACTGCGCGGCGGCATAGAAATCCTCCGCGGCATACAAACTCATTCCTCGCCAACGAGGGTTTTCAAAACTTCGTCCGGCGCGTTCATAGTCACCGTAGGCGAACCATAAGCGACCTTGCTGGTCAGGGGTGAGCCACAGATTGAGGAAGCCTTGAGGGTTGCTCAGGGCCCAGCCGATCACGACCGCCCCTAGCAGCAGCAAATACTTGCGCGCCGTCAAACGGTGCCGCCAAGATGAACTCCAGTTTACCATCGGAGAACCCAGCCCTGGCGAAACCACAGCAAGAAGAGGAGCATGATAGGTGGGAGCAGGTAGATACCTCCATCTATCCAGGGGCGGGCACTATCCTCGCTAAGCTGATAGTGGCGATTTATCCGACGCTCCAAGCTTCTAAGGTCGCGGTCATCGACACTCACTTGCTCGTAGTGGCCGCCTCCAGCACTACTGATTGCCCGCAGCTGTGCTTCCTGAAGGGGCTGCGCTCTTGCCGCTAAGCCGCGTGCGGCATCCTCATCTAACTGCGACTGGGTTTTCCCCATGCCCCAAACCAAAAGTTGCGTGTCGGTTGCGTCAGCCCATTCTCCAAACAGTGCTGCGGATTCCTCTCCAGCACCATCGCCTACAATAAGCAGACTGCCTCCATTACCTCGATTAGCCAATAGTTTATCCGCGATGGGTAGCACCTTCTCGGGGGCCTTTCCCCGGCGCGGGAGCATGCCCACATCCAGGGCATCAAGGTAGTGCAGTAGCATGTTGGAGTCGTTGCTAAGCGGCAGGACCGTATGGGCGCTGCCCGAATAGGCGATGAGCGCGGTGTAAGCATCTCCACGCGACTGTGCGAGCTTGAGAATTTTGTCGCGGGCGCGTTGCAGGCGACTGGGTTGTAAGTCAGGTTCCTTCATTGAAGCCGAGAGATCGACGGCGATAATTAAGGCTGCTGCATCCTGCGCGAAGGGAGAGTCACCACGCTGCCAACTAGGCCCGGCGACGGTGACGGCGAGGAGAGGTCCCAAAATGATTGATACCCACAGCGGCGAGAACAACCGTCGCTGGCTACCTGGCACTATCATTGACGGTAGCAAGTGAGGAGCGATCACGGGCTCCCACTGTTTACCCAGGTCGCTACGACGCCATTGAATCACACTTAATACCGCAAAGGGCACGATAAGCAGCAACCAATAGGGTCGCAGAAAGTGGAACTGCATTAGCGTCGCCCAATCAAACACGGACTGTCTTCTGGCGACGCCAGCCTCGCAACGCGAAAAAGGGTAATGCTATGAGGCACAAAATAGCGAAGCATGCGAGCGGCATGTGAAAAAGGCTAGTTCGTGGCCGATAGGATAGCGAGTCGTACTTCGCGGGTTCTAGACGATTGATTTCGTCATAGGCTATTTGCAGTCCTTCGCTGTCCAACGCTTGAAAGCTGGCTCCCTTTGTAAGGTCTGCTATGGCGATGAGAGTCTCCAGGTCCAGAGCCTCCTCGCCAATAGTGGATGGGTCACCGACAGCGACGGTATAGATCGTGACGTTGTTGGTGGCCGCGATGGTGGCCGCGTCGACGGGGGGAACGCGAGAGCCGGTATCATTACCATCGGTGAGGACGATAAGCACCCGATTACTGGTTTCAGAGGATTGAAACAAAGAGATCGCCAAACCGATTGCGTCGCCCAGCGCGGTGCTTTGCCCGGCCATAGCGACTTCGCTTTCGTCCAATAATGTCAGCCACGTAGGGATGTCGTCGGTGAACGGCGCCTGAAGGTAAGCGGCGTTTCCAAACACGATCAGCCCGAGACGATCTCCCTCACGTTGTGCCGCAAAGTCTCGCAGCACGACTTTCGCTGCGCTCAGCCTGTTTTGTTGCTCGCCCTCTTCATTGTTGAAGTCGCGGGCGTCCATGGAGCCTGATAGGTCAAGAGCTAGCATCAGATCGCGAGCGGATTTCTCGACGTTGATGGGCTCTCCCACCCATTCGGGTCGGGCGGCGGCGACAACAAGAAGACACCAGGCAAGAATACTGAACAGCGCCTGTATTCGCCGGCGGCGCAGTACGCTCGCACCTGACCGTGGGGTTTCACCGCTTAACAACACCAGGCGCTGAAAGTAGGGCACTTGCAGCGAGTCCTGACTCTCTCGATGAGGCGGGCTTAACCACCGCACGAGAAAAGGTAAGGCCAGCAGCGCGAAAGCCCATGGCAGCGTGAATTCAATCATTGCGGCACTCGTGGGCAGAGATCCACACCCTCAGTTGCGTAAACAGCGATTCGATATTGCTACCTTGTGTGTTCAGCGGCTGATAGGCCAGAGCGTCCAGCTCAGACACCGGCAAGGGCGGGAGCTTTGGTGCGAGTTTTTGT
The DNA here is from genome assembly GCF_045689245.1 of Congregibacter brevis. Taxonomy (GTDB): domain Bacteria; phylum Pseudomonadota; class Gammaproteobacteria; order Pseudomonadales; family Halieaceae; genus Congregibacter; species Congregibacter brevis. Next base: position 3,108,217 of record NZ_CP136865.1, on the reverse strand, counting down.
AGAGCTTGCTGCCAGGCATCGCCCTTTGCACTGGCAAGTTCTTGGCGTTGTCCCGTCGCCGCAATCGCGGTGGCACGAAGAAGGGGAGCAAGCTTGCGAAGCGATTGCTGGTCGCCCGAAAGATAAGCGGCTTCTAGGCCATCGAGGGCTAACTTCGCCTCCCGCCGATAGCGGTTTCTTAAATGGTTTTGCCAACGGGCCAATCCCCAGTAGACGCTCCCAAAGATGACCAAGGCCAAAAGTATCCACCACCCAGGCGTACTCGGCCACAAAGAAACCTTCTCTGGAACGGACGTTTCGATGATGCCCCGAATCGCGTAGTTGCCCCAGCCCGGGCCAAACAATTCTGTCATCGCCCCGATCCCAGCGCTTTGAGTAGCTGATTCATGGGATCTTCAGCGCAGTCGATGTTGATTAAAGGGAGGCCATAGCGGCGAAGCACGTCCTGCATATGAGCAACATGCTCGTTAAAGCTTTCACGGAAGCTCTCATCCAAACGGGCGCGATTGCCCGACACAGCGATCTGCATTTCACCGTCAGAAACAATGAGCTCGTCGAGCCTGGGCAACTCAACTTCTGCGGGATCGAAAACGTTGATGACGATAACATCGTTGTGCATGCTCATCTGCTTCAATAATTCGTCGCTTCGGTCATTCCAGCCGAAGCCATCGCCGATGTAAATCACTAGTGCATCGTGAGAGAGTTCTCGCGCCAGATTATTCATGGCAACGTTAAGCTGTGATGCTTGAGAAGGCTGTCCAGCGGCGAGAGCTGCATTGGTTTTTGCTAATCGAGAGAGCATCTCCATAACGCTGTCGCGACTGCGCCGGGGAGGAATGGTGTAGCAATCGTGGTCATCAAAAATTACTCCGCCGAGACGGTCGCCGGAGGAGAGGACTCTCCAGGCTGCCAGCGCTGCGATTTCTGCAGCAACAACGGACTTCATGGCTCTTTGACTACCAAAGAACATGCTGACACGTTGATCTATTAGAAGATGAACGCGACGTTCTCGCTCTTCGGTGTAGACCCGAACATGGGGTTTACCCGTCCGGTTAGTGACCTTCCAGTCCATAGTGCGGATATCATCCCCAGGACGATAGTGTCGCAGCTCTTCAAAGTTCAGGCCTCGACCGCGCAAACGGGAACCATGTCGCCCCGTGAGAATGCTGCGTACGGGTTGCCGCGGTAGAAAGGAAAAACCCCGGGCCTTAAATTCCAGCGCGCGCAGATGTTCAAGACTGACCGCAATACGATTGTCTTCAAGGTTGGGAGCCTGTTGTTTGCGCGATAGCCAGGACATGGTTGTTGCCTTAGGCAGCGGCCACCTGACGGAGAATTTCATCGATAACCGCATAGCTGTCTACAGATTCCGCCAAGGCGTCGTAGCTGAGGATCATGCGGTGACAGAGAACGGAATGAGCCACGGCCCGAACGTCTTCAGGGTCTACGTAGTCTCGGCCTGCTAGCCACGCGCTCGCCCGGGCACACTTATCTAGGGCGATACTCGCTCGCGGACTTGAGCCTACGCGAATCCAATCTTGAAGGCGGGATTCGGGATAACGAGCGGGGTCACGTGTTGCCATCACCAGGGCGACGATGTACTTGTCGATATTTGGCGACACGCTAATCGCAGACATTGCTTCACGAGCCTGAAAAACCAGCTCCTGAGATAATCTCGGCTCTTCAATGGAATCGTCTTTGGTCTCTTCTCCGCGAACTAGACGGATAATGCCTTCCTCGGCGCTGTCGTCTGGATAGTCCACAGTAATCTTCATTATGAAGCGATCCATTTGCGCTTCAGGCAGGGGATAGGTGCCTTCTTGCTCGATGGGGTTCTGGGTGGCCAACACCATAAACAGAGGCGGGAGTGCGTAGCTCTTGCCTGCGACGGTGACGGTACGCTCTTCCATCGCCTCTAAAAGAGCTGCCTGAACTTTCGCTGGGGCCCTATTAATTTCATCGGCGAGAACAACATTGTTGAAAATGGGGCCCTGCTGAAAGCGCAGTTCCTGCTTGCCCTCGAACTCTTGATAGATTTCGGTGCCCGTGACATCCGACGGCAGCAGGTCGGGTGTAAATTGGATTCGGCCAAGACTCGCATCCAGCACTCGAGCGAGGGTTCTTACAGAGCGCGTTTTTGCGGTCCCCGGAAGGCCTTCCAGAAGAACATTGCCGTTGGTTAGCAGCGCGATGATTAGCGTGCGAACGACGGACTCCTGTCCGATGACGGCGCGATTGATTGCGGCGTCAAGTTGCTCGAAGGCGTTGTGCAGATCACTACTCATGAGGGCTATCCGATGTTGTTGAGAGCGCTAGTCTCACAGACCAGAGAGACAAAAAAAAGCCCTCCGAAGAGGGCTTTACATGCTTGCTTTGAGCCTTTTGGACTAGAGCTTAGAACTTGTAGGCTACACGTGCCTGGAAGTTCCGAGGCAGCTCAGGAAGAACAATCTGAGAGCCGAACAGGTTCGGGAAGTTCGCCCGGAAGTACCGCTCGTCTGTCAGGTTCTTGCCGTTGAGCTGGAAAGTCCAGTTCTCGGTCTCAAAGGAGACGCCTGCATTAACCAAGGTGTAGGCAGGCAACTGCACAGCCTGGGAGAAGCCTGAATCAACCGCGTCGACGTCAATGATGCTTCCACTGAATGCCAGACCATTTTCGAATGCGTAGGTTGCAGTTAAGGTGTAGACGTTCTCCGGAATACCCGCCTTACGTGAGGCTTGGGGAGACTGTGGTAGGCCAACCACTGCGCCACCAAAAGCCAGCGACGGATCAACTAGATTGATCATATCGTCTGCGCCCAGGAAGCTGAAACGACGGTTGTCGTTATCCTGCGCATCCAGGTTCTCAACGGTTACGTTGGTCCAGCCGGCGGTAACGATGAAGTTTTCGTTCACTACCCAGCGAAGTTCCGCCTCAGTACCTTCTGTAAGGTCAGCTGAGTTGGTCACAATCGCCTGTGCAGAAAAGTCTGTACGCTCCTGCTCGTAGAACGACAGCGCAAAGTACAACGAATCGTCCAGGAAGCTACCTTTGATGCCGATCTCTTTCAGCTCTGAGGTGTCCGTCCAGTTGCCATTGGCAACGTTGCCCGTCTGAAGCTCCGCGCCCTGACCTGCAATCACCGTGCCCTGCTCGGACAGGGTTATGTAGGGGACCAGACCGAAGTCAGTTGTCCAGCTTGCGCTGAAGGACCAGGAGGTGAGCGACTCCGTGTCGTCTGCCTGCAGCACGCCTACAAAGCCTGAATCGTAAAGGAGCTTTGTGGGATCAGACGATGACTCGCCATCGATCCAGTCCTGACGCAAGCCTATGGTGACCGCAAAACCGTTGTCCCACGTGAAATCACCTAACAACGCCAAGCCAAAGTCGAGGTAATCACCCTCGTAGAACTCGGTGTAGTCATCGTCGATACGTGTCGCCAGAAGTCGAGCATCGAGAGACGCGTCCCGCTCAGAAGAGGGGATGCTCAGGTCACGACGGTCGAAATACTCGTTGATGTAGTCATCACCGTGCTCAAAGTCCGTGTAACGAATGGACGGGGAGAACTGCAGTGAGGAGGTCAGGCTGCCGGTCTGTAGCTCGTAGGCGAAAATGAGTTTGTCTTCGATAACAAAAGAGTCGTGGTACTGAGAAAAGCCGTAGGCGTTTTCATTCAGGTTCTCGTATGACTCGTAGAACAACTGGTTCTTGATTTCCAAACCGCTGTCCGCCGTGTAAACGAAATCGAGGTAGGCAGTGAACACTTCGTTTTCCAGTGTGTCGTCTGGCGCTACCACAACATTGCTTTCATCAAGCGTCGTCGTGCCTACGTTCTCAAGGGCAATAATGGGATCGAGCTGATCAGCCGTGACAAACGAAGGGTCAAAAAAGAACGGGTTGATGGCAAAGTTGTTACATGAATCGGCAGTTCCGCCTGGATCGCCGCAATACTCCTGGTGCGAAATCAGTCCATCGCCATCAGCGTCGAGAGGCTGCGCGGTACCCGTAATGTAGGTTCCGTTGTCGATAAGATCTTGAGTAAGACGGTTCCAGCCAGCGACCTGATTACCTTCGTAGTCGTGGTACATACCGCCAAACTGCATAACCAGATTGTCTGAGAGGTCGACGTCAAAAGACGCCTGCAGGATGGTCTGCTCTGTCGCAGTGTTGTCGTAGAAGCTATCAGAGTCTTCAAACTCACCGTACAGGTAATAACCCATATTCTCGGATATAGGACCGCCCACCTCGGCTGTAACAACCTGGCGGCTCCAGCTGCCTGTCTCCACAGAAACAGCGCCTTCGGTCTCGGTCAGGTAATCACCAGAACCCGCACGTGCTGATTTGGGGTTGAAGTTCAAATAACCACCGATCTTTGCTGGACCGTAAATTGGTGATGCTGGTCCACGAACGATGTCGATACGGTCAGAAGCCCCGATTGGCGTGGGGTAGTTACCCGGGTTGTCCAGACGACGTACGCCACGGAAGTAGGTCTCACCCGGCGTGCCGCGAACGTCAAGAGAACCGGCAACACCAAAAAATGACTGAGTAAACGTTCCCGGCGCAAATGCTACGAGTTCATCAATGTCCGTGATATTGAATCGGTCCATCTGCTCAAAACTGATAGTAGATGCTGAGCGCGGTGTTTCCAGCAAGGATTTACCAAAACCAAAAACTTCCACGTCCTCACCAGGCAAGCTTCGCAGCGAACCGGTAACAACAACTTCTTCCATTTCCAGTACTGCATCTTCCTGTTGCGCTTGTGCCAAGGGCACAGACGCAATAATCGCGGCTATGGACGCTGCGAGTGGCAGCCTGCGGGTGGTGAATGTCTTCATGAACTCTCCTCAAATGCATGATGCGGTCTAGCGGCATGGGCTGCGAGACTCTACTTTTTTACTACTTAGGCACTACTCCGAAAAGTAGTGCACGATTGATGCCAATACAACGGCCGATGGCTGCCAAAAAAATCGTTATATTTATCAGTAGTTTGAGTGGTCTTTGGGCAGCCTAGAACTGCTATCCAACGCCGCTAAACCCGCTTTCTTCAGGCTGTCGTGCACTGGGATGGTGCGCCGCCACCCCTTAGGCGTCAATTGCATAATCCGCGGATTATTACCGTTCTGGCGCAGACTCTCTGCTGAGGGGCTCAATATAGCTCCGGTGTTGGGGGTAAGTCGCCAATAACTGTGATGTCACACCGAGGGTCATATCACGGTAGTCAAAACCAGGACTAACGGCTTCACTAATAAGGCCGTAGCCCTGCTCTCCGGTCGTGAGCCGCGACGCTTTCCAGACGCCACCGGGGACCGTTAGCTGCAGTTGATGACCCTCGCGTGGATCAGGACCCATGATGACGGTCTCCAGCTCTCCATTTGGGTGGATCAAGACGTATTCAATGGGGTCACCGAGGTGGAAGTAGTGAACAATATCGGAGCGATTTTGATGAAAGTGGCCGACTGGGCCCTCGGCCGTCAGCAGATAGTAAATAGAGGTCATGCTAAAACGCTCACCCGTTTCGCTGGGGACTCGCGATTGTCCCGTGGCTTCGTAGGTGCGCCGGTAAAAACCGCCCTCAACGTGTCCTTCGAGGTCTAGCCTCTTGATCAGCTCTTGGGCAGTCACAGCACTTTGCTCAGCCACGAGCGAGGGGCTTGCAAGCCCGGTCACTGCCACAAAAACAAGGGCTAACGAGACTTTGTAGTAGCCCAACGAAAGCGGTGAGTTGGAGCGCGGCGCAAGCGCATAGATCATTATTCGTCGTCCTCAAGGTGACTTGGGGTTATCGCTAGGGTAATAGTTGTCATGCCAATGGCGCGCTATATCCACTCGGCGGCACAGCCAGGCATCATCGTGTTGTTGCACGTAATCGAGGAAACGCTGAAGCGCTAAGAAACGACCGGGCCGCCCTGCGAGCCTGCAGTGAAGACCAATGTTGAGGATTTTGGGTTGATGAATCCCCTCGGCATACAACACGTCAAAGCTGTCACGAAGATAGGTATAGAACTGTTCGCCATCGGCAAACCCCTGAGCACTGGAGAACCTCATGTCGTTCGTATCCAGCGTGTAGGGGATCACCAGATGAGGATGCTCGGATTCCTCAATCCAATAGGGGAGATCATCAGCGTAAGAATCCGAGTCATACAAGAAACCCTGATGCTCCAGAAGCAACGATCGGGTGTTTGGACTGTCGCGTCCCGTGTACCAGCCGAGGGGGCGCTCACCAGTGAGTTTGGTATGCCATTCGATAGCTCTCGACATATGCTCGCGTTCAATCTCAAGTGGCGTTTCTTGATAACTGATCCAGCGCAGGCCGTGGCAGGCTATCTCCCAATCCGCTTCCTGCATCGCGGCAAGGGCCTCTGGATTGCGGGCCAGCGCCATGGTCACAGCAAACACGGTTACCGGTATGCCTCGATCGGCGAATAAGCGGTGGAGTCTCCAAAAACCGGCTCGGCTTCCATACTCATAGAGCGACTCCATACTCATATGACGGTCGGCATAGGCGCTGGGGTTGAACATCTCAGAGAGAAAGGTTTCAGAGCCTGCGTCACCGTGGAGCACGGAATTCTCTCCACCCTCTTCGTAATTCACGACAAACTGCACGGCGATGCGCTTGTTACCGGGCAGGGCAAACTTGGGCGGATGCTGGCCGTAACCGACCATATCTCGAGGGTAGGGTGAGGTGGGATCCACAAATAGTTCCGCCGCCAGACTGAGTTCTAAGAATGCATGGACTGCTCTAAACCGGCAAGCATTCACTCGGTGGAGTTGGCGCTAAGCTGCATTCTTCAAGTTTGCGCCCCATCTTGGGGCCTGATGTGCACCAATTAAGTGCGACATGGTGCGCATTCGATACTACTTTGACAACTAAACGGAAATTTGGACTGTCAGATGGGCTATGAGGCGACTGTAGGGCGACCGAAGCCGCTTAACTTTCACGTGGCATCGAACTTGCGTTGCTCAGGGACTTAAACTGACGGATGATGCCCAGCCTTGTCGAACTATGAGAGATCGGGAGCTATGCAGGCCACATTGATACACGGACGACGATCAGCGTTGGACATTGCATCGCTGCGCAACCAATCAGGTCGATTGAGAGCGGTTGTCCTCTGGCTGGTCTTCCTCATAATTGTTGTGGGATCTCGCGTCGGGGCAGGCTCGGCCCAGGCCGCTCTACCACAGCCCTCGGACGATGTTTCTTCGTGGTTTGAGGCTTTCAAGAGCGACGCCACGGATGAAGAGTTGTACCGTTTTCTTTACGCCATGCCCAAGGGCGGTGATTTACACAATCACCTATCAGGATCGATTCTCTCAGAATGGTTTTATGAACTTGCTCTTGCCCAGAGTAAACGGGGGTATCGTTATTACACGCGCGTAACGATCAATAATTGCCGTCCTTATGGAGGCAACGCCTTCGTAGAAAACCCTTACCTCATGTTGTTCGTCAACGTTCAGGAGAGTAACTACGAGAAACTCAGTACCTGCGAGAAAGAAGAGTATTTACCGCTCGACGAACTCAACCCCCAAGAAAAAGAGGCCTGGCTGGATAGCTTGAGGTTGGACAAAGCCCACGAAGGTCGCGATGAGTTTTTTCAAACGCACTGGCAGCGCATGGGCGACCTGTATCTCAACCCTTATCTTGCTGCGGATGCACTCGTGCTCAACATGCAAGCCTTCGGTGCAGAGGGTTTGATGTACATGGAGAGCATGATTGGCGTTCTCGGGTTCATAGGTGCCCAGGGGCAGTCTATTCCTCCGGATGTTGTTGCGCAGATTTACCGGGAAAGATTGCAAGATGCAGATGCGCTGGCAACAGGGGTCGAGGTTCGCCTGCAGGTGGCAATTCTAAGGTTCTTGCCTGGCGCGAATGAGCATCTGCGTTACTTGTATGATTTTGTCAGCCGCCACAATGACCTGTTTGTCGCAGTGAACATGGTGGGTCGTGAAGACAACGATAAGGGGTATCCGCTGCGGTTTCTCGATACTTTGCGTGACCTTCGTAGGACCTACAACAACGTTCGACTTTCGATTCATGCAGGGGAGGTCGACGAACCTAACGATCATGTACGCGACACCTTACTTCTGGGCGCCGATCGTATCGGTCACGGCATTAACCTCATCACCGATCCTGACACGATGCGTTTGATGCGCAACGGTGCCTATCTGGTCGAGATCAACTTGGTGTCAAACCTGCTTTTGCAGTATGTCAGTGATTACAGTCAGCATCCTTTCCCTGAGTATTTACGCACGGATATCCCCGTTGCCTTATCGACAGATGATCGAGGTATGTGGGACAGCAATCTCACTGATGAATTCTTTGTGGCGGTTAAAGAGTTCAACCTCAGTTGGGATGAAATACTGCTCCTGAGTCGGAACTCCATTGAACACGGGTTCCTGCCAAAAACGACGAAGACACAATTGCTAGTTCGCTACACCACCCGAATAGAAGACTTTGCGCGACAAATCGCAGCCAGACCATCGGCCGCCTTGTCGTCAACTGCGCAGAGCTATGGTTTTATCTGTGATCGCTACCAACTCTGTGAATGGTAGAGTCGCGGTCCAATAGAATGTTTCAGCGATAACCGAGAGGATTCCCATGGGAAATAAGTTTGCCCTGTTTTGCCTGCCATTGTTCACTGCGCTACTCGTTGCTTGCGGGGCGGAGCCACCCGCGGCGAGCGTTGTACCGGTGGCGGCCGCTCCTGTACCCATCCCGGTCAAAGTTGTCGTCGTGACTATGTTCGAAATTGGCGAAGACAGTGGCGATCAGGCGGCGGAGTTCCAACTTTGGAACGAGCGTCGGAACCTGGATCAAGTGTTCGAGTTTGGAGCACATCACGACCTGCACTTTGATAGTGAGAACGGCGTAATGGTGATGGTTACGGGCATCGGCACCGCGAAGTCTACGGCGTCCGTGATGATGCTCGGCATGGATCCCCGCTTTGACGTTAGCAAGGCTTACTGGTTGGTTGCGGGTATCGCGGGCATTGATCCACAAGATGCGTCCATCGGTAGCGCCGCATGGGCAGATTATCTGGTAGACGGAGATCTGGCGCATGAGATTGACCCGCGGGAGATGCCTGAAGACTGGAAGTACGGCTATATCGCGCGCTATACCAGTAAGCCTTTCGACGAGAACAAGCCGGAACCCACCGGGGAGATGTTCCAAACCAACGCTGAGCTTACCGAGTGGGCTTACCAGCTCACCAAAGATATCGAGTTACCGGACTTCGAGTCTCTGGACGAGACGCGACAGCTGTACACCGAGCACCCCAATGCTCAGCGCGCGCCCTTTGTTCTCAAAGGCGACCATTTGGCCGCTATGACCTTTTGGCACGGAAGCATCATGAACGACTGGGCGAATGACTGGGTGGATTATTGGAGCGAGGGCGAAGGCAACTTTGTTACCTCTGCGATGGAAGATACGGGCACTATGCAGTCGCTCACCTGGTTGACCAACGCTGGTCGTGCGGACCGCGATCGGATGATGGTCCTGCGAACCGGCAGCAACTACACCATGCCGCCGCCGGGCGTTGATGCTGCTACTAACCTTTTGTCAGAGAACGAAGGGTACGCGGGCCTTGATGCATCGCTGGAATCAGCTTACATCGTGGGATCGAAAGTCATCGATACACTGGTTGCAGGTTGGGATGTTTACCGGGATCGCACGCCCACGGTCGAGGATATCGCGGCCCCCTAAGGCGTCTTCGCGTAAGATTCATGATGTGGATAGCATATGCTCCTGACAACGTCAGGAGCGTCTTTGTCTATGGGGTTCTTGTTTGTTTGCTGATTCTACAGTTTGAGGTTGATTGAATGATTGCCGTTAGTTTTCGCAGTGCCTTCTCCCGCGCAGCAATGACATCGCTGGTTCTGCTTCTTGGGGTTTTTGCAAAGCCCGCCATGGCTGACGATCCGTTACCCGTCAAAGTTGTTGTGCTCAGTATGTTCGAGAACGGCGAGCCAACAGGGGATAAGCCCGGAGAGCTGCAACTCTGGTTGGAGCGTAATCCCGGATTAAAGGAGATGCCCTTCACCTTAGGTGAGTATTCACTGTACTACGGCGAGAACGGTTTGCTGGTGGCGTGTCTTGGCGGGGGCATTCCCAACGCGACAGCCTCGACTATGGCTTTGGGCCTGGATGAGCGCTTTGATTTGAGCAAGGCTTACTGGCTCATTGCGGGTATCGCTGGCGGAGACCCTGAAGATCTGTCCCTGGGTTCCGCTGCGTGGGCAAACGCCGTGGTGGATGGTGACCTCGTCTACGAAATCGATGCGAGAGAGATTCCAGATGAGTGGCCCTACGGTTTTATTCCTTTGGGCGCATCAGAGCCTGCGGATGGTCCGCAGGATGTGTCTACGGGGTGGACTTTAGACACGATCAGCTTCTCTCTAAATGCCGGATTGAGCGAATGGGCGTATCAGCTCACTCGCAATACGCCGTTGTTAGACACGCCGGCCATGCAGGCCTTTCGAGCTGAGTTTATCAACTACCCGCTGGCGCAACGTCCCCCATTTGTGACGCGGGGCGATACCCTTTCTGCGAGCACATATTGGCATGGAGTCAAACTCAATGAGTGGGCCAATGATTGGTTGCGCGTATATGCAGGCGAGTCCGCCGAGTTCATGACGTCGAACATGGAAGATTCGGGCACCCTAACCGCGCTGCATCGCTTAGGGCGTGCTGATCGCGTCGACCCAAATCGAGTCTTGATTTTGCGCACCGCTAGTAACTACACCATGCCACCCCGGGGAAGGAGCGCAGCTTGGAGCACCACTGCGGATTATCCAGATGGCGGATTGGGCGCCTTGGAATCTGCTCAGCGTGTGGGGCAGCCAGTGGTTGATGCCTTGATTACAGGCTGGGATAACTACGAAAGTACTATGCCTCAGGCTCAGGCGCGTGTTCCCGTCGTTTTCGATACGGACATGGCGATCGATGACTGGGCCGCGTTGCTGTTTCTTGCCCGGCATCCTGGTATTGAACTTTTAGCGGTAACGGTATCAGCCAGTGGTGAAGCGCATTGCGAGCCGGGTACGCGCAATGCCTTGGCGCTGCTTGATTTAGTCAATCCTCATAACCAGATACCGGTTTCTTGTGGAGACGAGTATCCGCTGGATGGGTATTTTGTGTTCCCTGTTCAGTGGCAAAAAGATATGGATACTCTGTCGGGAGTTACCATCACACCGAGCTTGAGAGATCCCGATACGCGCCATGGTGTGGAGCTTTTACATGACGTTCTTGCCTCGGCTGAGACTCCGGTCACTATTCTTGCTACGGGCCCACTGACAAACATTGCCCAGTGGCTCGAGCGCTACCCGGGCGACCAAGAGAAGTCCGACCGGTTAGTGGTTATGGGGGGCTCTTTGGATGCCCCCGGCAATATCATTGTGCCGGGTTTTACTGACGACAATCCCAATACGCGAGCAGAGTGGAACATCTACGTGGATGCGTTGGCGGCCGATAAGGTATTGCGCTCCGATCTCCAAATCGAGCTTGTGGGCCTGGATGTCACCAATCACGTCAAAGTCACTACGGAGTTCGCCGCAAATTTCAAAACGCGCGTCGATAATCCCGCAGCAGCTTTTTGGGATGCGGTGCTTGATGCAAATGACTGGTTTATCGATTCTGGTGAGTACTACTTCTGGGACGTGTTGGCGGCACTTGCCGTTATTGATCGCGATCGCTTCTGCGAGGGCGAGATGCTGGGCTTGGCGGCAAGCTACGAAGAAACAGATGAGCCTTGGTGGCCCACCTCAGATAAAACAATGCCCGAGAATAACTGGGAGGGCACGCCACGACGGCATTTTGCGGCCGTAAGTGCTGGTGTGATTGAGCAAAGAGACGGCGATAAAAACACGCTCTTCTGTCGAGATACGGATGCCGAGGCCGCGTTCCGATTATTTGTGGACACTTTAACAGGGCCTTCAAGCACAGAGCCGGTAAGCGAGATGAATGGAGGTTCAAAAGGTGATTGAGCAGCAGTTCGGCCCCGTAACGCAGTGGCTTGCGGAAATGCCCAAGGCGGAGCTGCATCTGCATCTCGACGGTAGTTTGCGCGCGCCTCGATTGCTACAACTAGCGGCTAAGCACGGCGTCGACTTGCCTTATACCTCTGTAGAAGAGGTGGAGGCGGCTTACAATTTCAGTGATCTCCAAAGTTTTCTGGATTTGTACTATCTGGGAGCATCGGTACTGCGCGATGCCGAAGACTTCTATCTGTTAATGAAGGACTATCTTGACGTTTGCCGACAGCAGAAAATAGTACACTGTGAAATCATGGTGGAGCCCCAGACGTACCTCCCTCAGGGCGTAGATCTATCTGTTGTGTTAGCAGGATTTGATCGCGCAATTGTCGAGGCCCACGAGGGCTGGGGCCAATCGGTTCAGTTGATTCTCAGTTTCCTGAGGCATTTGCCCGAGGCGGATTGTATCGCCATGTTGGAGGCTGCGGATCTCTATCGGAAGCACTTCTGTGCTATCGGTTTAGCAAGTGCCGAAAAAGACTTCCCTCCCGCGAATTTCCAAACGCTCTATCGCGAAGCGAAAAATCGAGGTTACGAACTGACTGCGCACGCAGGAGAGGAGGGGCCGGCAAGTTTCATACGCGATGCCCTAGAACTCTTGTCGGTGAGTCGTATCGATCATGGCGTCCGTGCCGTCGAAGACGAGGGCTTGCTGGATCATCTTGCGGCCAATCGTGTGCCCTTAACGGTATGCCCTCTATCTAACGTGCGTCTTTGTGTTTATGACGAAATGTCGGAGCATCGAATTCTGGAGCTACTTGAGCGAGGCCTTTGCGTCACCGTGAACTCTGACGATCCCGCTTACTTCGGAGGCGACCTTTTAGAGAATTTTGCAGCCTTGGAGTCGGATTTGGGTATGACTCGGGAGCAAGCTCTGGTCCTCGTGCGCAACGGATTCGAGGCGGCGTATTTGCCCAGCGAAGCCAAAATGGCCCTCGACGAGCAACTCAAGGAATACCTTGCGCGCAACCCCTGAGTCCCGAAGTTTCAGAGCTATCGGTGTTGCAGGTCTACTGGTTTGCTGCACCGTACTGGGACTCGCTGGCACTGATCTTGTTCTTCCCGCAGTACCTGGCCTCCCAGAGTCTCTTGGCGGAACGATAGCGCAGGCGCAGTTCGTTCTCGCAACCTTCGCCGCAGGAACCGGTATCGGATTGTTGCTATTCGGTGAACTTGGGTCATTTGTTGATCACCGTAGAATGCTGGCGAGTTCATTGTTGGCCTACGGGCTGTTGTCGGCGGCGGCGGCGACAGCGACAAGCCTCGAGTTGCTTATAGCGCTGCGCTTTCTTCAGGGCGTTGCGGCGTCCTGCGCTGCCGTGGTGACTCCGGGCATGGTCAGGGCATTGTTTGACGAGCAGGGGGCTCTCAGAGCGCTGGGGGCATTGGGCAGCATAGAGTCGCTTGCGCCTGCTATAGCGCCCATCATTGGTGTGTGGTTGCTGAGCTCCTACGGGTGGTCTGCATCTTTTTGGGTGACCGCGGTGTTAGCCGTGCTTCTCAGTGTCTTGGTCTTACTTTCAAAACGCTATATTCCGGCGGTGCCTGGCAATCCTTCGCGGATGGGCTACTGGCTGCTGATACGAAATCCTGTGTTCCAGCGGTATGCGCTTAGTCAGGGTTTTAGTCTCGGATCCTTGTTGGCCTTTGTCTTCGCCATGCCCACGGTGTATGTGGTTGCCTTTGGGGGCGACATAAAGCAGTTCATCGTTATGCAACTCTTGGGTATTTCGACGTACATCGTTGCAGCAAACTTATCGAGTCGCCTAGTCCGCCGCTTTGGTGCCGAACGGACGATCTACGCGGGAAGTATTCTCGCCTTGTTAGGAAGCATCGCAATGTTGAGCTACGGCTTCCTTGGCGGGCGGGAGCCCTGGGTTATTTGGCTGTTATTTTTACCCTTTAACATGGGCTTTGGTTTTCGGGGCCCGCCGGGATTCTATTGCTCTTTGCAGGCCTCTGACGGAGACGACGCAAGAGCCTCCGCGCTAGTCATTCTTTACGTCATGCTCATAACCGCAGCTGCGACTGCGCTGATTTCACCCTTTGTCGCCAGTGGTTTGTGGCCTGCGGCGCTCGCCGCCAGCGTGTTAGGTGGTATGTCGTTACTCATTCTGCCGTTGCTGCCTTCTTTGCCCGAGAGCTAGGTCTCAAGGCGTAACTCTCAGGGCCGAGATAACAATCCCGCTACGGCGAGCTATTCAGACGCCAATCGTAGTCGATAAACTCGAGATCCATGTTGCCGCTGCTGAGTTCTGAGGCCTGTTGAGTAGTTAGCTTGAGAGAGCTGGAGTAGCGCGCGAGGAATTGCTCAAGGGTAGTGCTCCCGCGCCACTCCTTCTCAAAATCACCTCGGTACCACTTGAAGATGGACGACACTTCTAGTTCGTCACCACGTAAACGGTTACGACTGGGATCGGCCAGAAAGCTCTCGGTTTGTTCCTCGAGTTGTCGATCAATATCCGCGCCTCGATAAGCTTCCCGCCGGAGTGCAGGGCAACCGACGCTTGCGCAGTTCACAGCAAAGTGAATCCGGGGATCGTCAAACCGACCATCCTCTCTGATCATGCCGTGTTCGATATCATCGAGACTCACTGTGTCTCCCAAGAGAGGAATAAAAGCCTTTTTCCAGGGGGAGCGCAAAAGGCTGCCGAGATCACGAATGGATTCCACGCCGGGCCAGTTATTGAGAATGAGCTTTACCGTCCAGGCGTTGTAGGCGTTGATCAGGAACGCCAGCTGAGTGTTGGCGTCCTGGCTAAGGAGTGTCGCTTCACTAACGGAGGCGAGCTTCTCTAGGTAGCTATCCAGCTCGTCTTGACGAGTTTTGAAACAGTCGTAGTCCACGGCGGTGCTGTGACCATTGTCCACAGCACGCACACAAGCTTGGAGTAACGATGTCCAGCGATTGGATGCTCCAAGCGTTGACGCGGTCATAGACGTTTGCGCTGTGGTTGTCGCTGTAGAGGGTGATTGAGCCGCCGCTTGGAAGCTGCAAAATGCTAGAAACACCGTCGCAAATAGTAGCGCTTTCTTTCGAGACTCCCAGCAGAGCCTGAACTCCCGCGTTGGCTTAGCGGCGTGTTTTGTGTTTTTTGACATATAGGTCTGCACTTATCTTGTTTACTGACTGGGTCTGATCGTGTTTTACGGACTTGGTTCTATATTCGCGTAAAATAAATACGGTAGTTTTAAACATTCTTGGAGGGTTCTCAGGAATCCGCAACGCACGCTAGCGTGACATCGCCTTGACGCCATCGTTTAGACCTCATGATTCGGGGTTTAAGGGACCTGGAAGGAGTATTCGTGGAAGTACCTGTTATTGATTGTGACCCGGCGAAGCGTTCGGATTCAGAGGTTGCACGGGACATTGATGCTGCACTTCGTAGTGTGGGGTTTATGGCGGTGCGTAACTTAGGTGTGAGTCCCGCTCGTATTCGAGAACTTTTTGAAACTGCCCGGCAGTTTTTTGAGGGATCAGATGAGTTAAAGCAGCGCTGTGCTTATGCTGCTGCGAGCGAGAACTTTGGCTATCAAGGACTGGGACAAGAGAGTCTCGACCCGAGTCGCCCGGCTGATCTCAAAGAAACATTCACAATGCGCAACCTCCTCGCGGAACCAGTCGGAGCTGATCGTTGGCCGAGCCATGAATTTAGTGAATCTGTATCCATCTTTTTTCGAGAGGCCCTGGCGGCGGCGCAGCGACTTCAGCGTCTGCTGGCTCTGGCCCTTGAGATGCCATCGAATTACTTCGTTGATCTTCACAACGGGGAGAACATCACTTTGCGGCTGCTTCATTACCCCGCGGTACCTCCTTCGATGGTCAGTGCCGAGCAGATGGGCGCTGGGGCGCATACGGACTATGGCATGCTGACACTGCTGTTTCAGGATGCGGTTGGCGGGCTGCAAGTACAGTCCGAGAATGGTGAATGGCATGATGTGCCGCCGCGGCCTGACGCGATAGTCATAAACTCTGGTGATTTACTGGAGCGCTGGAGCAATGGTCGGTATCGCTCAACCTGGCATCGCGTGCTACCGCAGGAGCAGAGTGTCGAACGATACTCGGTCGCCTTGTTCGTAGATCCGGACAGCGACACTTTGGTGGAAGCTTTGGCCTCCTGCCTTGCCGACGGCGAGTCTGCGAGTTTTCCGCCCATCACGGCTGGTGAACACGTTCAGGCGAAGATAGAAGCTACACATCATGCCTGACGCTGGGAATGCTCCCGTGCGTGCACCGGGTTTGTTTTCGCATCCGGGACTTCTCATGGCCGGTGCAGCTGCCTTTGGTATGTCGACGCTGTTCAGTGCGCTGAAGCCAGTGTTGATGACGCGCCTCTTGGAAGAATCAAGCTGGGGGGCGGCCATGGCCGGCGTGGTCGTAGCGGCGCCTTTTATTGGAATTGCTTTGTCTTCACTGCTGTTTTTCTTTCGCCCGCCACGGGCGTCGCTAAGGCATCTTGCTCTCACGTTTGGTGGCTGTCTAGTAGTCATCGAGTTACTCAGCGCTCGCTTTTTTGAACAGCTTTTACTCTTGCTCAGCCTTCAGTTTGCCGCAGGGTTTTGCGTCGGTGCTCTGATGGCGGCTACGTCTCGTTTGGTGGCGGTAAGTGATGCTCCGGATCAGAGTTTTGGTTTTATTGATATGTCTGCTGTCGCGCTGATGTCAGTGATGGTGGCGGGGGCAGGTGCCGCCGTTGCTGCCGCAGGGGTCACAGGTGGATACGGCTTCGCGGCGGTTGTCGCCTTGATATACGCCCTTGTTATCGCTGCGTACCAAGAGAGTCCTGCATTGATGTCTCACCATGACCATCCGTTGGAGCCATTAGAACTTGGCCTGCGACCTGTCGCGGTGATTTCCATGGGTATGCTGTTCGTAACCTGCAGCGGTTTGGGTTTTGCCTTTATGTTTAGCATTGCCGCGCGTCTGGGTATGGGGTACGAGGACGCTGGCTCGCAAATCGGTTTGCTGCTGCTCTTGTCAGCTTTGGCTTGCCAACTCGGCGGCTGGTGTAGCGGGCGCTTTGGTCCTCGATTTCCATTGCTAGGAGCATTCGTGTCCTGTGCTGTCGGGTGGTGGATCGTGGTTCACGCGCAAAGCTCCACAGAATTTATTCTTGGTTTGATACCCGCGGTATTCGCTTTGCAGTTTAACTTTCCTATCTTACTTGCCCTGGCGGGCTCCCTTGATTCCGACGGTCGCTGGGCAGGCATCGCAGCCCCGTTGATTACCAGCGGCTTTGCCTGGGCTGCGATCGTAGCGGGGCAGGTGGTGGAGCTCAGAGGGCTGGAGGCCCTCGCCAGCGCAACGGCTTTTGGGATGCTGCTGTGTACCGCCTTGCTTTGGCCGGCGACATCCTCAAGGACCTAGGCGATTAACGTTCTGCGTGGGCTTTTTCTAGCTGCGCTGCGATCGCGGCCAGTTTGTGATCTTCCCACCGTTCCCCGACTAGCGATATCCCGAGTGGGAGGTGGGCAATTTTCCCCAATGGCAAGGTGATGTGAGGGTTCCCAGCCACGGCGGCTTGTCCTGCCATACCGGACCCAAAAAACGCGTCGCCATTGACCCAGTCGATCATCCACGCGGGGCCGACGGTGATACCCACTAAAGCGTCGAGTTGGTGCTCTGCGAAGAGTTGATCAAGGCCGTTTTCACGCATCGCTTTCTGGGTGGCTAAACGTTTTTCTTTGTACTCATCTTCCGTGTCCGGAAGATTCTGTGCTTTGAGAAATATGGACTGGTCAAAGCGCTTGAGCTCATCTTTTGCATGTTCTTCGTTGAAGGCGATAAGCGATGCCAGAGTCATTTCACTAAGCGCATTCGGTAGGGACGCGAGATAGGCGTTAAGGTCGCGGCGAAACTCGTAGAGCAAGACGTCATAGGAGTCCTGCCCATAGCCTTCGTAGGGATCGATATCCAGCTCGGGAATCAACGTCACTCCCTGATCGCGGAGGACCTTCAGTACTGTTTCAAGTTCCGCGTCACGGCGGGGATCAAAGTTCTGGGTGCGCGCAAAAACGCCTATACGCAGGCCCGACAGATCAGACACCGCATTCAAGGACATCAGCCCCTCACGAATCGTTGCACTGTTCTCATGTGTTTCGTCGCTGATTATCGCGAGGGTGCGAGAAGCCAACGCGACGCTATTGGCTATGGGTCCCGCAGTATCTTGGGTGCTTGCAATGGGCACGATACCCTCACCGGAGACAAGGCCGTGGGTGGGTTTAAAGCCAACTACGCCATTTATTGCGGCTGGACAGACGACGGAGCCTGAAGTTTCGGTTCCGATGGCGACGTCGACGTAGCCAAGAGCCACCGCCACTGCTGAGCCTGAGCTGGAGCCGCAGGGCGTTCTTGCCGGGTCGTGGGCGTTTCGTGTCTGACCGCCAACTCCACTCCAGCCCGAGCTGGAAAACTCCGAACGAAAATTCGCCCATTCGCTCAAGTTGGCTTTTCCGAGGATGACAGCGCCTGCTCGTCTCAATTTGGCGACTAAGGGCGCGTCCCGCTCGGTTTCGTTTTGCGCAAGGGCGAGGGAGCCTGCGGTGGTCGGCTGACTCCTTGATTCAATATTATCTTTGAGCAGAACGGGTTCGCCATGCATGGGGCCCGGCGCTTTGCGCTGAAGGTCCAGCATACGCGCCACGGCTGTGGCTTCGGGGTCGATAGCGATCACCGCGCGATACTGCTCATCGCGTTTTTCAATATCCGCAATCGCTGCCGCAATGCGGGTTTGCACCGGGCCATCGTCTGGGGCGCCCATGACGCTATGGCCCGACATAAGCAGGGTAAGTCCGCTGGCGATTAGGCCGCGTCGGAAAGCAGTTTGAATTGAGTTCATGATTCGGGGCGAGTCCTCGGGGCCGCTGGGCGTTCAAAGTTTGTTGGTGGTCACTGTAAACCGCTCTAGTGAGCATGTTCAAATCGGTAAAGGGATAAATACTGATGTTGCGGTGTGCACGACCTTTGTCACTCGACGGTCGCCTGCGTCCCCAGCAATACGGGACATCATGTCCTGAAGTGCAATGAGCTTACCGAATATTCGTTCGAAGCTAAGGTTGTCCGTTCTGCCGCGATACTCACTCGATATCAAAAAAGGTTCACCGTTTGGCTTGCGATTGTTCTTGAGTCGCCAGAGCAAGATCTCGATATTCCGCGCACTCGTACTCAGGGCCTGCGAATCCAGAGAATCAAACATAAAGGACTCACTATTGTATCCATAGGCATGGCGTAACATGCCGCCCAAGCCCACAGTCAACGCAAACACTCGGTCGCCCGTGAAACTTTCCTGAAACACCAGTTCGAGAGCGGCTATTTCCTGAGCGTAAGAGAGCTCTTCGAAGGATAGGGGGCCAGGGGTATCTGACAGCTGACGCAGCCGATCTTCGACATTCGCTAGGGATCCCCGAAGCAGTTGATCAGGATTACGGGCGTAAAATTTCCCCATGAGCTCTCTGACAAGAAGCCGCGTTTCACCAATAAACTCATCAGTGACGAGGTCAATGTCGGATTTTGCGAGATTTTTGACTTCATAACCTCCGCAGCCTTCGAGCATTGACACCAAGAGAAGGGCGGTAAAAAAGCGCCGACTCAGGGATGTCATATCAGTGTTCAGGGCGTTTGGCGAATCTGTGTTGCCATTTGCTCCAATGCCTGAAATGCCGCGACCGGGTTATCGCGCTTCAACTGCAATAGGCCCATCTCTGGGCCACTTCCCACAGCAATCTCGGGTTCACCCGATTCAAATCCCGCGATTATTACGTCGGCGCAGTCATCCACGCTCATCCCGCCCGCAATGTTGTCGTCCGTAGTGCCCGTAGGTTTGCCGTCGCCTCTCAGCGCGTTTTTGGATACGTTGGTTTGAATGAATCCGGGGGTGATCGTCGTTACCTGCAGGCCGTCCGCTGCGATTTCGGTGCGCAAGGCATCAAAGAACCCCATCACCGCATGTTTTGCCGCGCAGTAGCCGGTGCGTAAGGGGGCGCCGACTTTGCCCGCCACGCTGGCTGTGACCGAGATGTGTCCCTCTCCGCGGGCAACCATCGCTGGCAGTACAGCTTGGGTCAGGGCAATCTGTCCGAGGACATTAACATCCATCATTTGCCGATAGACATCGAAGTCGGTGTCCACGCAAAAAGAGCGTTGAGATACTCCTGCATTGTTAATCAGCAAATCAATCTTCCCGAAGTGCGCAAGAACCTGTTGCGCAGCCGGCTCCATAGAGCTGTAGTTTGAGACGTCTAGTGGCAAGACCACGACGTCACCCGCGCCGCCGTTGCGGCAAAGAGTGGCGACTCTTTGCAACTCGGCTTCATTGCGCGCTGAGAGCACAAGGTGACTGCCGCGTGTTGCCATCCGAACAGCGAGGGCTTCACCAATGCCAGATGAGGCACCGGTGATCCATACAACCTTGTCACTAAATTGAATCCCTGGGTACATGGGTTTACTCCGAAAAATGCTGAGTGTGATGATACGAAAACTTGCGTTCAAGGATAACGCGAAACACCAACCTCGAGCATCTTGATAGTCGCTTTGGCGTGGACCTGCTTAAAAACAAGAGTTACCGTAGGGCGGCGCCGTGATGTTTTACCAGCATCACTTTAACAATAATCCTCATGAAACGAGTTTTGACTATGCCAGCACCGAATACCATCAAAGATTGTATGCGCCGCAACCCTTTGACGATCAACTGCAACTCCAATCTTGTGCAGGCCGTGGAGACACTGGTCGAATACAAGCTGACGGGAGTTACCGTAGTTGATGATGACGGTAACCCTGTGGGAGTCCTGTCGGAACTGGATTGTATCCAATCGGTGTTGAACGCCATTTACAACGACGGAGATCCTGAGCATGCGCTGGTACAGGATGCCATGACCAGTAGTATTGTGAGTTGTACTCCTGGCGATTCCATTGTCGAGGTCGCAGCCGATATGCTTGCCACGCGCCAGCGTCGCCGCCCGGTTATTGAGAATGGCCGTCTGGTTGGGCAGGTGAGTTCAAGCAACGTGCTTTGGGCGTTGATGGAAAACTCGCGTCGGCGAGTGAATTCCAAAGGCGTGTAAGAAAAAAACGAAATTAGTGGGAATAAACCCGTCGTAGTCATCGTTACCTTAGCAGTGGTGGAGTGAAACACCCCATTCGAGGTGGTGCCGACGGGTATATTGGGAGCGATAGCGATTCAACATAGGATCGCATTGTGGCCCGCGGCACCAGCCTCAACCCCTTATTTTTTTATTCGCTTTCTCAAACCTTTCCTCTACTTCTTTCTTCATGTTCCTGTGTTTTACTTCCTTTTAACGCAGCTGTTTTGGTGTGTAATACACTTGTGCTCAATGTTTTGTTGCCGAATGTTGCCGCGCAATCGTCATGAGTTTGCTGAGCTAGGTAGACGCAACTACCGATGACAGTTGGGTCGTTTAAAAAGCACCCGACGCGAGAGGATCACCCTGAGAGGTTTCAAAAAATTAACGTTATTGTTTTGCACCTGGTCAGACAGATCAGGCTTTGGGCTTTCGCAGCGAAGGAGTGTGCGGTGGGCGGGGTAGGACTATGCCCGTACGTAGCCTTTTAGTTCTGCCAGTTACCTTCGATCATGGCGGCTTCAGCTTCGCGACCAAGGGCGATATCGCCGGCATGTTGGCTGATAAAGCTCGCCACGGGAGCTGAATCAGCAGCTCCGGCAGGGCGATAGGCATCAGCAGACTCAAGATAGGACTCGAGACCAGCCGCCTGAGTGACCCAGCGATCATCTTCACGGCAGGCTACAGCCCGCCAGTCGGAGGCTCCACCTCGGAGTAAATACTCACGGCACCAACGCCCGTCTTCATGAGGAAAGCTCAAAACAGGTTGAATTTCGCGACCGTCCTCTAAAGAGGCCCAGCCGTCGCCGGAGGGAACGTTATCGAGCGCTGCAGTGACGAAACCGTCATTTCCGGGAAGGCCGCTTTGCGAACCCTGGTTGCCTGTGTTCACGATCATGCTCAGTGCGATGGCGCCAACAAAAGACGCGGCCGCAGCGTACATCCAAGCGGGACGTGTGCTTGTGGTTGCGGCACTTGAGCGTCCGGGAAAGCTCAAGACAGTAGCGCTACCCATGAGACCATCGCTACCGTCAGTGGAGGTTTCATTGCTGAGCAGGTCGGCGACAGCATCTGGAACGTCATCTCGTTCGCCGAAGGCGTCTCGTAGCCGCTGATTGAGTTCCTGCATGCGCACCAGCCCCGCCTGCAACGCGACCTCCGAGTGCAGCCTGCTCTCAAGCGCTCGGGACAGCGATGGCTCAAGCTCGCTATCAAGGTACTGTGATAGCAGTTCTATATCCTGCTCGCTCAATGCCTCGCTCATGCCTATGTCCTTCATGCTATGTTTTCACCCATGTTGTCGTTCGTCGCACTACTACTCTTTTAGTCTCTTCGTTGTTAATCCAGAGCCGGCAGTAGTTGCTTCCTCGCTCGAGCAATTCGACTCATGATGGTGCCGATAGGCACATCCAGAATCTCTGCTGCTTCCGCGTAACTCTTACCCTCAACCGCCACAAGCGTCAGGGCCATTCTTTGTTCTTCAGGTAACTTGGCCATAGCCTCGTTCACCGCCGCAAGGCTTCGCTCCCCTGCGGATTGTGTTTCTGCAGACGGAGAGAGCTCTCTTGCCTCACCTGTCTGTGCCACGGTATTCGCGTGGCGTGTTCTAACCTCCCGTGACCGTAACTCGTCGATCCAGAGGTTTTTACATACCCGATACGCCCAGCGTGCCGTATGCGCATCGTCAGGAATGCCGCGTTCCAAAAGGCGCTCAACGGTGCATTGAAGTAAGTCATCCGCGTCCGCGTCACTGCCTGTCAATGACAGGCAGAACCTTTTGAGGCCTTTCAGCTCCGCCATGAGTTCCTGGCGTTGCCGCTTGCCTAGTTGTCGATCACTGAGCGACGTCATTCATTCCCTGCTAGAATCTAAGACGCTTACGAGTGCGCTTTATTCCCACTTTTTTACAATGGACTAAAAGGCGCGTTAGATCGTCAGTATAAGGAAGCGGGAGTCCGGCATACAGAGATGCAATGCCAATAAGAGATCTTCCACCCAAAATTTTGGTAACGCCATGAATTTATTGACTATTTTTTCTTCATCGACGCCGCTTAAGCAGTTTGAGAGAGGCTTGTCGCCCAGCGAACCGCGCAATCTTGCCCTGATTCCGTCCCTGATCGGCGGTCGTCGAGCAGGAATTCTTTTCGGTTGTGCCGCCGCCGGTATTTTGTCGTTTCCGCTCACCGTATCGGCACAGCTGCCTGTAGGGGGCTTTTTAGGGCCTGATCCAACGGAGCAAGAGGTAGAGGAACGCATCGAGCAGCAGCTGGAGAAGCGTGTCGAAGAGAATGTCGAAGACTCTGTTGAAATAGCAACTGAACTGAATATTCAGGAGAACATCGAAGACAATATTGAAGAAACCATCGAGCAAACCGTAGACGCAACTATCGAAGGCACTATCGACGACACCGTGGCGCAGACCGTGGAAGAGCGAGTAGAGGAGTCAGTTGAGTCTTCGGTAGAAATAGGCGTAGCGGAGGCCGTAGAGAGCTCCGTAGAAGACGGTGTTGAGGGCAGTGTCGAAGAGGCCGTCGCTGCGAGCGTAGAGGACAGCGTCGAAGAGGCAGTAGAGAACGAACTGGTTGCCAGCGTCGAAAGCAATGTTGAAAGCAGCGTTGAGGCCGATGTTGAGGCTTCTGTCGAAGAAAGCCTGGAAGCCTCCGTGGAGTCCACGGTAGAGGCGTCTGTTGAAGAAGCGGTGGCTGAGTCAGTAGAGGCGACAGTTGAAGAGACAGTCGCAGACGCGGTCGCCGGAGAAGTTGAAGACAGCGTCGAGGAATCTCTCGAGACTCAGCTTGAGTCATCGGTAGAGGACGACATTGAGCAGAGGGTTGTTCTCGCCATTGAGGGTCGCCTCGAAACAGAAATAGACGAAATTCTGGATGATTTGGAAAGCGACCTAGAGGTCGATGAAGCCCGCATATTGAAAGAACAGTGGCTGGTCATGGCAGAACCCGTAGTGTTCGAGGAACTGACTTCGCGGGGCTACCTTTTTGACACCGTAACCGAGCTACCGGGACTGGGCCTTAGGCTTGCCGAGGTCGCGGCGCCATCAACCTTTGACATAACTCAGGTTCGTGATGGCGTTCTGGACGTCGTGGGCAAGGACCGAGCAGAAGTGGATCTGAACCACATCTACACCGCAGGAGTGCCAGAAATGGTCGCGGGCAGCGGCGTTATGCCTCGAGCGGCTATGGCGTTTCCAGCGGACCTGGATGAGCTCGATCTTCGCGTGGGAATGATCGACAGCCGGGTAGATACAGAGCACCCGGCACTCGCGCAGTCCAGCATTACTACCAGATCTTTTGCGAGGCCTGGGGCGGAAGCACCGGAATTCCATGGAACGGCAATCGCATCCATCATCGCGGCTAATTCTCCCGAGTATCGCGGTCTGGCACCTAATGCAGAAGTGTATGCGGCTTCGGTTTTTGAGCTTGACGGAAAGCGCGGAGAGATCGCGAGCACGGTCAGTCTCATACGCGCGTTGGATTGGCTGATTTCATCCGGAGTCGACGTGGTCAATATCAGTCTTGCAGGTCCTCCGAATCGTTTGTTGGAGAGAGCCCTTGATCGGGCATCTAGCCAAGATATGGTGGTCATGGCTGCGGCGGGCAACGGTGGGCCGGTTGCTCGTCCTATGTACCCGGCTGCCTACGACAGCGTCGTAGCGGTGACCGCGGTCGATTCTGCGCAACAGGTTTTCCGTCTTGCTAATCGAGGAGATTATCTGGCGCTTGCAGCGCCCGGTGTTGATCTACGCCACGCGCAGCCGGGTGGAGGCTATGCCGCGTCTTCAGGAACGTCCTTCGCCGTGCCTTTTGCGGTGACTGCCGCGGCACGTTTGAGCCGATTGAGCCCCGAGTCCGACATCATTACTATGCTGCTGGAAAGCGCTATGGATCTTGGTCCCCCTGGACGGGATACCATCTATGGCTATGGTTTACTGACTCTCGGTAGCCTCTGATCGCAGATTGTTTGCGAATAGCCCTACCAACTGTACTGCAGGCGCGTTCCGAGAATTGTTTGCGTAAAATCGGCGCGGGGTAAGTTGGAAACGTAGTCGCCATAGCTTAAGTACCACTGCCAGTTAAGCCGCTTGGTCAGTGGAACCTCCAAATCCAGCTTCACTCTCGTTCGATCGTCATTCCGAGGTTCGCCAATCGTTGGTTCATCCGAGCTGTAGTCTCGCACTTCGTAGCGTAGTGCTGCCTCCACCTTGATCTTTCGCTCTCCCGCGTCAAAGCGCCGGATGTAGCGTAGTTTTAGCGAGTGAGCGTCGAAGTCAAGTTCGTCGGCGACGGCGTCCTCATCCCTATAGCGATAACCCACGTTGAAGTAACTACGTAAGCCACGATGGAAGTAATAAAAATCGATTTCACCCGTCTGTGTTTCAGCATCCCGTTGAGAGCGATTGTCTATGGAACGCTCGGAGTAGACGTAAGCACCGCGAGCAAACCAACGCTGCGAAAAAAAGCCCGAGAGAGAAGGGGAGATGCGTGTGTATTTTAAGAATGCATCGCCGTCCAGCCGTGAATCAATGTAGTAAGCGGAAAGTGAGGCATTACTGCTACCCAGATCGGTGTTGATATCTGCGCCAAGAATGTGTGTTAGTCGATCAACCGCTGAAAACTCTTGATAACTGCTCTTACTGACATCGTAATTCAGCGAGGCCTCAGTTTTCTCACTGAACTCGTGCTTAACACCGAGTTCCAAATCAAGGATCGCCGCGTAATCGCTCTGTCCGCTGGATAAATCGACCTCATCCACAGAGACGTTGGTGTCGTACTCGCCCCCCAAACCAAATTCTGCGCTCCAGCGGGTTTTACTCACGGTGGATTCCGAGTCTTGAGCTACAGAGACGCACGATAAGCACGCGCACGCAACGGCGATCGGTAAGCTGGTGAGTCGGTTTCTCCGTGGGAACAACACGTAAAGGCTCAGGGGCAAAGTTGGGGTCGCAGACTAATCAAAGGGCAGCTGCGGCTCAAGACTGCCAATGCTTTGCTGTCTGTGTTTGCGATCCAGTGATAAACTCCGCGGCCTTTCACCTTTACCACGATTAAGGAGTCTTTGTGAGCGACGACCAAACACAACAACATGATGATTGCATGCAGCGTTTCATTGATCTTGCCAATACTATGAAGGATGAGGGCGTTCCTGTGAACGTTGTATCCTGGTCTCTTATGACTGCGTCCGCGATCTACGCAACGTATTCCGTTACGGGCAATAGCGGCGGATTGAACCCCTCGGGTGTCGATAAAGTTGTAGATGCTTACAAGCAAAATTTGACCAACATACAAGCTTTAAAGAAAGCGGAAGACGATCGAAAGAGGGCAGAGAGCTAACGCGATTTCACGCCTCTTCGAGCTGAATTCCGTCGTCATCTTTGCTTGCGCTGCCATTGAGTCGCTCTAGCTGGCGGCGGAAGTGGTGAGGTGATAGCAACCCACGAAGTTGTGTCACGGTTACTGGCTGGCTGAACAGGAACCCCTGAATAACCTCCACATCCTGCGCGAGGAAGAATTCAAGTTCTTCCATGCGCTCCACGCCTTCGACGACTATCTCAAGGCCAAGGCTCTTCGCCATGGCGATAATGGCTCTCACAAGCTCTGCATTTTGTTTCCCCTTTGCGAGTCCAAGGACAAAGCTGCGATCGATTTTCAACTCATCCAGCGGGAAACGAGTGAGGTAGCTCAAGGACGAATAGCCCGTACCAAAGTCATCTATTGATAGCCTGATCCCCAGATTCTTTAGGCTCTGCACCATGGATACAACGCTTTCCTGATTACTGACCATGATGCCCTCAGTCAGTTCTATCTCGAGAGAATCAGGGGGTAATCCAGAGTCTGCGAGGGCAGATCGCACCGTATCAACAAACTCGTCGTGGAACTGCAGCGCCGAGACGTTCACGGATACTTTGGGAATACTATGCCCGCTGGCTCGCAACTCTACTAAGTCCGCGCAGGCCCTGCGTAAAACCCACTCGCCGACGTCTTCAATGAGTCCCAGTTCTTCTGCTATGGGGATCCACTTAAAGGGCGGGATGAGCCCTTGGTCGGGGTGATTCCAGCGTACCAGAGACTCTGCACCACTCACCTCACCGCTGCGGGCGTTTACCTGAGGTTGGTAATGGAGCAGCAGTTGGTCTAGCTCTACGGCGCGACGTAAATCATTCTCCAGCTGGAGTCGTTCGCGATTCGCACTCTCCATCGAATCATCGTAGACGACGACACGACTCCTTCCGCGTTTTTTGGCGTTCACCATAGCGGTGTCTGCTGCGCGCAGGAGCGTTTCCACATCCGAAGCATGATCCGGGGCGATAGCAATGCCTATACTGGATGTAACGATGATTTCCTGTCGGTCGATGACAAAGGGTTCGGCGATGGCGCTGGCGAGGCGGCCCGCGACTCGCTTGGCCATATCGATACTTTCTATGTGGTTGAGCACCACCGTGAATTCGTCGCCTCCGAGGCGAGATAGATCCATCACTGAGTGGTCGTCATCCGAACGGCGATGAAGTACGTCACTGTCTCTCACACCCGCTGCCAGCCGCTCGGATACCTCGCGCAGCAGCTGATCGCCCGCGGCAGAGCCCAGTGAGTCATTAATGCGTTTGAAGTTGTCAATATTGACATGGAGGAGGCCGACATTTTGGCTGCCCCGTTGAGCAAGGCGCAGCAGTAAGGTTAACTGCTCGGTAAACAGTTTTCTGTTGGGAAGTGATGTGAGGTTGTCGAAGTAAGCGGCGTGGCGCAGCTTGCTGCGGGTTTCCGTCACTTTCTGCTCAGCGGAATCCAGCTCCTCTTTCCGGCGGCTGAGCTGCTCCGTCCGCTCATCGACTTTCATACTGAGCATTTTGCGGTCCGCATCCATTTGTCGCGTGTAGGTATGCAGTCCCGTGATGATTCCGTTAAGAACCTCAGAAATATCCCGAATCTCGCCACTACCCCGAATAGACAGCGGTTCACTTTGCTTTCCCGCGGCGATGTCGTCGGCGACCCGCGCGAGCATCCCCAGGGGAGCCGTGATGCGGCGAGTGATGATGCGCGTGAGTAACCAAAAGACAAACAACACCGCAAGGCCGATACCGGCGGACAGAGCCACGGTCGGCAGTGTGAGACTCCACAGGACCGTGTTACTGACTTCGACGCCGATATAGCCAATAACGTAAACGCTACTTACCAGCTCTGGGTAGGCCAGTGCGGCAGCAAAGTCCTCGCGGCCGAGGTTTTTCTTGGTGGGGTCAACCACTGAAATAATCGGCAAAGTGAGGGACGTTGTCTTTTCCCCGAGAGTCAGTTTACTCAGAAGTTCCAAATCAGCGGGCACGGGGCCGCCGGCAAGTGTGACCTTACCCCGTGCCATCGGAGATAGATCTTTACGTAGATCGATGAACCTTGGCAGAGTGCTGCCGCTGGCCCAAGGGAGACTCTGTTCCCCAATAACCTCCCCCTGTCCGTCGTAAAGCACCGTGCGTTTTACCGCCAGCGACAGATTGAGGAACTCATCAAGTGTTCGTTGGACGTCTGCAGGTTCTCGGTAGTAAGCGGTTAGCTGCAGATGAGGCTGACTCCCCACTAGACTGGATACAGAGAGAATCAACGCGTCTCGCTGATAGCTGTAGTCTCGTTGCCCTACAAAAAGTGTCAGGGACAGACCCGCGAGCACAGCGAGCAGCGCGATGAGGGCATTGATCTTCGCGGCGATACTCACGACAGGCGTACAGCGTTTTGTCGGCTGTTTAGTTGGCTATGGCAGTGCATAGTGAACCCCAAGTTCCGGGACAGTTTATCGGGGTTGTCGACACTAACGGTTGCGGCGATTGATCCAACGACCGAGTCGACATTGATTAGCTTCCTCATCGCCTAGCGGTCCCTGCGCCCATGACAATGTATAGGGTGAAGCTATCACGCATCGAAAGTCGAGGCTAGAGCGTTTATTCCTATGAATCAGGGTTTTCTGAGTCGGCCGATACACGTGTACCGGTTAGAGTTTACCGCCCTACGCTCGTGTATTGCAGCCCAGCACGCTCCATCAGACCGCGCTCGTATACGTTGCGAAGATCGATGAATACGTCACCGCGCATGGCTTTGCTAAGCTCATTGAGGTTGAGTCCGCGGTATTGATTCCATTCGGTCATTAGCACCACCGCGTCAGCGTCTTTCACGGCCGCTTCAATATTCTCGGCGTACTCCACATCATCTGGAAGCAGGGGACGCGCTTCTTCCATGCCCTCCGGATCATGGGCGCAAATAGTCGCGCCACGATCAATGAGTGCTGGCAGGATGGCCAGTGCCGGGGCGTCGCGCATATCATCGGTTTCGGGCTTAAATGTAAGCCCGAGCACTGCAATACGTTTGTCCGCCTCAGACCCGCCAAGTGCTTCGCGAATCTTCGACACCATCCGCGCTTTTTGCGAGGCGTTCACTTCTACAACCGCTTCGACGATGCGGCTGCCCACGCCATACTCCTGAGCCATACGGTTCAGTGCAAGAGTATCCTTTGGAAAGCATGAGCCGCCGTAACCGGGGCCGGCATGCAGAAACTTGTTACCAATACGTTTGTCCATGCCCATGCCTTTGGCGACGGCGTTCACATCAGCTCCGGTTTTTTCGCAGAGCTGGCTCATTTCATTAATAAAGCTGATTTTGGTGGCAAGGAAGGCATTTGCCGCGTACTTGATGAGTTCGGCGCTTTCCAGTCCGGTAATCAGCAGGGGAGCTTCGATTAGATTCAAGGGACGGTAGAGCTCTCGAAGCCGGTTTTCAGCGCGCTCTGACTCTACACCTAGAACAACTCGGTCGGGACGCATAAAGTCGCTGATAGCTGACCCTTCGCGGAGAAACTCCGGATTCGAGGCAACATCAAAGTCGGCGTCGGGGTTCGTTTTGCGTATGACTCGTGCTACTTCTCTCGCGGTACCCACCGGGACCGTAGATTTATCGACAATGACCGTGTAGTCCTGCAGATTGACCGCGATCTCTTCTGCAGCAGCATAGACATATTTGAGGTCCGCGTGGCCGTCACCGCGTCGAGTAGGAGTCCCGACGGCAATGAATATGAGATCAGCCTTGGCAACACTACCCGCCACATCGGTGGTAAAGGACAGTCGGCCCGCCTCGGCATTCTTACGCACCAGTTCATCAAGTCCT
This sequence comes from Congregibacter brevis, assembly GCF_045689245.1. Lineage (GTDB taxonomy): Bacteria > Pseudomonadota > Gammaproteobacteria > Pseudomonadales > Halieaceae > Congregibacter > Congregibacter brevis. Next base: position 3,077,980 of record NZ_CP136865.1, on the reverse strand, counting down.
GGTTCATAGATTGGAATTTTACCTTGCTGAAGGGCCGTTATCCGGTCTTCCTGTTTATCGACGCAGGTTACGCTTGCACCAAACTCCGCAAAGCAGGCGCCGGATACAAGGCCTACATAGCCCGCTCCAATCATCACAACATTCATTGACTAACCGATCCTTGTATCTGAAAAGGGTAAAACGTCAGGTTATCCGACCTCAGGCAGGCTGTCTGTAGTAGTCGCGGTACCAGTCCACAAAATTTTGAATTCCCTGCTGGATATTTGTCCCTGGTCGATAACCGACATAATCGGCGAGCGCCTCGATATCTGCGTATGTGGCAGGAACATCTCCTGCCTGAAGGGGTAAAAACTCTTTTTGTGCCTCTTGTCCCAATGCTAATTCGATGGCGGATATAAAATCCATCAGAGGTACGGGCTGATTATTACCAATGTTAAACAGGCGGTAGGGAGCCGAACTGCTGCCAGGATCTGGCAATGCTGAGTCCCACTGAGGGTTAGATTCCGCGGGCTTTCCCAGCAGGCGCGTGATGCCTTCAACGATGTCGTCGATGTAGGTGAAGTCTCTGCGCATTTGTCCCTGGTTAAAGACCTTTATGGGTTCTCCCGAAAGAATCGCTTTGGTGAATAAGAATAGCGCCATGTCAGGGCGCCCCCAGGGACCGTAGACGGTAAAAAAGCGCAGGCCTGTAGTACGCAAACCATAGAGATGAGAATAGGTGTGGGCCATGAGCTCATTAGACTTCTTTGTCGCTGCGTATAGCGAGACAGGGTGGTCTACATTGTCATGAACCGAGAAAGGCATTCGTGTGTTCATCCCGTACACAGAACTGCTGGATGCGTAAATGAGATGCGATGTATTTGCGTGTCGACAGCATTCGAGGATATTCATAAAACCGTCGATATTGCTGCTTATATAGGCGCGGGGATTTTCCAAAGAGTAGCGAACACCGGCCTGGGCAGCCAGATTGATAACAGCATCGAGGTGATGGTCTTCAAAGAGCGTTTCCATCTCCTGGCGGTTCTCCAGATCGAGGTGTGCGAAGGTAAATCCCTCCCGGGCTTGAAGCTGTGCCAATCGATCCTGTTTTAGCTGTACCGAGTAATAGTCGTTGAGGTTGTCCAGACCGACAATTTCGTGACCCTCATTGAGCAAACGGTGACTTAAATGAAAACCAATAAAACCGGCCGCGCCGGTAACTAGAACGCGCATCTATAAATACTCCTGTGATTAACGACGCATGGTAGCAAACACCAGCTTGTGACTCAGTACCTGTTCAGCTGCTTCTGCGACTGGTAGCGTAAGGATTTGGCCAACAGGAATATTGGAATGGCTGGTTCCAAACACGTACTACTCACTGGCGGTGCCGGTTATATAGGGTCTCACAGCTGCGTGGCTTTCAGCACCGCCGGCTACCGGGTAAGTCTCCTCGATAACTTCTGTAATAGCTCCAGCGTTGTTCTCGAGCGTCTGGAGAAAATTCTCGGCTATCGACCGGAGCTTCATGAGGCGGATATCCGTGACGAGTCCGCAACGCAGCGCGTGTTAGAACAGACACGTCCGGACGCGGTGGTGCATTTTGCGGGGCTTAAGGCGGTGGGAGAGTCCGTAGAGATGCCACTGCATTACTACGACAATAACGTCACGGGAACCTTGTCGCTGTTAGCGGCGATGAAGGCGGCCTCTGTGTCTAAGTTGGTGTTTAGCTCATCGGCGACGGTCTATGGAGATCCGGCTTCTGTGCCTATCACCGAGGAATTCCCGCGTAGCGCGACAAACCCCTATGGCCGCAGCAAGCTCATTGTTGAAGATATTCTGATGGACTTGGCGGTGTCGGATCCCACGTGGAAAATAGCGCTCCTGCGTTACTTTAATCCTGTCGGCGCCCATGAAAGTGGTTTGATCGGTGAGGATCCCTCAGGGAAGCCTAACAATCTCATGCCTTTTGTTGCGCAGGTAGCGGTGGGGCGTCGAGAGAAACTCAGTGTCTTTGGTGGTGACTACGACACTCGCGACGGTACCGGCGTTAGGGACTATATACATGTTGTTGATTTGGCGGAGGGGCACGTCAGTGCCCTTGAAGCACTGGCGAGTCGCCCATCGGGCGATCCGCTGATCGTCAACCTAGGCACTGGCACAGGCTATAGCGTTCTAGAGTTGGTAAGCGCTTTTGAAGCTGCAAGCGGTCGTAAAGTGCCCTATGAGATTGTCGATCGCCGGACTGGCGACGTTGCCCAGTGCTATGCCGATCCTGGCTACGCTAAAGCGCAACTTGGCTGGGAAGCGCGTTTTGGCGTCCAGCGTATGTGCGAAGACGCTTGGCGTTGGCAGTCGCAAAACCCCAATGGCTTCAACGAATAATCACTTCGTTGAGTTAACAGCGATGTGAGGGGGAGCTCGGTCGACCGCTAGCGGTCGTCGCTGCTGCGCAGCACACGAATACTCCTTACGTTGTCTGCGACATCGTCAGGGTGGAATGCCACCTCGCGCCATTTCTTATCCGCGTACAACGAAGTCTGATCAGCAAAGTGAGAACTGTGAGGGTTGCCCGATTGACTATAGGACAGCAGCGCTTCTGCGACCGGACCTTCATCGTCAAAACTAAGGGTGTAAATAAAGCTACTACCGTGAACCACGGCGTACCCGTTGTCGGTGAGGTAACGGCTATCCGCGACCTTTGTAGCTTTAACCCCTGCAATCGGCGACGCTGACGGGTTGCCTGACATCTGTAGGTTAGCAACACCCTCAAAGCCGTTACCGCCGTGCACCGCGATAGCTTCGCCTGCCCGCCAGGCAAATTGAACGTCTCGCAAGCTGGCGTCCAGTGGCAGCCCGGCTTCTCCTACTACGGCGACCGCGTCCCGTAATGACTGAATGGCTTGTTCACTTTCCGCTAAACCAGCGGGAGTTGTTGCCGGCCGCGTTACATCAAAGCTGTCTTTGAAAAGCTTGCCGCTGTTCACGGTATCGAGTCGGTCGTAGCGTGTTATCCATTCACGGAAAAGTGGCGCACCCGGGCTATCGAGGTTCAGGCTGCCGTCATAGGCCTCTAGCACGTCACAGGCCTCATCCAGTTCTTCGCCTTCGTTTCGGCAGGCGGAGACTAGGCTAGGCAGCAATATTTCAGCGGTTAGCCCCCGGTTGGAAAACAGTGCCCGCTGTATCTCGTGGATGGTGAAACGCCCGTCATCGCCGGCATCGCCGTACTCATTTTCCAGCATGCGAATATTCATCCTCGTGCGTAGTGAACGGGCTGACTCTGTCGGTCCGTAGAGAATGGAATACCCGGTGAGGGGCTCTCTCGGGCTGCTAAGCCAATAGCTGTCATTCGAATTAAAGACGTAGTCTTTCCGTTCAATGCGCGGACGTTTATCGAAGGGAACGGTTCCTGATATAGGCGTTGATGACTCGTCTAGCCAGGTGTTCTTAGGGTCGCTGCCATTGAGAAGCACCATACGCCTGCCGCCATAAAGCTGTGCGGCGAGAGGGTCACCCTTAAGCGAAGCTCTCCACGTTGCTTGAGATTCATCGCTAATATTGCCCACGGTGGAGTTATCGAGATACAAAGCCCGGCCGTCGGCGCTTGTCGCTATGGTGTTTACCCAAGGCATAGCATTGTAAGTACGGTGGGCATCGATGAACTCGTCCAGGTCGGTGGCTTCGCCCATCGCTTTCCACTGCGCCAAAAGGGAGTGGTTGCCTACATTCGCGTCTCTGGCAGCGTAGGCATACTTCTTGTCCCAAGCCATGCCCGGCATGGTAAGAATCGGACCGTGTTCACTGACATAGATCGTATGTGAATGCGCCTTCACGACGCCAGAATCATCGACGACGGGAATGCTGACAGTACGGGCATCGATATCACGCCACTCTGCTCCATAGCGATAGCGTAGAGGGTTAGTGGAATCGAGCTCTAGGCGATAAAGTACCAGACGTTGGCTAGCAGACACGGTATGCGTCCACCCCAGAGCTTTGTTAAACCCTATGGACACGCCTGGACTGCCTAGCAACTGCGCTCCGTAGATATCGAGTTTGCCAGGAATGGTTAGATGCTTCTCCCAAAATCTACTCTCGCCATACCAGGGATAGTGCGGGTTTGCGAGGAGCATGCCCCGGCCGTTTTCTGTGTACTCACTGCCGAGCGCCCAGCCGTTTGATCCCATCCCCTCCAGCGACGCGGCATCCAGGGCCGCTAATTGCAACTTTGTATCCGAGTTTGCCGCGACCACATCTTCATCTTCCGGAGGCTTTACGGCCGCGATAGCGCCACTCATACGCGGAAGCGTTTGAGCGACCATTACCATGCGCGTCATCAAGTCCATGGGTGATACTTCGCGTACCCAGGTCGCGCCACTGCACCAGGAGCTGTTTCGAGCGCCTTTATGTTCTCGAATGTAGCGGTTATAGCCTGAGGTATAGCCCGCCAGCCAGGCTTGAACTTCACTATCTTGGGCAGCGAAGGCTTCCTGTGCTTGACCGCGAAGATTCAGGCCACGGACTACGGCATCTTTGGCGATGTTGCTCTGATTGGCGCCGGCGCCGAGATAGCGAGCACTCTCTCCTCTGGCTTGAACTAAGCTGAGCGCCATATTGCAAACATGGTCTTCCGCCGCGGCGTAAGCCTCCCCATAGCCTAGGGCACCATAGTCAGCGGCTTGTATGTGAGGCACACCGTAGGGCCCTTTCCGGACAGTTACTTCGTAGGAGTTGTGGGATTCGACCCAGTCAAAGACCTGTCTCTGCTGGGCGTCGTAAGGCAGTGACTCAATACGCTTTGAAAGGGCCTCAAACGCCTGGGCATCAAATTGATCGCCCTGCATGGTTTGCGCGTGCTCAAGAAGATCGGAGAGATCAGGCTGATCTATGTCGGCGAAAGCTGAACTAGTGAAAAGCAGGGGGGTAAAAGCAAAGGTGAGTACTTTGGCACTGATAGTGGGAGAATAGCGGTCACAATATTTCGTAAATAACGGAGTAAGTCTACCGACGGTTGGTCGCATGAGTATGAAGGTCTCCAAGTTGTTTTATTATAGTAGGTGACGATGTTCTTATAGTGTGTCCATTCTGCACAGTCAGGTCTTGCTGTCTATGGAGAGCCCCATCACCGTGTAAGGCTCAGGCATAGCCCCACCACAGCCAGGCCGCTCCGCGAACGCCACTGCTGTCGCCATGCGTGGCAGGTTTGAGTTTTGTTCGGCAGATATCAGAGAAGACCTTGGGCGCCAGTAGTTGCGGTATCTCGGTGTAGATACATGGAATGTTGGAAAGGCCTCCTCCCAACACGATAACGTCGGGGTCCAACACATTGACGATGCCCGCTAGCGCGGCGCTCAACAAGTCGTTGTAGAGGGTGAGTGTCTCGCGATGTCTGTCGTCCGGGGTCCCCTTGGACAGTTGCTCTACGACGATGGACTCGCAGTGCAGCTGCTCGTGAGTCAGCGCCAACCCAGGGCCACTCAGCCATGTTTCAACGCAGTCCTCCCGTCCGCAGTAGCAAAGACGGGGGTGGTTAAGGCTCTCCGGCAGTTCGTCAACTCGTGCCAATGGCATTGGGTTATGCCCCCATTCGCCGCTAATGGCGTTGGGGCCTTGGAGTAGGCTGCGGTTTGTTGCGATACCTCCGCCCACGCCCGTCCCGAGAATTACGCCGAACACAACTTGCTCTTCTGCCCCCGCACCGTCGCTCGCTTCGGACAAGGTCATGCAGTCGGCGTCATTCGCCATGCGAACTGGGCGGGCGCAGGCTTCTTCCAGATCTCGGCGCAGGGTTTGGCCGTTCAGCGACGTGCTATTGCAGTTTCGCATCAGTCCGGTGTCGGGTGACGGCGATCCGGGAGTACAGATACCCAAAGGCAGCCGCTCAGTCAGATTTGCACTGGACTCTAATTGTTCACACAGCTCGCGTATTGCGGAGAGTGTCTCAGCGTAATTCCCGTGGGGTGTCTTACAGCGCGCTCGGTGAGTCACCACTCCTTCGTGATCAAGGAGTGCTGCTTCTATTTTGGTGCCCCCAAGGTCTACTCCCAGCAATCGGGGTCTATTTGTCATCCGAGAATCCTTTGCACCGGTGTATCTCACTCGTTTTGCGCATTTCATTGATTGGGATCATGGCAAGAGCATACCTCTTAAGGCCAAATGACCGAATCAAAAGTCAGCGGAGATAGGCGCAGGATGAGCGATTCATTAAAGGCTTCACAAGTAGTTGACGGTTTAAGCAGCGAGAACGACTTGTTAGTTGATAGTGCAGATCGTTCGCAGCGACTCCACCAGCTGGCGAAAATGCGACACGACCCTGCAGCGATTCGGGAGCTCTTTATCTCTGGCGACTATCCCTACAAGAGCAAGATTCCCCGTCGAGACTACGAAGAGAAGAAACAAGCACTGCAGGTGGAGCTGCTCAAGGTGCAGCAGTGGGTAAAAGACAGCGGGCAGAAAATTGTTGTCTTGTTTGAAGGGCGGGATGCCGCGGGTAAGGGAGGAACAATTAAGCGCTTCATGGAGCATTTAAATCCACGAGGTGCGCGGGTTGTTGCTTTGGAAAAACCGACGGACCAAGAGCGCGGCCAGTGGTATTTTCAGCGATACATGAAGCATCTGCCCTCCGATGGCGAAATTGTTCTATTTGATCGCTCTTGGTACAACCGTGCGGGAGTAGAGCGTGTCATGGAGTTTTGTACTCCGGAAGAGTATTTGGAGTTCATGCGTCAGACGCCAGATCTAGAACGAATGTTGGTGCGCAGTGGAGTGCGTCTGTTTAAGTACTGGTTCTCGGTTACAAAAGATGAACAGCATGCTCGTTTCTCTCGTCGTAAAACAGACCCACTGAAACAGTGGAAGCTCTCGCCCATTGATCAGGCGTCGATTGATAAGTGGGATGAGTACACCGAAGCAAAAGAAGCTATGTTTTTTTATACCGATACGGCTGATGCGCCATGGACTGTTATTAAGTCATCTGACAAAAAGCGAGCGCGTCTAGCCTGTATGCAGCACTTTTTAGCCAGCCTTGATTACCCAGAGAAGGATACCCACCTTGTTCGTCGCCCGGACCCTTTACTGGTCGGTCATAGTCAGCATGTGATTGGGCGTTCACGGCACATTCTGGGCCCGTCGGTTGGCGAGTGGTAGTGCCTTTTGCTTTGCGAGTGCCTAGGCGTTTGCGAGGCTGGTCTGTTGCTGGCTCCACCAGGCGATACCCTGAGCGTTAAGTTTCGCATCCAGTGTCAAAGCACTAGTCTCGACCTCTATTCGCGAAGCGGGGAGCAGATGCCGTAACTCAGCACGGGTAACATCTAAGACGGCCGTTTCAAGAGCGGGTATGTCGCCGGCAAAGCGGCTACCCAAGGAAGCATATTGTTCGAGCTGCCGCAGCAAGCATTCTTGCTGAGACTTTTGGAAAGTCAGAGCGCCAAAGTGCGTGAGGTAGAAAACGGCAGGATCGCTCTCGCATAGTGTTTGTACCGAGTTTTGATAGAGCGTCGGGTCAAACTGCGTCGGCGTAGTGGCCGGCATTACATAGGCACTCTTCGCAAAACGCTGACGGGCGTAGCTCACGCCAAACATGTCTCCGCTGAACCACCCCTTACTTTGCTCATCGAACAAGCAGAAATGATGATCGGCATGGCCCCGCGTGTGCTTTACACGTAAACGCCTCTGGCCAACCATGAGGGTTTCGCCGTCCTCGATTGTTTGAACGCGATGAGCATCCACCGGTACAACTTCGCCGTGGAGTTGGACGAACAGCTCCTTTCCATAGACCAGCTGTGCACTGGCAATCAATCGGGTGGGGTCAATGATGTGTCTCGCACCCTTGGGATGAATAAGCAGCGTGGCCTGAGGGAGCTGCTGCATAAGAGCACCCGCGCCGCCTGCATGATCAAGGTGAACGTGCGTAGGAACGATATAGCGTAGTTGCTCTTTCGGGATGGACAACGTCCGAAGCGTCGCCAAAATATTGTCGACACTAAGCGCAGTGCCAGTTTCGATGAGCGCGCATTCGTCGCCGTCAACGAGGAGATAGCAGCAGGCTATATCTGGGCCTGTATACAAAGCATCGATACAGTAGATGTTGTTATTGAGAGACTGAAACACCGCTGACGTTGTTGAGGTCATTGAGGTCATAAGAAAAGTGGTACCGAAGGCCGGACTCGAACCGGCACACCTGTTAAGGCGGGGGATTTTGAATCCCCTGTGTCTACCAATTTCACCACTTCGGCACTGAAGGGTTGCGTCGCCCAATAAGTGAGCGGACGCGAGTATAACAGTGCACAATCGTCTGTAGCCATATCTTGTCTATAAGATCTTTGAATATGTGCACCCAAAGTCGCGGGCGTGGCAATTTTGAGGCTGTCAGATCCGGGCATGTTTCTGTACACTCCGCCCGCGCAGAGCGTGTGCTCTGCCCAAACTGAGTATCCGCCCACGCGTCGAAAGGGCGCGCCGACAGAGAGAAAAGAAGTATGACCATGAAATTGGTAAAGAAGACTGACGAATACAGTGTTTTCCAGCGTGGCGATGAGCGTTATGCAGTAAAAGACGCTTCTAAGCGCCCGGTTAATGGCGAAGAGAAGGTTCGCATCCTCTTGGAAGAAGGCTTGATCAAGGTTGCAGAGCCTGCCGCAGTAGAAGCTGCTCCTGAAGAAGCGCCCGCTGAAGAAGCATCAGCTGAAGACACCGCCGCTGAAGAGGCGCCTGCCGAAGAAGCTGCCCCTGAGGAAGATGGCGAAGAAACCGCGTAATCAGCAGCCTTATTTGTAACACGGCGCGGGTATCCCCGCGCCAGTCTCGCCATGCAACGCTCAGACTTTAATTACGACTTACCTCCCGAACTTATCGCACAGCAACCGCTCGCCGAGCGCTCTGCGAGCCGACTACTATGCGTTGACGGCGAAACAAAAGCGCTGAATCACGCGCAGTTTTCTGATCTTCCATCACAGCTCAAGCCTGGAGACCTGTTGGTTTTCAATGACACCCGCGTGCTTCCCGCGCGCCTCTTCGGTGTTAAAGAGACGGGTGGCCGTGTGGAAATTCTTATCGAGCGCCTTACGGGAGAGCGCAGTGCGCTGGCGCATGTGCGAGCCAGTAAAACGCCGCGACCGGGAATGACGATCGCTTTGGCAGCCGATGCGGACAGCCCTGCAAGCGACGATGTGCTCACGGTTGAGGGGCGAGAGGGCGATTTGTTCCAAATCACCAGTGCCCAGAACTTAGGACCTCTTTTGACGCGGATTGGGCATATGCCATTGCCGCCCTATATCGACAGGGCAGATGCTCTTGAAGATAGAGAGCGGTATCAAACCGTGTACGCGCAGCGGGATGGCGCAGTCGCTGCACCGACCGCGGGTCTCCACTTCGATCATGCTCTATTGGACAAGCTGGATTCCATGGGCGTGCAACGAGCTCAGGTTACTTTGCACGTGGGCGCCGGCACGTTTCAGCCCGTACGCAGCGACGATATCCGTGACCATGAGATGCATGCAGAGTACCTCGAGGTCAATCAGGCAGTCGTTGAGGCTGTGGCCGAAACCCGCGAGAGGGGAGGCCGCGTGGTGGCCGTAGGTACCACCGCGGTGCGCAGTCTCGAAACTGCGTCGGCTTCTGGCAAGCTAGAGCCCTATGTTGGAGATACGCGATTGTTTATCTATCCGGGTCGCAGCTTTAACTGCGTTGATGCAATGATCACTAACTTTCACCTGCCGGAGTCCACTCTGTTGATGCTTGTAAGCGCCTTCTGCGGCACAGATTTGATGCTCAGTGCTTATAACGAAGCTGTGGCTGAGCGCTATCGGTTCTTTAGCTATGGGGATGCTATGTTCCTGACCCCCCAGCCCGAGGCGCGACCACAGTGAAGTTTGAACAGCTATCCAGTGATGGCGCGGCCCGTCGATCTCGTCTGCACTTTGACCGGGGCGTCGTCGAGACTCCCGCGTTTATGCCAGTGGGAACCTACGGCACCGTGAAAGGGATGCTTCCAAGAGATGTTAAATCTCTAGGCGCTCAAATTATTCTGGGAAACACTTTTCATCTATGGCTACGTCCCGGAACCGAGGTGATCGCAGCCCATGGTGACTTGCACGATTTCATGCAGTGGCAGGGACCGATTCTTACCGACTCCGGCGGTTTCCAGGTGTTCAGCCTTGGTGACATGCGAAGGATTAGTGAAGAGGGTGTTTCTTTCCGCTCTCCGGTAGACGGCGACAAAGTGTTTTTGGATCCTGAAAAATCCATGGCGATTCAGCGTGCGCTCGGCAGCGACATCGTGATGATCTTTGACGAATGCACTCCTTTTCCGGCAAGTCATGAAGAGGCAGCCACCTCCATGGAGCTTTCGCTGCGCTGGGCAAAGCGTAGTCGGGTCGCTCACGGAGATAGCAAGGCAGCGCTCTTCGGTATTATTCAAGGTGGCATGTACCCCGACTTGAGAGCTCGGTCACTGGACGGTCTGCGGGAGATTGGTTTTGACGGCTACGCCATCGGCGGGCTGTCCGTAGGAGAGCCCAAAGACGAAATGCTAAAGGTGCTCGAAGGACTTCAACCCTTGTTGCCCAAGAATCATCCCCGCTATTTGATGGGAGTTGGTACGCCGGCTGATTTGTTAGAGGGCGTTCGACGAGGTGTCGACATGTTCGACTGTGTGATGCCCACTAGAAATGCCAGAAACGGCCACCTGTTTACTTCAACGGGTGTTATAAAAATTCGCAACGCCAAGCATCGCCACAGTACTGCCGCCCTTGACGAAAACTGCGCGTGCTACACGTGCTCGAACTTTAGTCGTGCGTATTTGCATCATCTGGATAAGTGCAATGAGATCTTAGGGTCTCAGCTCAATACACTACACAATCTGCATTATTATCAGGATCATATGCGTGGCATCCGTGAGGCAATTGAAGCTCGACGTTTGGATGCTTTTGCAGATGAGTTCTACCATGCTCAAGCAAGTTGCTAGGTCTGAACGCTCAGCGAACAGTTAAAAAGAGAGGCATAGGATGCTGTACAAACTTGGGGAAGAGACTCCGGTTCTTGATGGCGAAGGACACTTCGTGGCGCCCAATGCCGCAGTTATTGGTCGAGTAACACTCCGCGCTAAAAGCAGCGTTTGGTTTTCCTGTGTGCTTCGGGGTGATGTCGAGGCCATAGAAGTGGGGGCCGGGAGCAATATCCAGGATGGTACGGTGATTCATGCGGACCCCGGCTTTCCCGCCATGATCGGCGAGAATGTCACTATCGGCCACAACGCTATGATTCATGGTTGCAGCATTGGCGATGGCTCACTGGTGGGAATCAATGCCGTCGTACTCAATGGGGCTAAAATTGGAAAGAACTGCCTGATAGGTGCAAATGCGCTCGTGACAGAGGGTATGGAAGTGCCCGATGGCTCATTGGTTCTGGGCTCGCCTGCCGTGGTCAAAAAGACGTTAAGTGCTGATCAACAGGCAATGCTAGCGCTCAATGCAGAGCACTACTCGAGCAACGCAGCACGTTATAACAGTGATCTGGAAGCACTTAGTGATGATTGACTCCCTTGACTGGAAGGCGGGTCCCGAGGGCGCTGCTTCAGCCGAGGAGCCAGGGTCCCCCTGCGTATCTATCTGCGCTTTGGATGAAAACGATATCTGTATGGGCTGTTATCGCAGCGCCGAAGAGATAACGGATTGGTTTATGGCAAGCGCCGCACAAAAGCGCGAGATGCTGGACAGGGCAAAAGAGCGCCGTGAGGCCGACAGCCCTATTCGACTGCTGTAGAACCTGAAGGAATCATTGTGAGGGTCTGCCTTTCACAGCGCGCACGACATTGCCCTCTAGCTCTAGTATCTCGAAGCAGTAGCCGCCGATCCGCAGTCCTGCGTTGGCGTCGGGAAACGATTCTAGATACTCCAGCACGAGGCCGGACAGGGTTTTAGGTCCGTCCGTGGGGAGTTCCCACTTCAAAGCCTTGTTGATATCCCTGACACTGGCGCCGCCGTCGAAAACGTAGCTGCCATCGCGCTGGGGGTAGATCTCATCGGAACTGTCGCTAAGGTTTGAGGTGAATTCGCCCACGATTTCTTCAAGAATATCTGCCACAGCAACCAAACCGATAACATCTCCGTATTCATCGACAACAAGCGCTAAGCGAAACTTTTTCTGCTGAAAGTTGCGAAGCTGTGTGTGCAGTGGCGTGCTCTCGGGGATGAAGTAGGGCTTATCCAGCGCTGCCAGCAAGCCGCTCCGTGACAAACCTTCGCGGTCCATAACACGGCTGGCATTTCTCAGGTGCAGGACTCCTTCGATGTTATTGCTGTCCTCACGCCAGACGGGTAACAGTGTATGGTTGCTACCATGAATGGTTTCCAGAATTACGTCATCGCTCGCATCCAGGTCGATGCCGTAGAACTCGTTTCTAGGGACCATGATGTCGTCAACGGTCACACCTTCAAGATCCAGGATGTTGACGAGCATGCCTCGGTGACGTTGGGGGATCATCGCATCAGGATCTGAGACAATCGTGCGAAGTTCTTCCCGGGATACCCGTTCTTCGCCAGCTTCGTTGGTATTGATTCCCAGTAGTCGCAACAGCCCATTAGTTACCCAATTGACGATAGCAACTAATGGAATGAGCAAGCGCATGAGCGGAAGCAGTACAACGCTTGCGGGGAAAGCGACCTTCTCTGGATACAGGGCGGCGATTGTCTTAGGCGTCACCTCGGCAAAAATGAGTATCACCAGCGTGAGCAGGATAGTCGCTATGACAATGCCCGCATCGCCGTAAAGTCGGATGGCGATTACTGTTGCGATGGCCGAAGCGGCGATGTTAACCAGATTGTTGCCAATCAGTATCAAACCGATAAGACGATCCGGACGCTCCAGCAGCTTGCTTGCTCGTTGGGCACCTTTGTGCTTTTGCTTGCGAAGGTGTTTCAGGCGGTAGCGGTTGAGCGACATCATGCCGGTTTCGGAGCTGGAGAAAAAACCGGACATGAGAATCAGTGCTGCTAACACAGCAAACAGAAGGCCGAGTGGTGCTTCGTTCAATTCAGCTTTTCTCCAGCACCAACTCGAGGACGAGCTTGGACCCCAAAAACGCCAGCATTAGCACCGTAGAGCCACTCACCGTGAGTCTCACTGCGGTTTGACTGCGCCACCCCAGCCAGTGCCGTCCCCATAGGAGCACAGCGAATAGAATCCACGCGGCGATGCTTAATACGGTTTTGTGCACCAGATGCTGAGCAAATATGTCCTGCATGAACAACACGCCGGTACCAATAGAGAGCGTCAGGGCGACAAAGCCAACCCATATCAATTCAAAGAGCATGCTCTCCATTAGCTGCAACGGTGGAAGCACGCCAAGCAGGCCGCCCATTTGGCGACGTTTGAGCTGGGCGTCCTGAGCGGCCAGCAGGGCCGCCTGAATCGCGGCTAGGGTAAGAATCGAGTAGGCAACCACTGAGCTTCCCACGTGGGCAGCTACGCCCAGCGGCACTTTATGCTCTCTAGCGCCCGTATCCGGGCCGAGAGTGGATATCAGAATACCTACGGCGGAGAGCGGAAACAGAATGACGAGCAGGTTCTGGAGGGGGCGTTTAGTGAGTGCCAGTAAACAGACGCAGTTGATACATAGAAAAATCAGGGAAAAAATTCGGAAAAAACCAAAGTTGACGCCTTCGTGTCCATAAATATTGTGCCAGGTTAGAAATGCGTGGCACCCCAAAGCGAAGATTGCGATCACAATCAGGCTGCGACTTAGGCTGCCGTTGTGTTGCAAAGCGCTGGCTAATTGCAGTCCCGCAGCGGCGAGATACAGCAGTGCAGCAATGACGGCAATGAATGCTATGGACATGGGTTTGGGAGCCGGCTCCGCGGCGCGTATACTTGCGTTCCCTTGTACCGACTTGTCACTGTGTAATCAATAGCGCGCGCGAGTACATTACGCGCTTCCAAAGGACTTTTTGTCTCATGTTTCAGAATCTTTCCGAGCGATTAACCCAGAGCCTTCGTTCCGTAACTGGTAAGGCGCGACTCAGTGAAGAGAATATTCAGGGCACTTTGCGAGAAGTGCGTATGGCCCTTCTTGAGGCAGACGTAGCGCTGCCGGTTGTTACGCAGTTTGTAGACGCTGTGAAGCAGCGTGCTCTTGGCCAGGAGGTGATGAGTAGTCTCAGCCCGGGTCAGGCGTTTCTTAAAATCGTACAGGCCGAGCTTGAGTCGGTTATGGGCTCGGCGAACGAGGCTCTGGATTTGTCGGCGCAGCCTCCTGCGGTCATTCTTCTGGCAGGACTCCAAGGAGCGGGTAAGACCACATCGGCCGCGAAGCTTGCCAAGCTGCTGAAGGAGCGCGATAAAAAGAAAGTCACGGTAGTGAGTGCTGACGTTTATCGTCCCGCGGCGATCAAGCAATTGGAAACGCTTGCTGGAGAGATTGGGGTCGACTTTTTCCCCTCTACAGTAGATCAGAAGCCCGTTGATATAGCCCTGGCTGCGCGAGAGCACGCGAAAATTCAATTTAGTGACGTGTTGATCGTTGATACGGCGGGTCGTTTGGCCGTAGACGAAGCCATGATGTCCGAGATCGCGGATCTGGAGAAGGCGGTAACGCCGGTGGAGACGCTCTTCGTCGTTGATGCTATGACCGGGCAAGACGCCGCTAACACAGCAAAGGCCTTTGGCGAGGCATTACCGCTAACCGGTGTCATTTTGACAAAGGTTGATGCAGACAGTCGTGGCGGTGCTGCGCTGTCCGTTCGCCAGATTACCGGCAAGCCCATCAAGTTCTTGGGTGTGGGCGAGAAAACCGAAGCTCTGGATCCCTTTCACCCGGATCGCCTCGCGTCACGGATTCTCGGAATGGGGGACGTGCTGTCACTTATCGAGGAGGTGGAGCAGAAAGTTGACCGGGTCAAGGCCGAGAAACTGGCTCGCAAGGTCAAGAAGGGCAAGAAATTTGACCTTGAGGATCTCCGTGATCAGCTCCAGCAGATGAACAATATGGGCGGCATGGCAAGCATGTTGGACAAGATGCCAGGTATGGCCGGAATGGCGCAGGCTGCCCAATCACAAATCGACAATAAATCCTTTGCCCGCATGGAGGCGATGATTAACTCGATGACTCCGCGGGAGCGACGCAATCCTGAATTGATTCAAGGTACACGTAAACGTCGTATCACGCGTGGATCCGGCACGCAGGTGCAGGATCTCAATCGCCTTCTGAAACAGCACAAACAGATGGCCAAAATGATGAAGAAAATGAAGGGCGGCGGCATGGAGAAGATGATGCGCGGCATGGGTGGAATGATGCCTCCCGGGGGCGGCGGTTTTCCGCCCATGCGCTAACGGCTCCAGGCGGCTCTAACCGCCCGCAAGTATTGAAAAAATCACAGCTTGGAGGGCTTTCATCAGCGCTCTGTTTTCTGTATGATGCGCCACCTTTCGCAGGGGTCCGAAAAGCATTGTGCTTAACGGTTACCCGAATTTATCGAGTGTTTATCGATGATCTGTAGCCAAACGCCGAAGATGGCAGAGGATTACGGGTTTTCGCAGGAGTGAGTTGGCAAGGCAATGGTAACTATTCGACTATCACGTAGTGGCGCTAAGAAACGTCCTTTTTATCACCTGACAGTAACCGACAGCCGCAGATCTCGCGACGGTCGTTTCATTGAGCGTGTGGGGTTCTTTAATCCTGTGGCTCGAGGTCAAGAAGAGCGCCTGCGCGTTGATCGTGCGCGCATCGAGTACTGGCAGGGCCAGGGTGCGCAATTGTCCGCTCGCGTAGCGAAGCTTCTCAGCGTCGCAGAGTCGAGCAGCGAAGCGGCTTAACGGCCTCTCGGGCATGAACACGCCCGAGGATCAGATGCTCCTCGCCGGAAAAATCTCCGGTGTTTACGGCATCAAGGGTTGGGTCAAACTTCAGATTTTTACTGACCCGCCCGAGAACTTTTTTGCCTTCACTAGCCACCTGATCAAGAGGCGGCGGAATGCAGAACCAATCGAGCTGGCCGATGGACGTATCCAGGGCAAAGCTTGGGTAGCCAGAGTGGTGGGTGTAGACAATCGCACCGATGCTGAGCTGCTAAAGGGTACCGAAATATGGGTTCCCAGATCGGAGTTACCTGTTTTAGATTCCGATGAGTACTACTGGCACCAGTTGCAGGGTTTGCAGGTGTGGAGCGAACACGAGGGGCAAAAGCTGCTGCTCGGCGAGATTGACCACCTGCTGGAGACTGGCGCCAACGACGTATTGGTGCTGCGCCCTTGTAAGGGTAGTGCCGATGAGCGGGAAAGACTCATTCCCTACTTGCCAGACACGGTTGTTCTGTCGGTGGAGTTAGAGAACGGGACGATGACCGTCGACTGGCATCCGGAAGATTGATGCGAATTGCGATGGTCACACTCTTTCCAGAGATGCTCAGCATGGTGAGTGATCTGGGTGTGACAGGGCGAGCAGTGCGTGATGATCGACTGCAGCTCCGAGCGGTAAACCCGCGGGATTACACTACGGATCGGCATCGCAGCGTCGATGATCGCCCTTACGGTGGCGGACCGGGGATGGTGATGCGGCCGGAGCCTCTTGCAGCGGCCCTCGAAGCGGGACGCGAGTTTGCGGGAGAAGCCGCGCCAGTGATTTATCTTTCGCCTCAGGGGCGGAAGTTCGATCATGAGCGAGCAAAGTCATTGGCCGAAACGCCTGGAATGGTGTTACTCGCGGGTCGATACGAAGGTGTTGACGAGCGTTTGGTCAGGTCGGCGGTGGATGAGGAAGTCTCCATCGGTGACTACGTATTAAGCGGTGGAGAGTTAGCCGCGCTGGTAGTTGTCGACGCAGTTGCGCGATTACTGCCAGGAGTATTGGGACACGAAGATTCAGCGGAAGAAGATTCTTTCGCGCAGGGTTTGCTGGATTGTCCGCATTTTACTCGGCCAGAACAGTACAAGGGAGAAGATGTCCCTGCAGTGCTGCTCAGCGGAGATCATGCTGCGATCCGACGTTGGCGCCTGAAGCAGGCGCTGGGAAGGACCTGGGAGCGGCGGCCGGATTTGCTCGAAGCGCTGGAAAAGCGTCGGGAGCTCACTGCAGAAGAGCAGTTACTCCTGGCGGAATATCAGAGAGACTTGGTCTAGTCTGGTATTCGAGCACTAGTGAGTGCCGGTGAAAATTTGCTTAGAGACGCAATTCGGAGACCGACTATTCCGGTGCGAACCAGAGCGAGACATGAATTTTTATACAAGATCGTTCCTATGAGCGGCCTATTGAACAAGAGTAGTTTGGGAGCAACAAAATGAGCACCAATGCAATTATTTCTCAGCTTGACGCTGAGCAGATGGATAAAGAGTTACCGGAGTTTGCGCCCGGCGATACAGTCGTTGTTCAGGTAAAGGTAAAGGAAGGTAGCCGTGAGCGCCTGCAGGCCTTCGAGGGCGTTGTGCTGGGTAAGCGTAACCGTGGCCTGAACTCTGCTTTTACCGTTCGAAAGATTTCCCACGGTGTTGGCGTTGAGCGTACTTTCCAGACCTACTCACGTTTGCTGGAGTCTATTGAGGTTAAGCGTCGCGGTGACGTTCGTCAGGCTAAGCTCTACTACCTGCGTGAGCGTTCAGGTCGTTCAGCGCGTATCAAAGAAAAGCTGGGTTAATTCTTCGGTCGCGTCTGCGGCCTAAGAACACCCTAAAGCGGCCGCTCCCATTGGGACGGCCGTTTTTTTGTACCCTGTGTTTTGTAGAAGCTATAGGTTTTTGGGCCTATTTTAAGCCGTGTTTGCCTGCGACTTTGCTAAGCTCACCTCATGCCCAAATCTGTCATCAGCAGCGACTTCCCCCATCTCGAATCCTATCTGGATGCGGTTTGGATGGAGAAGGGTTTAAGTGAGAACACTCTGGCTGCGTACCGGCGGGATCTTCAAGCTTATTCTCGGTGGGTTCAGAGTCGAGGCCACAGCGCTGTCGAGGTTTCCAGGAGCGACATAGAGGCTTATCTAGCGAGTCTTCTTCAGAGCAAGCGCTCCCCGCGTTCAGCAGCTCGTGCACTGTCTTGTTTAAGAGGTTTCTATCGTCACCTTCTTCGCAACGGGCAACTTTCGGACGACCCCACTCTGGGTCTGGATAGTCCAAAATTGGGCAGACCGTTACCCAAAACTCTTTCTGAATCCGACGTAGATGCGCTCCTGAAGGCTCCCGATTTAGAAGATCCTATTGGATTTCGGGATCGCTGCATGCTGGAGCTGCTTTATGCCTGTGGCCTGCGCGTGTCCGAGTTAACCGGCTTGACGCTGTCACAGCTAAGTCTGAATCAGGGCGTGCTCAGAATCATTGGGAAGGGTGGGAAGGAGCGTCTGGTACCCATTGGAGAGGAAGCACTACACTGGATACAGCGATATCTGCGGGACGTTAGACCCGATTTACTGGGGAATACGTCGTCGGAGGTTTTGTTTCCCAGCCGGCGAGCCCAAATGATGACCCGACAGACGTTCTGGCACCGAATCAAGCAGCATGCGGCGACGGCGGGAATTCAGAAATCGATCTCGCCGCACGTTTTAAGGCACGCTTTTGCTACTCACTTGGTGAATCACGGCGCTGATCTGCGTGTTGTTCAGTTGTTGCTTGGGCACAGCGATCTCAGCACTACCCAAATTTACACCCATGTCGCGAAGCAACGTCTCCAGAGTCTTCACGCAAAACACCATCCTCGGGGCTGAGGGCGGCGTCGAAGAGAGGAGGTCTAAAACCCACTTCAAAGCCGTGTTGTTATTGGCCTCGATGTTGAATTTGCGCACGATCTTTTACTGAGTGAACTATCGAAGACTGGTATGATCAAAGGCTCTATCAGGCATTTTTCGGGCTGCTTTATGCGGCAAAGCAATGGGATCTATTTCATGTACTCACGTCGGACTTCTCCACGTCCCCTGATTATTCGCTTACTGGCATCGGTTAGTTTTTGCATCTTTACCGTTGCGACGTTCGCACAGCTAGGCGTCGCGGCCGAAGGTGTAGATCCCGCGATTGAGAAGAAGCTCCGATTACGTCTCGGCGCGCCACAAATTGGCTTGGAAGTGCAGAGCGTAAAAGCCAGTGAGCTGCCGGGTCTTTACAAAGTATCCATCGTATCTGGGCCTACGGTTTACGCGACGGAGAGTGGCGACTATTTTCTTGTCGGTGACCTCTACAATGTCGGTCTCACAGGGCTAGTTAATCTGGGCGAGCTACAACGCTCTAACGATCGTAAGGACGCTATTGCCGCTGTTCCAGAGAAACACGTCATTGTCTTTCCTGCCGAAGGGGAAACCCTCAGCAGTATCACTGTGTTCACCGATGTGTCCTGTTTTTACTGCCAAAAACTCCATAAAGAGGTGCCAGAGTTGAATCGGCGCGGCGTTGAAGTGCGATACCTTGCTTATCCCCGACAGGGCATTGGGTCGCCGGGTTTTCGCCAGCTGGCTAGTGCCTGGTGCTCTGATGATCGACAGGCAACTTTGACTGCCTTTAAGAATCGCGAAGAGCTCGAAGAGAATGTTTGCCCCGGAAACCCCATCGCTGAGCAGTTTGCGCTTGGGCAGCAGCTTGGTGTGCGCGGCACGCCCGCGATTGTTACCCCTGGTGGAGAGATGATCCCAGGGTACAAGAGCGCCGATGATTTGATAGCGGTGCTGGGGTTACAATAGCCCCATAGTAAAGCGATCCCCCAAAGAAAGTTAGTTTACCGACACCGAGAGCACAGCGAGTCCCCGTGGAAGAGCAATTTCAGCGCATCCAGCGCCTCCCGCCCTATGTCTTCAGCATTGTTGGTGACTTAAAGCAGGCCGCACGTGCAGCGGGGGAGGACATCATTGATTTCGGGATGGGCAATCCTGATCAACCGACGCCCGCGCATATCGTTGATAAGATGATAGAGGCTGCGCAGCGCCCAGACACTCATCGCTATTCTCAATCCAAAGGCATACCCCGCTTACGAAAAGCGATCTGCGATTGGTACCGAAATCGTTACGCGGTGGAGCTCGATCCTGAGTCTGAAGCGATCGTCACTCTTGGTTCTAAAGAAGGCCTGGCGCATTTGGCCCTAGCAACCACGGGTCCCGGCGACGCCATTCTTGTTCCTAACCCTTCTTATCCTATTCACCCCTATGGTTTTGTGATCTCCGGTGCGGATATTCGCCACGTTCCAATGGGTAACGAAGACGAGTTTTTTCAAGAGCTGGAAAATGCTATCCGTAACAGTTGGCCCAAACCTAAGATGCTGGTGCTTAACTTTCCCTCGAACCCCACCACACACTGCGTGGAACTGCCGTTCTTTGAGAAAGTGGTTGAGATAGCGCGGGAGCACAAAATTTGGGTTGTGCAAGATCTAGCCTACGCGGACCTTTGCTTCGACGGTTACGTTGCTCCCTCTATCTTGCAGGTGGAAGGTGCCCGAGAAGTGGCGGTAGAGTTTTTTAGCATGTCCAAGAGCTACAACATGCCTGGATGGCGCATTGGCTTTTGCTGCGGAAACTCCACCTTAGTCGGCGCTCTTGCTCGCATGAAGTCTTACCTGGACTACGGCATGTTTACCCCGATACAGGTCGCTGCAATCGCCGCGCTAGAGGGTGATCAGGCATGTGTGTCAGAAATAAACGTGATGTACCAGTCTCGTCGCGACGTTCTTTGTGAAGGCTTAACAGCGAGCGGTTGGCCGGTTACACCCCCAAAGGCGACGATGTTCGTCTGGGCAGAGATTCCCGAAGCCTACCGTGAAATGGGCTCCCTGGAGTTCAGTAAAAAGCTGATTAAGGACGCAAAGGTCGCTGTGTCTCCAGGTATCGGTTTTGGCGAGTATGGCGAGGGCTATGTGCGCTTCGGACTTATTGAGAACGAGCACCGAACACGCCAGGCGATTCGCAATATTAAACGTATGTTTCGTGAGGACGGCATTCCCGAGGCTTGAGACCTTGGGAAAGCGGCGTAGATGAATGACAGTTGGAGTACATTTAATACAATGAGCGCTTTGCGGATTGGAGTCTGCGGCAACGGCACCGTTGGTGGTGGCACCATAGAGCTGCTTCGTAGCCAGGCCGTTTTATTGGGCGCGCGAGCAGGTCGCGAGCTTTTGCTGACTCGCGTCGGCGCCCGGCGAGACCGAGAGGACTGTCCTACCGGTGATGTGCCGGTTCACCGCGACCTACTGGAGGTGGCGCGGGCGGACGATGTCGATGTTGTGGTTGAAAGCATCGGCGGTACGACTCTGGCGAAGGATATCGTTGAGACCGCATTACGCTGCGGAAAGTCCGTGGTTACGGCTAACAAAGCGCTTATAGCTGAGCATGGCAATGAGCTATTGGCCCTTGCAGAAGAGTGTGGCGGTAGTCTGCTCTGCGAGGCAGCGGTTGCGGGTGCAGTCCCCATTCTTAAAGCCCTCCGCGATGGCATGGCGGCGAATACCGTAAGCGAATTGTCGGGCATCATTAATGGGACGGGTAACTTTATACTCACGGAAATGGGCGCGCATCAACGGCCCTTTGACGAGGTTTTAGCAGAGGCTCAAGCCCTGGGTTATGCCGAGGCTGATCCCACCTTTGACGTGGAGGGCACAGATGCTGCGCACAAGCTGAGTATCCTTGCCGCGATGGCTTTCTCAACGCCGCTCAATTTTTCGGCGGTGTTTTGCGAAGGCATAAGCGCAGTCACACCAGCGGATATTCAGTTTGCTGACGAGCTTGGTTATCGCATTAAGCACTTGGGCATCGCCAAGCGACACGCGGATGGCATAGAGCTTCGCGTTCATCCCACACTGCTCCCAAAGGGTTCGCTGCTCGCTAACGTTGACGGCGTACTCAACGCGGTGCGACTTCAGGGCCATGCGGCAGGCGAAACTGTGTATTCGGGCGCCGGTGCGGGGCGTTTACCTACGGCGTCAGCAGTCGTGGCTGATATTGTGGATATAGCGCGGGCGGGCGGTAACTCCGTGCACTGTTTAGGCGTACCTGTTTCTAATCTTGAGTCAGCTCCCACTCTGCCTATGGAAGCGGTGACAAGCGCTTGGTACCTTCGCATGCAAGCGGAGGATCGCCCGGGAGTCATGTCTCAACTGGCGAATTGCCTGAGCGCCGAAGGCATCAGCATAGAAGCTCTTATCCAAAAGCCACCCAAAGGGGCTGCGGCAACCGTGCCGGTGGTGGTGCTCACCAATAGCGCCAGAGAAGAAGCATTGCGTCGAGCGGTAACAGCAATTTCAGCATTACCTGGAATTACTCACCCCCATTGCATTCGAATTGAATCGGCAAACTAAAGGTAATCCTGTGCGTTATATCAGTACCCGAGGCACCGCACCTACACTCAGTTTCGAAGAAGTGTTGCTGACCGGTTTGGCGAGCGACGGAGGGCTGTATGTTCCCGAGAGCCTTCCCAGTTTTACCGTTTCGGAACTCGAAGAGATGGCGTCTCTTGACTATCCGTCCCTAGCCCATCGGATTCTGCTCCCGTTCGTCGAAGGGGCGTTCGAAAGCGAAGAGCTACAGTCAATTATTGACGAGACCTATGCCGTGTTTAGGCATTCCGCGGTCGCACCTTTAGTACAACTTGATCACAATCAGTGGGTTCTTGAGCTTTTTCATGGCCCGACTTTGGCCTTCAAAGACTTCGCTTTGCAGCTCTTGGGCAGATTGCTCGACACCATCCTTAAGCGCCGCGGTGAAAAAGTCGTCATTATGGGTGCTACATCGGGGGATACGGGTTCTGCCGCTATCGCCGGCTGTCAGCGCTGTGACAATATCGATATTTTCATTCTGCACCCTCACCAGAGAGTGTCTGAGGTGCAGCGTCGTCAGATGACTACCTTAAGTGGGCCCACGATTCATAATCTCGCCTTAGAGGGTAACTTTGACGACTGTCAGGCTATGGTGAAGGCGAGCTTTCGCGACCAGAGTTTTCTTCCCGACGGGCGGAGTCTCGTTGCTGTAAATTCAATTAACTGGGCGCGCATCATGGCTCAGATTGTCTACTATTTTTACGCCGGCTTAGCTCTTGGTGCGCCGCATCGCGCTGCAGCTTATTCGGTGCCTACGGGCAACTTTGGCGACATTTTTGCAGGGTATCTTGCATCCAAAATGGGCTTGCCAGTGGCGCAACTCATGATCGCTACCAATCGAAATGACGTGCTTCACCGACTTCTTACGAGTGGTGATTATGCTCGGCAAACCTTGGAACACACACTGTCGCCCAGTATGGATATCTCCGTATCGAGCAATTTTGAGCGCCTGATGTTCGATCTCTATGACCGAGATGGCGGCGCTATTGCAGATCTAATGGCCGCTTTTGATGACGGCGATATAGCACTCTCGGAAGGCGCCATGGCTAATGCTCGCATGATGTTTGCCAGTCATCGCGTCGATGATGCACAGACACTAGCTTGCATTAGTGAGGTATGGGACAAAACGGGTTATCTGCTGGATCCTCACAGTGCCATTGGTTACGCGGCGGCCCTAAGTGCTAAGGAAAAGGCCGAGCTGCCCTGGGTGACTCTCGCAACAGCCCATCCCGCTAAGTTTCCTGACGCTATAGGACAAGCGTCGGTTGGAACTACTGCACACTTGCCGCTTCACCTAGCAGGCTTGTTTGAGCTTGATGAGCACTTTGACGTGCTGACAAACGATATTGCAGCGGTACAACGCTTTATGTCCGAGCATTTGGGCGCTTAGTTGGCTCGTCGCCTTCGTAGCATCCGCCGACGCGATAGCAAACACGCCGAGGCGCTCAAAGAGTTGCCAGCCCTCCTTGCTCGGATTTTCACAGCGCGAGGCGTAAGCGAGTCCGCTGATCTGGATCTGGCCTTTTCCGCGCTGCTTCCACCGTCATTGTTGAAGGGCCTCCCCGCCGCTACCGAACGTTTGCAACAAGCACTTGAGAGTGACGAGCGCATACTGATTGTCGGAGACTTTGATGCAGACGGTGCCACGAGTACGGCGCTGGCTATCAAGGCACTCCGCCAGTTTGGCGCACAACATGTGGATTACCTCGTACCGAATCGTTTTGAGTTTGGTTACGGGCTGACTCCGGGCATCGTTGCCCTCGGTGCCGAGCGCAAACCTGACCTGATCATTACTGTGGACAATGGCATTTCGTCAATCGACGGTGTCGCTGCGGCAAATGCAGCGGGCATTGAGGTGTTGATCACCGACCATCACTTACCTGGCGAGGAGCTACCCGACGCTTCGGCAATTGTTAACCCCAATCAGAAGGGCTGTGAATTCCCCAGCAAGGCCTTAGCCGGAGTAGGGGTGATGTTCTACCTTCTCTTGGCACTGCGAACACGACTTCGCGATCAAGACTGGTTTGCCCGTAAGGATTTGGAGGAGCCGCATCTCGGATCTTTTTTGGATCTGGTGGCCTTAGGAACGGTGGCGGATGTCGTTCCACTGGATCATAACAACCGAATACTAATCGAGGGCGGACTGTCGCGCATGCGCAGCGGACGAGCGCGGCCGGGAATCGACGCCTTGCTGAGCGTGGCCGGCAGGGACCCTATGACCGTTGTTGCCAGTGATTTGGGCTTTGCCGCCGGACCCAGGCTAAATGCAGCCGGACGTCTGGACGATATGTCGTTGGGTATCGAGTGTCTGCTGTCAGAGGACCCCGCTCATGCTCGCAGCATTGCGCTGCAGCTGGATGGCATGAACAGAGAGCGTCAGCGGATCGAGCGCGGGATGGAGCAAGAGGCGCTCGCGGCGCTCGATAAGCTGAGTCTCAAAGAAACTGACCTCCCGGCCGCCCTGATTCTCCATGACCCCCATTGGCATCAAGGCGTGGTAGGTATTTTGGCGTCGCGTATTAAAGATCGTTTTCATCGCCCGGTTATCGCCTTTGCCGGTAGTGGTGACGGTGAACTCAAAGGCTCCGGACGTGGTATCCCGGGTATGCATCTTCGCGACCTCCTGGATGTTGTCGCCACAAGTCATCCTGGCTTGATCGATCGATTTGGTGGGCATGCTATGGCGGCAGGCCTGTCCCTGAAGGAAGCGCATTTTGATCAGTTTGCTGAAGCATTTACCGATGCTGTGCAAAGCGCTGGCGGGCTTTCCCTTGAGCCTGTGTTGGAAAGCGACGGAGAACTCACTCCTACAGATTTTGATCTTTCTACTGCAGAGTTATTGCGTAATGCGGGACCCTGGGGTCAGATGTTTCCTGAACCCTTGTTTGACGGTGTTTTTGAGCTTCGATCTCAACGCATTGTTGGCGAGCGACATCTCAAAATGAGCCTGGCTAAGCCGGGTGACGGCGCCGCTTTGGACGCGATTGCCTTTGGTGTGGATACGGATGTTTGGCCCGACAGCTCGGTAAAACAAGTCCAGCTCGCCTATCGGCTGGATGTTAACCAGTTTCGCGGTGAGCGACGTCTGCAGTTACTCGTTGAGCAAATCGAAGCCGTCTGAGGATGTCTCTTTAGGCCCCTGCTAGGGTAGAATGGCGGCCTTTTTTTGACAGGCTATTCCAATGTTGGAAATCAATCCCCTTATTCAAAGTCTCAAGGATATCGAGGTGCGTACTGACGTGCTTAGGGGGTACCTTTGACGTTGATCAACGTCGAGAGCGTCTCTCGGAAGTAGAACTCGAGCTGGCTGAGCCCAGCGTTTGGGATAACCCGGAGCGAGCTCAAGACCTTGGTCGGGAGCGTTCGTCTCTAGAAGCCATCGTGAACTCCATCGATGCATTGGATACTGGTGCAGCGGACTCCCTTGATCTGTTAGAAATGGCGTCAGAAGAAGACGACGAAGCAGCGGTCGCAGAACTCGAGCAAGACATTCAGGCTTTGGTGAAGGTTCTCGAGCAGCTTGAATTTCGCCGGATGTTCAATGGCGAGATGGACGGGAACAACGCCTTCCTGGATATCCAATCAGGCTCCGGTGGCACGGAGGCGCAGGATTGGGCTGAGATTCTCCTTCGCATGTATCTCCGTTGGGGGGAGTCCCGCGGATTCTCCACGGAACTCATCGAAGCATCTGGCGGCGACGTTGCGGGAATAAAAAGTGCGACGATTAAATTCACGGGCGAGTATGCATTCGGCTGGTTACGCACCGAGACTGGGGTACATCGTTTGGTGCGCAAATCACCGTTTGACTCAGGCAACAGACGTCATACGTCCTTCGCGTCTGTGTTTGTGGCGCCGGAGATTGACGACAACATCGAGATTGAAATCAATCCAGCAGATCTTCGCGTTGATACTTATCGCGCCAGTGGGGCGGGTGGTCAGCACGTGAACAAGACCGATTCCGCCGTGCGTCTCACTCATAATCCATCGGGGATCGTCGTGCAATGTCAGACCGAGCGCTCCCAGCATCAAAATCGGGATAACGCCATGAAGCTCTTGCGCGGGAAGCTTTACGAAATGGAGATCCTTAAGCGCAACGAAGAAAAACAGATCATGGAAGACAACAAAGCGGATATCGGCTGGGGCAGTCAAATCCGTAGCTATGTGCTGGATGCTTCCCGAATCAAAGACCTACGTACTAACGTTGAAACCAGTAACACCCAGGCGGTGCTCGACGGCGATATAGATCAGTTTATCGAGGCGTCGCTGAAAAGCGGTCTGTAGTTGTAGGTGGTTTGTAGGTGGGTTGTAGGTAGTTTGAAGGTGGGTGGTCAGCTTGCACGGGCTGTAACCGGTAAAGGGCACAGAGCCCAGGAAACACATTATGAGTGAACATGACGGTAACGCGCCTCGCACTGCCGAAGATGAAAACAAACTAATTGCTGAACGACGCGGCAAGCTTAGGAGCTTGAGAGAACAGGGCAACCCTTTCCCTAACGACTTTCGTCGTACGGCCACGGCCGCGCAGCTACAAACGGATTTCGAGCATGAAGAAAAGGCAGTGCTTGAGGAACGTAATGAAGAGTTCGCGGTAGCGGGGCGTTTAATTCGTAATCGCGGCGCTTTTTTGCTAATTCAGGATGGTGAAGGACAGATCCAGCTGTATGTGGATCGCAAGGCCTTGGATGAGGCGACTCTCGCCGGTATCAAGAGTTGGGACCTGGGTGACATCGTTGCGGCTCGAGGACCTCTGCATAGGTCGGGTAAAGGCGATCTGTACATCAATATGCGCGAATCTCGCTTGCTGACGAAGGCGCTTCGCCCTTTGCCTGATAAATATCATGGTTTGGCGGATCAAGAGCTTCGCTACCGTCAGCGTTATGTAGATCTCATTGTTAATGAGCGCTCGAGGGAAGTCTTCCGTATTCGCTCCCGGGTGATTAGCTACATTCGCAACTTCATGGACAGTCGAGCCTTCATGGAAGTCGAGACGCCCATGATGCAGCCCATTCCAGGGGGTGCAGCGGCAAAGCCGTTTGTGACTCACCACAATGCGCTTGATCTCACTATGTATCTACGCATAGCGCCGGAGCTGTATCTCAAGCGTCTCACTGTGGGCGGCTTTGAGCGGGTTTACGAGATTAATCGCAATTTTCGCAACGAAGGACTCTCTACGCGGCATAACCCAGAATTCACCATGCTCGAGTACTACTGGGCCTATGCGGATTATCGCGATGCTATGGATCTCACCGAAACCATGCTTCGGGGTTTGACTGAGGAGGTGTTGGGATCTCAGCTGGTGACGTACCAAGGGCAAGAGTTTGATTTCTCGAAGCCTTTTGCGCGGATGACGGTTATCGAAGCGATCCTTGCTCACAACCCGACGTTGAGTGCGACGGATATCGACGGAATGGACAAAGCCGTGGATGTTGCAGAGGGTCTCGGTATCGAGGTCAACAAGGCCTGGGGCTTGGGCAAGATTCAAATCGAGATTTTTGAGAAGACTGCTGAGCATAAGCTGGAGCAACCGACATTTATTACCGCCTATCCGACGGAGGTTTCACCCCTGGCGCGGCGAAACGATGACGATCCCTTCGTGACCGATCGTTTCGAGTTTTTTGTCGCCGGTAGGGAGCTCGCCAATGGCTTTAGCGAGCTCAATGATGCTGAAGATCAGGCTCAGCGATTTAAAGAGCAAGTTGAGCAGAAGGATGCTGGGGACGAAGAGGCCATGCACTTTGATGCTGATTATGTTCGCGCCCTGGAATACGGTATGCCTCCGACGGCTGGTGAAGGTATAGGCATTGACCGGCTGGTGATGTTGTTGACAGATTCGCCATCTATTCGCGATGTTCTGTTGTTCCCTCATATGCGGCCCGAGTGATGATTAAGCCTTTACGGGTGCTACACTCGGCCCAGACACCTTAGCGATTACAAGGCCATGTTACAGAAGCCATTTTTCTTCGCCTTAGCCGCACTTTTGATGACCGCCTGTGCGAGCGCTCCTCCCGAGCCAGAGGCTCTACCCGAGCAGCGCTCCCCGGAGGACGTTAAGCTAACGCTGAATCTTCCTGAGGAGGCAGATAACTGCATATGCCAGGCGCCCGATGAAAATGATCGGACGTTTTTGGAGCGGGGAATGGAAACCCTCGCAGATGGAGAGTACATAGAAGCGGTTCAGTACTTTCAGCGTTATCAGCGACTCGAGCAGTTACCGCTTGCGCAATGGGAAGGTGATCTTGCTATTGCTTATGTAAGTATGCTGCCGAGCAGCCCTTTCTATGATGTGGATGCTGCACTTCGTGCTTACACGGATTTACAGTCCCGCGAACCCGAAGGTCACAAGCATCATAGTATCGTCATCATGCAGCAGGCTCTTGAATCTTTCGTTCTCATGGAACGTCATATATGGGATTTAGAAAGCAGGACCGGTATGTTGCAGGAGGATCTCGATAAACGAGAGCAAGCGCTCAAGCGGCTTCGGGAACTGACGCTGGGTCAACCGGAAGACTAAGTGTAAAGGTTGATCCTTCGCCGGGGCGGCTTTCAACAGATATCGTACCCCCCATTAGCTCGCAGAAATCCCGGCATATAGCGAGGCCCAGGCCTGTGCCACCATAGGTATTGCTGGTCGCATCGTCGGCCTGCACAAAGGCTTCAAAGACCAGAGCCTGCTGCTCTTCTGTCATGCCTATTCCGGTATCACTAACTGCGATGTTTAGCTCCTGAGCGGACTCCATGAAGGATGCCTTTACACGGATAACGCCTTGCTCTGTGAACTTCGCGGCGTTGCTAAGGAGGTTCACCACTATCTGCCGAAACTTCACCGCGTCGTTTTGGATAAGGGGGAGTTCGTCGAAGTCATCACACTCAAGCACGTTGCCGTTTCTACGCAGTAGGGGTGCTAGTGCGTCCACAGCCATGGTCAGTGCCTCGCCGGGGTGAAACTCTTCCCGAACCAGCGTCATCTTGCCTGTTTCAATCTTGGAGAGATCCAGAATGTCGTCGATCAATGCCAACAGCTGGCGGCCCGATAAAACAATCTTGTCGAGGTCGCTTTGATACTGTTCCCGGTCTACGGGAGTTTCGTCATCCAATTCATCGTGGAGCATCTCGCTATAGCCGATGATCGCATTGAGGGGAGTTCGCAGTTCGTGGCTAACGTTGGCCAAGAAGCGGGACTTGGCCGCATTCGCTTCATCCGCACTGAGCTTGGCATCTTTCTCTTCGTCGATTGCGCGCCGAAGTTTGTCTGACATGCTGTTAAAGGCAGTCGCAAGATCACCGAGCTCACCGTCATCGTCAATGTCATCGATGCGGTAGTCCAGCTCTCCCGCCCCAAGACGCTGGGTGCCGCGTTTAAAGCGCTTCAGGTTGTCGTTTGTGTAGCGGACCAGAAAGAATCCTAGTGTCGCGGTTAGGAAAATTGAGGCGATAAATCCCAGCACGGTGATTCTGTCTGTAAGAGCAATGGTCCGGTCGATCACGTTGGCTCTTTGTACTGCGATGAATGCCTGGCGTTGTTCCAGCTCTTTTAAGCGCTGGCTAGCCTCAAGGTAGGGAATAGGGTCATCGACATCTGAGCGCCAAGTGGCGTCGTTGTAGTTCTCGTAAAAGTCGCCCCAGCTACTCAGAAGCCGTGTGCTGCTCTCCCGCAGTAGATTGAACTGCAGAGCAGTAACGTCACTGCCCATGCCTCCCAGAGCTTCTACGGTGCTGCGGGTAGCGGCAATGCCGCTCAAGGCGCTGCGAAGATCTTCCTCTGCCAGACGGTCATCTGTGTTTTCTCTTAATGTAGAGAGTACGAGGATCTTTTGGCGCTGATCTTCCAATTGTTTGGCTAACTCCCCCGAGAGCTGTCCCGCTGTAACGGCCTGTCGATAAGCGACCATACTTTCGCTCCGCGCGTAGCTGCCCCAAAAGTGCGTGCCAACGTTGATAGCAAACAGGATCAGAATCGTGAATAGCGAGAGCGTTAAGCGGCGGCGAAGACTCATAATGCAGGACCTCGCGTCTCGAGAAGTCGGCGAATTTTCTCCAGCAGCGCAGGGAAGTCGATGGGCTTGGTTGCGTAGTCATCGCACCCGGCTGCCAACGCCTTATCTCGATCCTCTGGCATGGCATGAGCGGTGAGGGCAATGATAGGCGTTTTCGCAACTTCGCTGTTGGCTCGGACGCGTTTGCATACGGTCCAACCGTCAACAACAGGCAGATTCATGTCCAACAACACCAGGTCGGGC
Source organism: Congregibacter brevis (assembly GCF_045689245.1). Lineage (GTDB taxonomy): Bacteria > Pseudomonadota > Gammaproteobacteria > Pseudomonadales > Halieaceae > Congregibacter > Congregibacter brevis. The sequence continues at coordinate 3,047,506 of NZ_CP136865.1, read as the reverse complement.
TTTTCGGATTCTATGCGGTCCAAAGCCTTGGCGCCGTCCTCTGCTATGAGCGCATCAAAGCCTGCACGTTTGAGCCTGCGACTTAGCATGTCGCGATTCAGTTCGTTGTCCTCGACCAAGAGGAGGCGAGGGTTGCTCATGGCAGTTCATGCTCAAGGGGGTGAACGACTAACACTTCGTCGATACCGGGCGCCTGCACATCGCGGCTCTCTCCAAGGGCGTAGGCGGCGCCGAGAGCATTCCGGGTAGACTCAGCGATGAGGATTTCGCCGCGTTGGGCGACGTCCTCTATACGCGACGTCACATTCATGGCGTGGCCCACAAAGCCGTATTTGCTGCGTCGCTCTGATCCTATGTTGCCTGCGATGACGTTACCGGTGTTCAGCGCGATTCCCATGGCTAACTCGGGAAGTCCGTCCTTGCGATTGGCACAGTTGATTTCTTCCATGGCGGCTTGCATGGCCAAGGCACAGCGTGCCGCACGGTCAGGGTCATCATCGTGGCGTCTCGGTGCGCCAAACACCGCAAGAATAGCGTCACCGAGAAATTCGTCGATGGTGCCGCCGTATTCCAGAATGATGTCGGTCATTGCCCCGAGATAGCGATTGAGCATGCTGACCACCCGGTCCGGCGGCAGCTGTTCACTCATGGTGGTAAAACCACGAATGTCGGACATCATGATTGTTACTTCCCGCAGGTCGCCTCCCAACTCAAGGCCTTCGGGGCGCTCGAGAATTTCCGTAACGATGTCATCGGAAAGATAGCGCCCAAAGGTGGCGCGAATAAATCGCTCGTTGCGTTCCAACTGATCTCGATAGAGCTGTTCTCGATCATGCCACTGCTTGCGCTCGATGCCGGCTTTGATGCGGGCTTGAAGTAAGACGGGATTGAAGGGTTTAAAAAGGTAGTCATCTGCGCCAGCTTCAATACATTCGATAATGCCCTGCATGTCCTGCTCACCGGAAATCATGATGACCGGTGTGGCGCGGAGCGTGGGTTCGGCTTTTATACGTCTGAGAACTTCCCGGCCATCCATACCGGGCATCATGCGATCAAGGAGGACAACGTCAACATCAGCGTTGGAGAGCATCTCTAGTGCTTCTTCACCGCTGGGTGCCGTGACCACAAAATGGCCGCTGCGTGTGAGGTACCGTGCCAGCAGTGCGCGGTTCTCTTCTCGATCGTCCACGGCGAGAATAAAACCTGGATCGCCGGTGATCTGCGCAATTTGCTGTACGGCTTCCGCATCCCCTGCAGTGCCTGAGAGAGCGGGCTCTGCAGTACCCTCGAGGACTCTTTCAATGGCGCTCGCTAGGGCCGCGTTTGGTGAGGGAACGCTCTCACTAAGCATCTCTGCGTAACCGCGCAATGCGCCGGCGAGATTTCGCAGCTCATGGGTGTCTTCGGTTTCCTGCTCGAGGAGCGGTGCTATATTCGCGGCGCAGGCGGAAAGCGCTGACCAATCTTCCTGGGCTTCTTCATCAAGATCAGGCAGGTCAGACAACGAGAGGGCGGACACTTCGATGACCGCTGATTGCAAAACTACGCGAATGCTGTGCGCGGAAACTGCGGACTGGACCGCCGTCTCCATCGCTCCAACTTCGCTAACTGTGTCGCTATCACTCAATCTTCTGCTTCTCGCTTGTTTGCAGTCACTTTTGGACGTATCGCTACAACTGCTGTTCGTGTGCTGCTGAGTATAGCGACAGGGGTGATTGTCGGGGAAGCGAAGTCGACCACAGAGTCTTTACAGAAGTGGATGCGCGCAGCGGAAAATTTGAGGTAACATAAGCCAATCGCGAAAGCAGACAAACACGGGTGGCCTAAGCGTACTCCATGTTGCAAAAGGTAGAAATTTTTCAGGGTCTTTCGGACGACGAACTCGCGGCATTAGCGGCGAGCAGTACGAGTAGATCTTTTCCTAAAAATACCGTGGTGATTCATGAGAATGACCCCGCGGACTCTTTGTTTGTCATTGAGGCAGGCAAGGTCAAAGTCTATTGCAGCGATAAGAACGGCAAAGAGTTCATCATGAACACTCAAGGTGAGGGTGACTACTTTGGTGAGCTTGCGCTTTTAGACGATTCCACCCGCTCCGCCTCGGTGAGAACGGTCGAGAAATGCAATTTCTGCATAATTTATAAAGAAGACTTTAATAGAGTGCTCGAGGCGCACCCGAGCATCTCGCGAAAGCTCATCGCTAACCTGGCGTCGCGTGTGCGTAAGCTCACAGCCGATGTGAAGAGCCTGGCGCTGCAGGATGTCTACGGTCGTGTGGCAAACGTGCTCATGGATCTATCTGAAGAGCGAGGTGACGGCACGCTATACATCGGTGAAAAGCTTACTCAGCAGGACATTGCTGATCGCGTGGGAGCCTCCAGAGAGATGGTGGCTCGTATCCTCAAGGATTTGACGATTGGCGAGTACATTCGCTTTGAGGGCCGCCACATCATCATCAACACGCGGTTGCCTGCCAAGTATTGATAACGGGGCTTAGCCGTTTCTCGGCGGTATCTCCGGTTAATCACCCAGTTCATTCGTGGTTTCTTCGACGCGCAGCTTTAGGCTCCCCGCCGCTAGGCGCGCGTTGAGTGTTTGCTCTGTCGCGACTTCACTACTGTTTTTGACGACTGCCCCCTGATCATCGCTGAGTATGGCGTAGCCGCGCTCAAGAATAGCGAGAGGATTGAGGCTGCGCAGAACCTGCTCTCTTCGCTCAAGAGCTTGTCGGTGCCATGCAAGCTTTTGTCCCATGGCCGTTTCGAGGGCTATAACTTGCCGTTCGATATGTTCCCTGCTCAGAGCGATGCGACGGGTGGGGGATCGGGCCAATAGACGCTCACTGCGCAGCAGCTGTTCTCTTTGCAATTGGTCCAGGCGCTGTTTGATAGCTCGCTGAAGACGATTCTCTAGCTCGTCGAGTCGCTGGGACTGCTCCCTGAGTCGGTCTCCCGGGTGCTTGAGCCTGGCTCTTTGGCTTTCGAGGGCAAGTCGTGCCCGCTCCAAGCGGTGCTGGATCGCTCTGCTCAATCGCTTACGCGATAGCTCCAGTTGCGCCAGCAGCTCTTCACGATCTTCGCTGAGCAGCTCCGCGGCTGCGCTTGGCGTAGGTGCTCTTACATCCGCTGCAAAATCAGCAATGGTGACATCGACTTCATGACCGACGCCCGATACGACGGGAAGCTCGCTGGCAACGATTGCGCGGGCCAAAGCCTCGTCGTTAAAGGCCCAGAGATCCTCCAGAGAACCACCTCCGCGGGCTAAGATCACGGCATCGAAGTCGCAGTCACCACGGTGTTTGGCGTATTCATTGGCATCATTGAGTGCTTCGACGATTTTCGCTGCAGCACCTTCGCCCTGAACAGGCACGGGCAATATGGAAACACGAATAGCCGGGTTTCGTCGCGCGAGCACATGCAATATGTCCTGCAAGGCGGCACCGGTCGGCGAAGTGATGACTGCTAGGTGGACAACAGATTGTGGTAGAGGCTTTTTCTTGCTAGCGTCAAAGAGGCCCTCATGCCGGAGCTGATCTCGCAGGGCTTCAAAGCGTGCTTGAAGTGCGCCAGCCCCCGCGGGCTCGAGAAACTCCCCTATGAGCTGGAACTCGCCACGGCCCTCGTAAAGAGATACTCGTGCTCGCAAGCGCACCTGATCTCCGTTGTTTGGGCTGAAGCGTAAGCGCTGATTGTAGTTTTTGAACATTGCGCAGCGTACTTGCGCCTTGTCGTCCTTTAGCGTGAAGTACCAGTGCCCGGAGGAGGGGCGTGCAAAGTTTGATAGCTCGCCTTCTACCCAAACGAAGCTGAAGTGGCTCTCCAGCAGGCTGCGCGCCTGCCGGTTTAGTTGGCTTGGGGAGAGGATGTCAGTCTCAGCCGCTGTGATCGCCATGTTGTGCTTCCTATAACTAATTGCGTTTGCGGGCGTCTGCGGTATTACGCCGCGGGTCCTAACGTTTTATAATAGTGAGTTTACTCGACCAAATGGCGTCTGGAGGAACCAACATGTTGCGTATCGAACAGGAAGCGCTGACTTTCGACGATGTTCTCCTACTGCCTGGGTATTCTGAGGTGGTCGCTACGGATGTCTCACTACAAACACGTCTTACCCGTGAGATTAGCCTGAATTTGCCTCTGGTGTCCGCTGCAATGGACACCGTTACCGAGGCACGGCTTGCGATCGCTATGGCGCAGGAAGGCGGCATAGGCATTATCCATAAAAGTATGAGTATCGCCGAGCAAGCTGCAGAAGTTCTGAGGGTAAAGAAGTACGAGAGCGGCGTCGTAAAGGACCCAATTACGATTCAGCAAGACGCCACACTTGCTCAGCTCATTGAGCTTACTTCGACTAACGGTATCTCTGGCGTACCGGTTCTGGCAGGGGACGATCTTGTAGGTATCGTGACTCGGCGCGATATGCGCTTTGAGACCGAGATGGACAAAACCGTCGCCTCGTTGATGACGCCGCGGGAAAAGCTGGTCACGGTGAACGAGGGCGCAGATTCAGGAGAAGTACAACGCCTGCTCCATCAGCACCGTATCGAGAAGATACTCGTCGTCGACGAGAACTTTGATCTTCGCGGCATGATCACCGTAAAGGATTTTGATAAAGCTGAAAATTACCCCCGTGCCTGCAAAGACAGCTACGGTCGCTTGAGGGTTGGCGCATCAGTGGGCACCAGTGCCGACACCGAAGAAAGAGTTGCGGCCCTTATAGAAGCAGGCGTTGATGTGTTGGTCGTTGATACTGCGCACGGTCACTCGCGTAACGTCTTGCAGCGCGTGCGCATGATTAAAGCCGACTACCCGGGTGTTCAGATTATTGGAGGCAACATTGCCACGGGCGAGGCCGCCGTAGCTCTCGCCGAGGCGGGAGCGGATGCAGTGAAAGTAGGCATTGGACCTGGGTCTATATGTACCACTCGGATCGTAACGGGCATAGGTGTTCCGCAAGTTACTGCTATTGCTGAGGCCGTGGCGGCTTTGAAGGACACCCACGACATTCCAGTGATAGCTGATGGCGGCATTCGTTTTTCTGGTGATATCGCCAAGGCCATCGCAGCTGGTGCCCATGCGGTCATGATGGGAAGCATGCTGGCGGGGACCGAAGAGGCGCCGGGTGAGGTAGAGCTATATCAGGGCCGTACCTACAAGTCCTATAGAGGCATGGGATCCCTTGGCGCAATGGCGTCGACGCAGGGCTCATCGGATCGGTACTTTCAAGATGCCAGCAAGGGCGCTGAGAAACTGGTTCCCGAGGGTATCGAGGGTAGGGTGCCTTACAAGGGTTCTGCGACTGCGATTATTCATCAGCTCATGGGAGGCGTTCGCTCGTCGATGGGGTATACCGGTAGCCCTGACATAGAGACCATGCGGAGCAGGCCTAAGTTTGTTCGGGTTACTTCCGCGGGCATGTCGGAGTCCCATGTACATGACGTGTCGATCACTAAAGAAGCGCCTAATTATCCCGTTAGCTAGTTTCGGACCAAGGGGCGCTGTTTTTGGCCGTGTCCCGTTTTGCTAATCCTTTGTAAACAGCGAATCTGCGTATGACCGATATTCACGCCAGCCGAATTCTCATTCTGGATTTTGGTTCCCAGTACACTCAGTTGATAGCGCGGCGTGTACGCGAGGTGGGTGTTTATTCCGAGATTCGAGCCTGGGATATCAGCGAAGAAGAGCTGCGCGAGTTTGCTCCCAGTGGAGTGATATTGTCCGGCGGTCCGGAGTCGGTCACTGCAGCGAGCTCTCCGCGGGCGCCGCAGTGTCTTTTTGGCGGTGAATGGCCGCTCCTAGGCATCTGCTATGGGATGCAGACCATGGCGGCGCAGTTGGGCGGTGAGGTACAAGGTTCAGAGACCAGCGAGTTTGGCTACGCTCAAATTCGTAGCGCAGGTGACAACGCGCTTTTACACGATATTCGCGATCACATGACGGATCACGGAGATGGCTTACTCGATGTTTGGATGAGCCATGGCGACAAAGTCACGGCTTTGCCTACTGACTTTCGATGCGTTGCCTCTACGGATTCTTGCCCGATCGCGGCGATGGCCCATGCAGAGCAGCCGTGGTTTGGTATTCAGTTTCATCCCGAGGTGACGCATACCCTGCAGGGCACGCGGATTCTTGAGCGCTTTGTCATAGAGATCTGTGGTTGCGAGGCCTTGTGGACGCCAGCACGTATTGTTGAGGATGCCATCGCGCGTGTTAAAGAGACGGTAGGCAATGACCATGTGCTCCTTGGCCTGTCCGGAGGCGTCGACTCTTCGGTAGTTGCCGCGCTCTTGCATCGCGCCATAGGCGATCAGCTCACCTGTGTTTTTGTCGATAACGGCCTGTTGCGTCTGCATGAAGGTGATCAGGTTATGGAGATGTTTGCCCGGAATATGGGTGTAAAGGTCATTCGAAGCGATTCGGAGAATTTGTTCCTTGAGCGCTTGGCAGGGGTCAGTGATCCCGAGCAAAAGCGCAAGATTATTGGTAACACGTTTATCGAAGTCTTTGATGAAGAGTCCTCCAAGATTGAAGGTGTTCGTTGGCTCGCCCAGGGAACCATCTATCCCGATGTTATTGAGTCGGCCGGTGCTAAAACCGGCAAGGCGCATGTCATCAAGTCTCACCATAATGTCGGTGGTTTGCCCGACGACATGGCGCTTGAACTCGTTGAGCCCCTGCGAGAGTTGTTCAAGGACGAAGTGCGCCGCATCGGTCTTGAGCTCGGCTTACCGCGTGACATGGTTTTCCGTCATCCCTTTCCTGGGCCCGGTCTAGGCGTACGGATCCTTGGCGAGGTTAAACATGATTATGCGGAGATTCTCCGTCGTGCCGATGCGATTTTTATTGCGGAGCTGCACGCCTCTGGTTGGTATGAAAAAACCAGTCAGGCTTTTGCGGTGTTTTTGCCGGTGAAGTCGGTTGGCGTTGTGGGAGACGCCCGGCGCTACGAGTATGTTATTGCGCTGCGGGCGGTGGAGACCGTGGACTTCATGACTGCGCGGTGGGCGCATTTGCCCTATGAGTTATTAGAGAAAGTCTCCAACCGCATTATCAATGAAATCACCGGGGTGTCTCGCGTCACCTATGATGTGAGCTCGAAACCGCCGGCAACTATTGAGTGGGAATAGAAGAATTACGTAAACTATTGATTTATATCTAAATTAAAGTTAAACCAAACTTTCACTTACGCAAAATTCCGCTGTCGTTAGCAGACACAAATCCAACCTGCACATAAAGTTACACACGACAGTTGCTGTTGTGGAGGACGAGTGTGCGTAAGAAGAATACGTTTAGAGCAGATGAACGCGTATTAGAAGGTACTGAAGCTTTGCTGTGCACGCGGTAAGGCTACTGGCAGATGCGTGTGTACTTGGAAAAAAAAAGTATTGGCGGCGAAGCTTACGAACTGAGATAGCGGCTGTTGCTGAAGAAAGAGCACGAGAGCTTTGGCGTCAGCTTGAACGTGATAGAGCGCTAGGTAAGAAACAGTACGGGATGACAGTTGATGAAGGCATCGATGCTTAATTGCGGCGCAGAAAAACTGAAGTAACAGAGATAGGCTTAGGTGGTATTACTGCTGAGAGGCACACGGTAACAGCTGGGCGGCTGCAAATACACGGAACGCAAGGCGTAACGTGTTGATGATGATGCTTGATTTGTACGCAGGTATGCGTGCGATTGAGATAGCAGCGCTAAGGATAGGGAATGTTGTTGATGAAAACGGTGAGTTGAACGAACAGGTTTACTTAGCGAAAGAGCAAACGAAAGGGCAGCGTGAGCGCGTCGTGTACTTCAACAAGCGGCTACGCAAGGCATTGCAAGACTACATTGCAGAACAAGGTTTAGGTGACAAGCGGCAAATACAGCTATTGCGAACCCAAAGCGGAAATGGATTTACGGCTGACACTATTAGACGCGCGATGCGTAGCTTATTTACAAACGCAGGCATCAGCAATGCCAGCTCACATAGCTGCAGGCGAACAGCGCTGACAACACTGGCAAACAAAGGCGTGAGCGTGCATGTGATACGCGAGATAGCAGGACACGCAAATCTAGCCACAGCAGTACCTGGATGTAAGCAGCGACAAGCTGGCGACGGCGGTTGAGCTGCTTTAAGATAGAGCGTCTTTGCTGGCTCTAAAGAAGCTTGTTGATGTGAAAATCTACAGTGTTTTGTGCCTTAGTTTGGCGCTTGTATGTGTGGCTGAAGTGCAGGCTTCGAACGACAGCTGCGCTAGCAGACTATACGGAAACTGGAACATTGATACAGAACGATTTGCGCTGTGGCTATCGGCAGAGAGTAGAGAAAAGGTTTTGCAGGCACGCGGTGGCGATGTGTTTATGAGGCTTACTGCGACAGAAAGAACAGTTCAGTTTGCCGAGTTCTTTGTACAAACCGGCTGGCGTGACATGGGTCCTTTTGAATATGAGGTGGTTAGCGAGCAAGACGAAGAGTGTTTGCTTCGAATTGACGCTGAAGAAAACGGCGAGGTGCAGATAGCTATTAGATTTGACGATGCAGGGTTGTGCATTGTGGGTGATGAAGCACGGCAGCTGCATGACTGTTATCTGCGAGACTAGCTTCGCCACTTGAACTTACACACTGCGCATTTCGCGGGCATGTTAGGTACTTTTTACCGCTTTTTGCTCAGTAAGCGCGTCACACATGCAACGCAAAAGTTACACAAAGAAAAAAAGTACAGTAAAAACATTAGCCTACATGGATGTGACTATGGAGTGGGAATAGCTTAAGGATAAGCTGTGGTAGTTCGGTTCAACCCCTGAGCTATCTTATGATTGTGAGAGCCGAACGTTATGAGTATCTGGACTTATCAAAGATCCTTCACTCACAAAGGTAGGTCGTGTCTGGTCGAAGCAATCGTGGGGGTCCGGGAGATGGAATCTCGCCTGTTCATCGATGGTGAGCTTAAAGACACTAAAGCGCTACTTTTTGCTGCCGGCTACAGCAACCCCGTGCATAGGGTGTCTTTCTCAGATCAAGGCAAAGACTCAGAGCTTCGTGTAGAGGTGGGCTATATCAGTTGGTTGTCGTTGGGCATTGAGGTGGCCATCGACGGCGAGCCTGTGTACGCCAGCCATCCGAACAAGAGCATCCACTTTGCCGAAAAATCACGGCTTTTGAGTGCCCTGCCTACCCAGGACTCTGAGCTCGCGCAAGCCGCTGTGGCCCGCTGGCAGCGCAACAAATATTCTGTTTACGCCGACCTTGCACTCGGAGCTTTGTTCTTTTTTGTGGGGAAGTTTACCGGCAATCTCACTCTCGCGGCGCTTATCGGTGCAGGTGCGGGATTGGCTCTTGTTGCCGCGCAACGCTTTGTCCGGGTTGATCTTTTGGGTGGATTTGCGGTGTTTGGGACGGTGATGCTTCTGGTGTCTGCATTGTTTTCACTAGCGTTTCAAAGCGACTTTATGGTTCAGATGAAAAGCACGATCCTGGGAGTGCTTACCGCGCTACTGTTCTTTGCCGATGGTGCGATTCGCGGTGGCAAGTATTTTGGGGCGAGAATGCAGCGGTACATGCCAGAGACCATTGATACCGGTCGCATGGCCGTGGGTCTTGGGGTGCTCGGCTTGTCTATGGCCGGAGCTAACTATCTGGTGGCAACGCTTTTCAGCGAAGACACGTGGCTGACATACACCACGTTTGTCGATACACCCTTGTCGATAGGCCTGGCCTATGCCGTGTATTTTTGGTCACGCAAGGGTGCCGATGCGTCGGCGGATCAGTTATGACAGGCCTTTATCCCAAGGGCCTGTAATCGCAAGTGTTCGGGTAGGGGAGTACGCATTTACAAATAACCACTTTCCGTCGGGTGAAAAACAAGCGCCCGCCAGCTCTGTTTGAATGCCCAGGCGGCCCAGCTTGTAAGCCTTTCCTTCCGGCGTAATGCCTCTCAGATGGTTGTTGACTATCAGTGTGTACTGGTCCTCGCACAAAATCAGGTGCCCATTTGGCGCGACTACCAGATTGTCCCCATAGTTAAACTGCTTCTTAGACCGGCTCTCAAAGAAGAGCTCGAGCTGGTCTGGCTCGTCGCCGCGTCCCGGAGTCAACTTGAATATCTGCCCCAGCTCTTTTGCACCGCCACTCGTCGAACAGGCATACATCTCCCCGTCGCCCATATGAATGCCTTCGCCGCGAGCGACTAGGCTCGCTCCCGCTGCGACGGCGCGATGCCTGAGGTCATCTTGGGGCGCTTCGACGTTATCTAGATCAACCCAGCTAACTTCATGCTGCTGTCCCACGATCATGTCAGCGCTTGCCCAGTTACGGGTGTCTGGCAATGCGTTAACGCGCATGGCTTGCAAACGGCCACCATTAATGAGTTTGCCGGGCGTGGCAGGTACAAACCGGTACAGCACACCGTCGTCTCTATCCTCGGTGAGATACACAATACCTGTGCTGGGATCGACGCAGGCGGCTTCATGATTGAATCGACCCATTGCCGTAAGGGGTATGGGGTCAACGAGGCCGCCTGCGTTTGCGGGCACCTCGAACACCCAACCGTGGTTTTTCACCAAGCCATCGCCGTAGCGCTGCCCCGGACCCGTGGGAGCTTCCTCGCAGCTGAGCCAACTGTTCCAAGGCGTCACACCTCCGGAACAGTTGCGGATAGTGCCCCCCAGAGACCTGTATTGACGTTGTACCGTGAGTGTTTGCGCGTCCAAAACGACATGTGTAGTGCCGCCAGGCAATATCGCACCATTGTGAGTTCCAAAGCCGAGTGCAATGTTTCCCCCGGCTTCGTCAGAAGGCAATAGTTCGTGGTTGCGTACGAGTATGAGTTCGTCCTGTCCGAGACTGAAGCACCCCATGCCGTCGGCTTTATCCGGCACCGTACCTCCATCCGTCATGGGGTCACCTAGGCTTGAGAGGGTGCGGTAACTGAAACCCGGTGGCAGATCTAACAGGCCTTTTGGGTCTTTCTCCAAAGGGCCGTAACCCACAGCATCGGCTTCCTCATCCACCCAATCATCATTTGCCATGCAGCCGCTCACAGCGAGGGCGGTGAACGCGCTGCCCGTTGCCAATAAGCTGCTTGTAGCCAATAAAAAGCCCCGTCGCTTCACGTGTATGTCCTTGTATCGTTTGTCACTGTGGCTCTTGGTTCCCGTGATAAGTTAAAAACGCGACGACTTTAACTCCACAGCGGAGCGGGCCCAGCTGGCAGCCAAGTCTAAATCGACCTTCGGATCAATCTTGTCTTGCGCGGAGAGCGCTTGCTGCAAGCCAAACAGCGACCAACCGTTGTGCGGGTGGTTGGCAAGTTCCGTCCGATAGGCCAGCTCTGCCTCGGTATAGGCGCCAGATTCTAATAAAGCGGCCCCTAACCAATGTCGTGCGGCAAAGGGGAGGGGTTCTGGCTCGTCGTAGCCCAGGGAGTCCTCGAGGCTAACGGCCGTTTGGAAAGCCTCTAGCGCGCCAGCGCTGTCGCCTTCGCTGATAAGTATCTCACCCGCCAAAAGGTTGCCGAGCACGCCCAAGAGGGTGCTAGCGTCGTGGAATCGAAAACGATCGCTGGTGTTCTCTGCGTAGCTAAGAACGCTATCGCGCAGTTCTTTTGCGCGGGCTACATCCCCTCGGCGGAGATGAGCATAGCCCCGAGCGAAATCATAAAAGGCAGCATCGCGTTTCTCTGCAGGTCGTGCGTCGTGTTCCAGTATCTCGCCGTAGCGCCCAAAACGTACCCGCGTCAGCATTGCGTATAACGGGTTTCCCGTTTCTGTCTCGTAGTCATCGCCTGCTTGAACGGCTATTGTGCTCTGACCGTCAAAAGACGAGGCGAAAACCAGCATGTGCAGATTGTGCGAAGGGCCATAGGAGAAGCCCGCGTCGTTAAGCGCGGCTCTATCGGCTTGCCAGGCCCTTAGATTCGCGTCTACAGATCTGCGCCACAGACCCACTTCATTCCAGGCGTGCGAGGGCATATGTTGAATATGACTAGCGCCCGGTACTGCGCTCCCCAGAGTCTCGGCACAGGGTAGACCGAGTTCAGGCTGCGAGGTGGACTCCGTCGCGTGAATGTAAAGATGGCAGGCGCCAGGGTGCGCGTGGTCTTTAGCAATCACGCTTTTGAGTAAGCCGTGGAGTTTTTGCAGGTCGGGGTCCGTAAGATCGCGGTAGCCTCGTCGATCTTCTAGAAGAAACAGGGCGATGCTGTAGACCGTGGTGACTTCCGTATGATCTGGAAACTGGGCGTAGACCTCAGCCATAGCGCTCGCAAAGGCTTCGTCAACGCTGCGCCTGCCATCAGGGTCATACTTAGCGGGGTACCTTACGACTGCCGCATCAATCAGTGCGGCTTCAACGGCGGAGGCCCTATCTTTAAGCGCCGCCGCCTTTGTTATAGCCTCATGCGCTAACGGCGCGTTTTCTTCTGTCATGGGTTGATTGAGGAAGGATCCAAGAGCAAAGGCCTCCCCCCAAAAACAGATAGCGCAATTCGGGTCTATGCTTCGAGCTTCTGCCATAGAGCGTGCCGCTTCGCTCATGCTATACCCATAGCGCAGCTGCATGCCCTGATTAAAGTACGCTTGCGCTTCTTCACTGCCGGTACTGATGGGCCATGTATAGGGCCCAAGGGCCTCTGGAATGTACGGGATGCCTGGTTCTCTTGGCGACCCTCCGCAGGCGGAGACCAGACTGTTGACCCCCACAATGCCCACGATCAGAGCTATTGTTCGAAGTCGGGAAATAGCGACTGATAGACTTGTCATTGGGCTGTGACCTTCCGTTACTCTTGTGAGGAATCAATGCGTGTAAAGCTACCTCTGTTGAGGCCGATCAACAAGAGACATGCTCTTAGCTGCGGAGATTCAAGCTTGCTCTTGTGTTGCCAAGATTCCTCGTGATACAAAACCCTCTAATTTTTAGGCGTCTGAACTTTATTTCGTGTCATCTGTAGCATGCACACAACGCTTCCTTACGGGTATGACGCTCGCGGTATGCCTGATGGCGGCGAGTCTGACGTCGGCTTATCACGATCACGATCAAGGGCACCCCAGCGCAGAGACCGAGATTCTCTGTTCAGTGTGCCTGCACGAACATACCCCCGGCAGTATTTCTTTAGCGTCCCTGTTTCTGGCCGCGGCGCCTGATCGGCATCTTCTTACAGGGCATCCCGCCCAAGACCTGCCGAGCAATGCCGTAGGCTTGTGCTCGCTTCCTCGCGGTCCTCCAGTACTTCTCTATTGTTCATAGCCTATCGCTGGCTAGTTTGATTGCGGTTTGACGGCCGCGTCTTTCCTACGTATTGGAGTTAGCAGTCTGGTGTCTTTTGTACCCGTAGGGGTACATCTTTAAGGACGCCTTTGCAGCTCCTTGAACAGTTCCGGGAGGAGCAAAAACACATGATTGAAGCGAGCAAAATGGTCGTGGAGCGCGGTGGTAATACCGTGCTTAACCAACTAGATCTTTCCTTGGGCCCCAAGCAAATTCTGGCATTGATTGGTGGGAACGGCGCTGGAAAGTCTACGACGATTCTTGCGCTACTCGGTCTTATTCCGCTCGCGGGTGGCGATGCGCAAGTCTTGGGTAAGAGTGTCAGGTCGGGTGCAGACTCCATTCGGGCTCAAACAGGTTATTTGCCGGAGCAGGCGGCGCTGTATGACCACCTAAGCGCTTCGGAGAACGCCGCTTACTTCCTCAGTTTGGCAGGCGTTGAAACCAGTGCGGCTAGTATAGAAGATGCCTTTGTTCGCGTGGACTTACCCAAACGCGCCTGGGATGCCCGAGCCAGTACCTTTTCAAAAGGTATGCGCCAAAAAGTAGCGATTGCGACATGTCTCCTGCGTGAAACCCCTTTGATTTTGTTTGACGAGCCTACGTCTGGTTTAGACCCCGCTGCTATTGACGACTTTCATCGACTCATCGAAAACCTGCGAGAAGGGGGAACATCAGTACTCATGGTGACCCATGATCTGTTTGGCGCTAGCGAAACGGCAGATAAAATTCTGTTGTTGAGTCAGGGGCGTCGGGTAGGAGATTTTGATAGAGGCTCCGACGGTTTTGATTCAGGGGCCATACGTGCTGCATTTTCTGCTGCAAACGAGGTGGCGTGATGAGTGCTGTGTGGTCTATTGCGAAGGCTGAAATGGCATGGCTAAGCCGCAGTCGTTTGGCCCAAATGTCGGCGGGGATCTTCCTGTTGCTTCTGGCACTGTCGGCGCTCACCTCAACAGTGTTTTTGTCTGAGCAGTTCGATCATCGTCAGACACATCAGGATGAAGCTACGGATATTTTCGAAGACCAGCCTGATCGTCATCCCCACCGTATGGTGCATTACGGTCAGTACGTCTTTCGTACGCCACCACCGCTGGCATCTATTGATCCTGGCCTTGATGCCTACGGTGGTACGTCGATCTTTTTGGAGGGACATCGTCAAAATGCGGCTATGTTCGCGGGGGCCAGTGAGGGCGCTGCGATGGTGCGATTTGGCAATCTCACGCCAGCCTTTATCTTGCAGGTGCTTGCGCCGCTTTTGCTGATACTCATCGGACATAGCGGTCTCACGAGAGAGCGCGAATCAAGCACGCTTCAGGTTCTCTTGGCTCAGGGAGTCAAGCTTCGAAGCATCGCGCTAGGTAAGTTGACAGTACAGCTGATCATCTCTGCGGTTTGTGTTTTGGTGCTGGCCGTTGCCGCATTTACTGCCGGCCCAGAAGATACGAGGGACAGTGTCTCGGCGACAGCTGTCGTACTCGTATACGCGGTGTATTTGGCGATTTGGGCGCTGGCAGTGACGTCCATTAGCACAATGCTACGCCGCAGTAGCAGTGCTTTCCTTGTACTTGCTGCGTTGTGGATGATCGTCACTATAGTTGTTCCAAGAGTGGCAGCTGATGTCGCAAGTACCGCCGCGCCTTTAGAGAGTGCTTTCGCCAGGCAGATGGCGCTTGCCACATCGCTAAGAGCGCTGGGAGACTCACATAATCCTAGTGACCCCAACTACGTGGATTTTCAGAGCAAGGTGTTAGCGGATTATGGCGTGGAAACTCTTGACGAGTTGCCGATCAATATCCGCGGCCTGATGGCGGTGGAAGGTGAGCGGCAAGGTGCGGAGGTGCTGGCGCGCTTCAGCGGCGCTGATCAGGACGCGCGAGTGCGGCAGCAGGAGATTATAGGTGTCGCCGGTTTGTTGTCCCCCGTACTTGCAATTCAGCGGGCATCGCAGGCAATTGCGGGTACTGATCTTGCGGCGTACCACAGGTTTTTGAACACTGCGGAAGAGCATCGACTCGCTTTTGTACAGGCCTTAAACATGTTGCAGGCAACCGAAGTGGATTACACCCTCGACAAGCTGAAGAGCATTGATGTTCAAGCCGAAAGGGCGACGCGCGTATCGGCTGACGCCTGGCGGAGCCTTCCAGCCTTTGTGTTTGAGCCCGCTGCCAGCTCTACCCGTATTGCCAATGCTATCCCGAGCGTTATCTTGCTTTTGCTCTGGTTCGCTGGGAGTACGGGGCTGTTTCTATGGGCGACGGGAAGGAGAAATCTATGAGCACCGCAGTTATGGACTCTCCATCGATTAGCAAAGGCTCATGGGCTGATTGGTTGCGAGAACTCGGCTTTTTGTCGCGCGACAAGACGGTCCTGGCCGCAATTGGCTTGCTGTTTTTGTTATCAGCCGTGTCGGTAGTAGTAGGTGTTCTTAGAGTCGACGCTCAAACCCAAGACATAGCGGCGATGATCAGTGCCGATGCGGCGGACAGAGCTGCGGCGCAAGCCCCGATAACGGACTACGGTGACGCGGGCTACTACAGCTTTTATGTCACTTACGACGCTCCAAAGCCCCTGGCGTTTTCTGCGATGGGCCAGCGTGATACTGCGCCCTATTTAAAACGAATCAGGCTGCTAGCGCTTGAAGGGCAGATCTATCACGGAGAAAGTCCCAATCCCTTGCTGGCGCAAATAGGATCTCTCGATATTAGTTTTATTGCGGCATACCTGCTGCCACTGATTCTGATTGTCTTGCTCTATGACTTGAAAGCCAGTGAGAACACAGCAGGACGTTTGGTGTTCTTACAGTCTATGCCGAATGTCTGGAGCAAGCTGTGGGCGCCTCGTATTGTGTGGCGTGGTGCTTTGGTTTTTATGACTATCGGCATCCCGTTTTCTGTCGGCGCGTTCATCAGTGGAGCGTCGATTGGGGAGGTGTTAAGTGGGCTCGCGGGTTTACTTTTAACGACAGTTTTCTGGACCGCTCTGGTTTCTTTGATCGCAATGCGCGCGTGGTCGGCGGCATCAATTGCTGCGGCTCTCATCGGCATCTGGTTGACCCTGAATGTACTGCTTCCAGCCTTAGTTCAAAATCTAGTTATACCCACGATAGAAGGGCCGGCTGGGGCAGACATTTCGCTGGTGCAAAGAGAGGCGGTCAACGATGCCTGGGACCTCCCTAAGTCTGCGACCCTTGATCCGTTTACCGCGCTGTTTCCAGAATACGCTATTGAAGAAAAGCTCAAACCCTTTGACTGGCGTTGGTATTTCGCTTTTCAGCATATGGGAGACGTCGCGGCCAGCGATCTGTCGTCTGCCTACCTCGAATCTATTCGGGAGCGAGATCGCATTGCCGGACTCACCGCTGTGTTATCTCCCGCGTTGGCAATACAACGATATCTTCAGCGGCTTGCCCATACAGATGTGACTGCACAGCTAGACTATGACAATGCGATACGGAACTATCATGCGCAGTTGCAAAGGTTTTTCCTGCCGCTAATTTTTGGTGATGCCGACTACGATGCCGAGGTCATTAAGGGGGCGCCAGCGTTCAACGGCGATTAGGCATCCTCGGGTAGTCGGCACGGAGACCGCTTTATGTCGGGTTCTGATCATTCTCGGGTGATAAATCTTAATGTACGAGCAGTGCTCAGTGACCTCCGCCTAAGAGTCCGACACCTATCACCATTGAGCCCAGAACTTTCATCCGCAGGCTGGCGGCTTTGACCACTCCGGTGGCGGCGATGATGTGGCCGACGAACCCGCTTTTGTTGGTCGTGTAGGCCTGAATCACACAGCCTGAGCCGTCAATCAACATCTGCTCATGCGCCTCGTATTCAAGTTCTATGAATGCCTGAATTGCCCCGCGCTCCGTGGCATTCTTTAAATCCGCTAAGTCGCCGCTGGGAACCACTTGGCCTGTGGCGACGGCTGGTTGAAGTGAAGATATTCTTCCGGGGAAAATTGCATTTTTTAGACTTAAGCTTGCGTTGCTCTCACAGGCGACCTCGACGGGCATACCGTCGTGGAGAACATTCTGCGCTACTTGGACAAATCCTGCGGCGATAGCAATATTCATCTCAGGATCTCTTTCAGGGATGATGATCATCGCCGGGCTAAAAACCAACGTCGTCGTGGGGCTACCCAAACTGAGTGCGAGTTGAGTGACCGTGCCATCAACAAAGCTGCGCACCTCCGTGTAACTCAACTGCACTTTTGCAGATTCAATGGCGGCCTCTGCCGCTCTTCTCTCCGCGGGAATACTCTCTGCCAACACAATCGTAGCTAGATCAAGCTCGGCGGAAGCTGCCCGCAAGTCCGCTTCCGCCGATGCGACTTGCGCTGTGGCCTCGACCACGGAGTTCGCCGTTCCGATGCCGCGCTTAACAAGTGTTTCTGCATCACTTAGCTCTTCTCGCAGGTTTACGAGCTGTGCTTCGATATCATCAATTCGAGCTTGTTTAACGATTAGATCGTCCTTCGCTTGCGCCTCCTTGGCGTCAACAACGCCAAGTTGTGTTTCGGCTTCACTCAAAAATGCGACTTGCGAGCTGTTCTCTATCCGAAACAATAAGTCGCCGGTCTGGACTTGGTCTCCGTTGTTAACCGCGATCTCAACGACAGGGCCGCTAGTCTGCGAAACCACAGATACTGTGCGAAAGGGGACTATCCCTGCGTAGGTCTTGGGGTGGTAGTAAAATATGGTCAAGAACAAGATGAACGCCATGACGGCCCAAAGAAACACCGCGGTCTTCATATTCCAGACGGTCATTGCTTCGCCGCGCTTACGCAGCTGGAAGTAACGAATAACTGCAGGAAAGGACGTAAAGATCAACTCAAACATTCATTCTTTCCCCGCGTTTGACGTGGGAGCGTTTCCCAAATCGACAGTGACTTGGGACCCTTTGCGGAGATGAAATCGCGACCAATCAGCCATGAGAGCGATCAGTATTGCTGCGAGGGGCAGTAAGGCATTGAAGTGACTGAGAGGGAACACTTCGTAGATCAGTGCGATGGCGAGCAGCGTGGGTATGGTTTTGGCTAAGGGCGTACCGTCAGACTGCCGTTCGGCCCATCTATCGAAAGCCGCATAGAGGAACACTAGGGCATAAAGGCCTGAAAGTAGGATGATCAGGGTGACGAAGAACAGGAAGTCGCCTTCGCCGGGAGCGACAAACCAACTGGGTAAGTCTTGGGCTTCTCTAACAAGTTCCTGCATGTTGAAAGCTTCCTAGGTCTGGTGCTCGGCAAAACTGAGGCCCGCAGATCATCGCCACTGCCAACTCCAGCGGTGTGGCAAGTTCGCCTGATACTACGTATGACAATGATCGCAGGCCAGCTATCAACACAGTTTAGAGCAAGTCGTGTCGAACTGTTAAACAAGATTGATGCGGAGCGCAGCTCCGTTGTAACTTATGCAGGTAGGCTTCACGCTACTCGAATATCACAATGCCAAAGCAGTGATCGTCCGCCGGCCTTTGGTATTGCACATCGGCGCGTTTTTTTCTATGGAAGTACTGGATGCGTCCAGTAGTGCAGTGTACGTCTGGAGTTTAGTTAATGTTAGAAGCAAAGCCTGTTGCTGGTGCGCTTGGCGCCGAGATACGCGGTGCGAACCTTTCTTCGGTGCTAACGCAAGAATTCATCAGTGAGTTACGCGAGCTGTTAAACCGATATGAAGTGCTGTTTTTTCGTGATCAGGCCGTTGCAGCAGGTGACCAGCGCGCCCTTGGTTTGGCATTCGGGCCACTGCAGTCGCACCCGGCCTATGCCACTGTCGAGGGCTTCCCCGAAGTAACGATCCTCAAAAGTACCTCCGCGATGCCTACAAAGATCGAAATGTGGCATTCGGATATGACGTTTCTCGCTCATCCACCCATGGCTACCGTGTTGCAATGTGTGACAGCGCCGCCCACGGGGGGAGACACGCTATGGGCCAGCGCGACCGCGGCTTACGAAGGTCTGTCTCAGCCGATGCAATCGCTCCTTGACGGGCTGAGCGCTGTGCATGACTTCTCTTATGGCTTTAAAGAAAGCCTCGCGGAGGAGGGGGGCAGAGAGAGGCTCGCCGCTGCAGTCGAAGCAAACCCACCGATCACTCATCCTGTTATCCGAGTGCACCCGGAGACTGGTAAGAAAGTGATTTTTGTAAACTCACTTTTCACAACTCATATTCGAGAGTTGCCCGCGAAGGAGAGCGCCAGCATTCTGTCGTTCCTGTATGAGCATATGGCGACGCCGGAATACACCGTTCGCTTTAACTGGGAGCCAGGCTGTATTGCCCTTTGGGATAATCGTAGTACTCAGCACCGGCCCATCAATGACTACTTTCCTGCGACGCGGTGTATGCACCGCGTTACTGTGGATGGTGATAAGCCTTACTAGAAAGCGTACAGCTCTGAAAGGCGCTAGCTCATCCGCCCTGAAATGCTGTAGACCATCGGCACATCCTGATCATTGTGACTCAGGTAAAAACGCCCGGGCTCTTTTTCGACTAAGCCTTCAAAGCAGTTGTAGGGACTAAATGGATGTTCGTTTACGCCTTCGATGTTTATTCCAGCCCCAATCAAGGCGTTGAGTACTCGACTCAGGGGGTGGGCCCATGTCGCTAAGCGGAGCTTTTCATCGCCTGCGTTTTCCGTGTAGGTGGCTTCTTCTTCGATGTCGGGCTCTGATTGCTCGAAGTAGCTGTATCCGGTCAACAAGTCGTGAATGGGATGAAACTCGGCCATGTAAAACTTGCCTCCGGATTTGAGGCTCGATGCTATGAGTCGAGCCCATCGGTCGAGATCAGGGAGCCAACAGATAGTGCCGTAAGAGGTGTAGGCAATATCAAAGAGATTACTGGGATCGGGTGCATAGCTGTAAAGGTCAGTGCATACGAAATCCGCGGGCACACTTGCCTCTTTGCTGAGCTGTTTCGCTTTTTCGATGGCTACGGGGGAAATGTCGACCCCCGTGCACTGCGCCCCAGCTCGCGCCCAGGACAGAGTGTCCAGTCCAAAATGGCACTGAAGGTGTAGAAGGCGCTTACCTGCGACCTCCGTGAGTTCATTGAGCTCGATTTCCCTCAGGGAAGAGTTTCCCGCCAAGAAGCCATTCACATCATAGAACGATGAATCGAAATGCAGCAAAGCCCGCTGATTCCACGATTCCTTGTTTAGCTCAAAATAGCTCATGGGTTTTTCCAACTAGGTAACGAGTACTTGTTTTTGCCGAAGGGTGGAACTCTAAGGTTCGACGCCGTAATCTTACTACCAGAATTTTTGATTATCCCTCTTAGCTAACAGCGTTTTTGTCCTTCGATTCGGCACAATTAACACAGGATTTAAATGGATTATCTTTACTACAACGCCGCGGCGGGTGCTGACGACGATGTTGAGTTTTGGTTCGAGCTGCTAAAAGGGCATGGCATAGAGCCTTCCCGCCCCGCGTTGGGCGATAGAGAGGCGGTTGCGCAGCTTGATGAGAACGACCGGTTACTGATCGTCGGCGGCGACGGAACCATCAATTATCTGGCGGAGGTTTGCGCGAAAGCGGGGTGTACCGTCGGTGTTTTGCCGGGCGGTACTGCGAATGATTTCGCCAGAGGCTTAAACATCGGCGTTGACCTGGATGCTGCCTGTGCAGTTTTGCAAGAAGGTCGTGTCAGCCGAGTTGACCTTGCTTTCGTGAATGAGCAGCCTTTTGTGAATGTAGCGCACGTGGGTATCGGTGCGGGTATCAGCGATTCTCTGGAAGAGGGGAAAAAGAGCTTCTTTGGCCGATTCAGCTACCTCGCAAAGCTTATCGAGACTATTCAGGCCCGCAAGGGGTTTTCAGCAGAAATTTACGCTGGCGAAGCAACGGAGTCCGGTCGTTGGCTGGAGATTGTGGTCGCGAACGGAAACTCATTCGGAGGTGGGCATCCGGTCCTGGGTGCTGACCCCTGTGATGGGAAGCTCGACGTCGTTGGCTTACGACCACGCTCGGTAAATGCGTTGCTATATGAATGGGTTCGGGTGCACGTGATGAAGCGAGATCCTCATCCAGACATAGTGGTACAGCTGAGTCATGACGCTGTGGAGATAAAAACCTCATCGCAGCACAGCGTTTCTGCAGATGGTGAAGATGCGGGGGCAACGCCCGCGTCCTTTCGGGTAGAGCATCAAGCGCTGTCTATTTTGGTTCCCAAACTGGACTGAGGAAGCCAGCACTAGTAGTAATTTCCGTCCTCGGATTCGGACGAAAAGGGCTCAGACTTTGGTAAGGGCTTCGCCGTCACCGGCGCCGACCATTGTAGGTTTGTGCGAAAAATATCGTTGATCAGCAACTCGATGTCGCCATAGGCGCGATTACGTCGCGCCTCCAGCAAAGCTTGGATGCGACTCATCACTTCTCCCGAAGTCCAGGTGATCTGCCCCGTCAGGAGAACAAACGCTTTCTGGGTCAAGGCCGCACCTTCGATACCCGTGTTTCTCGGTTCTAAAGTGCGGAATCGCAACAGGTCATGTTCGGCAAGCCAAAGGAATGTTTCGAAACAGGCCTGGGAGCGCCGATCAGGCAGACCAGTCATATCCCACTGTATCGGTCCAGTGGTGTCTTCTACCAACAACAGATAAGGAAGGGGAAACGCTGCGTACAGTGCGCAGAAAACTTCTGCGCAGCAATAATGAAAGTCATCTATGTGTGTGGTTTTCATTGGGTGAGTACGTACTCTGCGAGCGTTCGAAGCTCTTCTTCAGTGAGCCCAGGCATGGCCGGCATGGGAATAGATCCCCACTTGCCGGAACCGCCTTTTTTAATGGAGGTCATCACCGCAGACAGACCGTCTGTTTCGTCTCGATACTTTGTGGCGACCATTTTAAAGCTGGGTCCTACGAGTTTGCTATCGATAGCGTGACAACCGGTACACGCGTTCTGCGCCAAGAGTGTCTGTAGCTCAGATCCGTCCGCGGTGCTGTTGCGGCGTGAGCTCGATGCGTTGACGTTTGAAGCTTTCGACACGATGGCCGCAACGTCAGGATCGTCGATAGCAGCGCTACCATAGGCCACCGCTAGGTAGGCGCCTATTTGCTCGATCTCCTCAGGACTGATGGGGGCACCGTAGCTATGCTGCATTTTCGTCATCTCAGCTGTCCACTGTTTTAGCGTCATTCCCGGCGGTTGGTAGCTGATGTAGTCCACAGAGTGGCATATCGCACATTTCTGCTGAGCGAGTGAGTAACCCGGGAGCGGGGATTCTCGCAGCGCTGAGGTTTCGGCCGGGAGAGTGACCTCTTTTGCGGGAACGGAAGCGGCTGCGCTCATCACAGCTATTAAGACCAGATATTGACGAAAGACACGTCGAAGATTTGATTGCATTGAGTTCATCTTAAGACACCATCACCTCAACAGTCTCGACCACATTGCGATGATAGCCACCAGGATTCCATGTCGCTCGCTCGGGTTGTGTTTCTCCGCGTTTGCTGTTTGCTCGAACACGGACCGTTGTTGCTCCCTTAACTGGAAACTGGGTCCTTAGTCGCCACTCTCGAAAAGAGTAGGGGCCCAGATCATTCCCAAGTTTGGCTTGCTGCCACAGCTGCCCATTGTCGATAGATACCTCTACGCGATTGATACCCGAACCGCCGTCAAAAGCGATGCCCCTCAACTCGATATCTCGTTTTACCGGCATTAAGTCACCCGTGCTGATACTGGTCACAAAGCTGCGTACGGGGATTCTTGAAATAGGCCGCGTATCGGATGGTGCGTCTCCAGGTTCTACACAGTGGCAGTCGTTATCGGGGAGTCGGTAGCCTTTTGTCATGAAGTAGGCGTCCTGCCCCGTAAACATCCCATCCAGCACGGTTATCTCCGACAGGTGCTTTACCCAATAGGTTCCGAAATAGCCGGGTACGATTAGTTTGAGTGGGTAGCCGTTAAGAAATGGAATGTCTACACCATTCATAGACCATGCGAGCAAGGGCTCGGCGGACAACGCATGATCTATCTCAAGAGATTTTTGGAAGTCAGGAGTGGTATTCAATACTGGTTTATCTAAACCATTGAAAACGACATGCTGTGCTCCTTTGCGTACGCCAGCTGAATTCAGGACGGCACGCAGTGGAGCGCCAGTCCAGCGCGCGTTGCCCATAGCACCGTTACCTAATTGGGCACCGAATACCCGTGGTTCAAAATAGCCTCTGCTGTTTCCAGAGCACTGATTAACGGCAACGACCTCTTGAGCGTCTGTCATGGTCTTCAGGTCGGTGAGAGACAGGCTCAGCGGTTTGTCGACGTGGCCGCCAACTTTCAGTCGAAAGGTCTCAGGGTCTATGTTTGTCGGAAAATTCGCCAAGTGGTATCGCACAAAAAAAGCATCGTTGGGTGTAATGACACTTTCATTGAAGACTTCAAAGGGTGTTTCAAGGTGTGGGGGACGAGTATGGACTCTTATAAGTTCACGTTTTTCCGGGTATCGCACCAGAGGACGGGGGCCAGCGGATAGACTGACGCCCTCACTAGTGTTCGGCGTGCTTGCGAAGGAGCGAAGCGTGGATGCACTAAGGACTGCTGCGCTTACTCCACCAAGGAATCGACGACGGTTGAGTGGTGCTATGTATTTACCGGTAGTCTTACCATCATCTGACATAACGCGATCCTGGTTACATGAGAGGCCGAGTTAACAGTGAACTGACAGCGAGCTGATAGTCCGCACGTCCAAGTTTTTACGGCTCCTATGATAATAGGAAAGCGTTAGCGTGATACCTTTCCAACGAAATGTTTGAGATAAATAGCTTGTGAGACTTAGATTTCTTGCTCGCAAGCACGCTTTTGCTGAGCACGATTTGGCAAGATAGTTTGTATCCCCCTTAAAACGGAGTGCGAAGATGGGAATTGAAGTAAATGGTGTGATCGGTCTGTTGATTCTTATCGCCGATATCTGGGCGATAGTTAACATTATGTCCGCATCCGTGAGTGTGGGGTCCAAGGTTCTCTGGATCTTGATCGTGCTTTTGCTACCGGTAGTTGGTCTCTTAATTTGGCTGTTTGCAGGACCTCGAGCGACGTAAGTCGGCTCGCTGCGGATTCATAGATCACTCTCATTTGGAGTTTCGAGATGACTAAAGCGTCAGGCAATCGCCTACGGCGCGACATCGGTTCCTACGGTGCCGCGTTTCTCGTACTCAATGGATTGATTGGCGCCGGGATTTTTGCTTTGCCCGGGAAGGTGGCGGTTAACGCAGGTTTGTTGAGTCCATGGCTATTCCTAGCTGTGGGCGCGCTTTTTCTTAGCGTGGTGCTGGTTTTCGCAGAACTTGCCAGCTATTACGAAGAAACCGGCGGCCCGGTGCTGTATGCCAGCGACGCCTTCGGACCGCTCGCGGGTTTTGGCACTGGCTGGCTTTTGTTTCTCTCACGTACTACTGCTTTTGCAGCCAACGCCACGGTGATGGCTTCTTATCTCGGTTCGCTGTTTGACGTTCTGGCTGGGGATACGCCACGTCTGATCATTATTTCCACCGTAGTTCTCGGCCTGACCTGGGCTAATATTTTGGGAGTCCGGGACGGTGTGCGGGCTATGGGAGTGTTTACTTTTCTCAAAGCAGCGCCCCTGATAGTGCTGGTGCTCCTCGGTTTGCAAGCCGTTTCAGGGAGTACCTTATTGCCTTCTGCAGATCTTATTGTGGAGGATCTGGGCAGCACGACTTTATTGATGATCTACGCTTTTGTTGGCTTTGAAACGGTTGGAGTAACTGCGGGTGAGACATCTCAGCCACGGCGAACCTTGCCCAGAGTATTAGTAGCGACTGTTCTGACCATTGGTGTGCTGTACTTTTTTATCGTTCTGGTTTTTGTTTCGGTGATTGATTCCGCCGATTATGCCAATGCCACCCTGGTGGACGTCGGGCGAGTGTTAGCCGGCGGTGTCGGTGCCTTTGCGATCACTTTGGCGGCGGTGTTCTCTATCGGCGGCAATCTTGCAGGGTCCATGCTGGCGGCCCCGCGATTGATTTATTCTCTGGCAGAGAACCAACAACTGCCGACCTGGTTCGGTCATGTGCATCCCCGTTATGCGACGCCCGATCGATGCATCGTGATCATGGGCGCCCTTGCTCTGGGACTGGCTCTCACTGGCTCCTTTGTAAAACTGGCTATCGCCAGCTCTGTCGCTCGCTTGCTGAGTTATATGATCTGCATTGCTTCCCTGCCAGCCATACGCAGGAATGCCAGCGAGTCGGTGCGTCAGAGTGCCTACCGTCTCAAGGGTGGTTACCTTATTCCTGTACTCGGCTTTCTGATATGTATTTGGTTGTTGATGCAGTCGAAGGCTGAATCGTGGATCGCGGTTTCAATACTGCTGCTCATTGGTTTCGCTTTTTATGGTTTTGAAAAGCGTTTTGGGCTGGCTAATTGATGATTCGGCTCTACGCAGATGATGTCCTTAGATGAGTCCCGATGACCTGTTTATGGCGCGGGCGCTAGCGCTGGCAGCTCAGGCCGCAGAACACGGTGAAGTCCCCGTCGGTGCCGTCATTGTTCACAACGGCCGTGTGGTGGGCGAGGGTAGAAACTCTCAGATTGGATCTACGGATCCCACAGCGCATGCAGAGATCAATGCCCTAAGGGCCGCCGCGTCGGCATTGAAGAACTATCGGCTACCCGGCGCAACGCTGTATGTAACGTTGGAGCCATGCAGTATGTGCTGCGGGGCAATGGTTCACGCTCGGGTTCGCAAGCTCGTGTTCGCAGCCAGAGAACCGCGGGCGGGGGCCGTAGTGAGTACGAGAAACCTGCTCAACGAATCTGCGTTTAATCACCACGTTGAGTGGCAGGAAGATACGGGTCATGCGGACTCCAGTGCAACGCTACTGAAAGCATTTTTTCGCGATCGAAGGAAGTAAGTCCAAGAAGATAGCTTAAAGAGCACGTAGTTTTAGGTTTCTAAGGTTTTCAGGCACTAAATCTTCAGAGTCTCTGGGCGCTTCCGGTCGCGCTGCGCGAGCTGTCTGCCAGCGAAGAATATTGTAGTAGTGGCGGATGTTCTGCACATAACGAACCGCTTCGAGGCCCCGGGCATACCCATAACGCAAGGTCCGATAATGCTGGGGCTCTTCCAGTAACGGTAAGCTATCCATGATGTCCTTCCACAGATGGGGGTCACCTCCGCGCCTTTGAGTGAGAACGCGGGCGTCTTCAAGATGCCCCATACCGATGTTGTAGGCTGCCAGTGCGAGCCAACTTCTGTCTGGCTCCAATATGTCGTCGGGTAGGCGCTGGCGGAGCTTTTTGAAGTAACGCGCACCGCCGCGAAGACTTTCTGCAGGGTCCGTACGATCGTCCACATCCATCTCTTCTGCGGTAGCAAGAGTGAGCATCATCATGCCGCGTACTCCGGTACGAGATGTGGCGCTAGGGTCCCAGTGGGACTCCTGATAGCTGATGGCGGCCAGGAGCTCCCAAGGCATTTCTTGCTCTTGAGCGACGATTTCTATGAGCTGTTGGTAGTTGCTGAGATCTCTACGCACTCTCCCGACGAAGGTTTGCGAGTCCACCCTTGAAATGTCTTCGTCGCGATCAAAATAGCTGGCCCTAATATCCGCAATACTGCCATCGTTTTGACGCCGCTCCAGAAACTCGTCGATCAATTCGAGTAAGGGCGTTCCCTTTGCAGAATCTGACAGGTACCAGACGATCTCTTCCTCTGCACCTAGATCAAAGGCAACCTCGAGCCGCGGCACAAGGTTCTGTTGGATAAAAAAATCTCGAGAATCCACGACGGCCAGATCGCTGCGATCTTCGTTAACGCTGGCGAGAAGCGCTGCCGTGTCGCTGGCGTCGATACTGTTCCATACCAGCCATTCCATACCTTCATCGCGGAGTGTTCGCAGCAACTCCTCGTGACTGCTGCCGAGCAGCACAGACAGTGAAAGACCCTTGATATCCGCTGGTTTTCGAGGCTTTTTGCGGCCCACTTTGTAGATCACCTGGGGTGTTTGCTTCGCGTAGCTAGCCGTGGCGGCAAACTGGGAGGCGCGAGTCTCCGTTAAGGTGAGTCCTGCTCCAGCAATATCTGCCTCGCCGCGCTCCAAGGCCGCAAACATTTCCTCTAGAGAAAAGGCCTGGGTAACTTCCAGTTCCACTTCCAGCTCCTCTGCCAGGAGCGTAGCGAGATCGTACTCAAAACCGCGGGGGCCGCCCCGTCCGAGGTAATAGGTAGTCGGGCTATTTCTGGTGATCAAGCGTAATTTTCCGCGATCCTGAATAGCCTGCAATGTTTCGTTATTGCTGCCGCAGGAACTCAGTAGCAGGCTTAAGAGTAGTGCCAGTGTGGCGAGTAGGGTGGAAGGCTTGGCCATGCCCTGATTGTAACGTTCTTGAATTAGACCGAAAGACTTGCTTTTGGCTTAACGCCGCTTCCACAGAGCGGTACAATTCGCGGCTTTCTCGCTTCCTTTTTAAATTGAGAGACTCCTTCCTGATGCTTGTTATCCCCGGCGCTTCCGCTTTGTCCCCTTTTCGGCAGCAGGCGCTAGAGCAACGTTTGCGAGCAAAATGGCCCGATGTGGCGCTCCTTCGCTGCGGGTTTGTGCACCTCGTAGACGGCGAGCCTCTTGATGAGGTGAGAGGAGAGCGTCTGCAGTCCCTATTGGCGCAGGCAGCTACCCCAGATTTTTGCCCGGCGGAGGCGCTCAATGAGGGTACTTGGCTCTTTGTAATGCCTCGCCCCGGGACGATCTCCCCTTGGTCAAGTAAAGCGACCGATATTGTCCGTGGTTGTGGTTTTGAGGCTGTGAAACGCGTGGAGCGTGTTTGCGCCTATGAGCTCAGGGGTGTCAGCCCTGAAAGCCCTGTTTGGGATGAGCTTGCTCTGGAGCTTCACGATCGGATGGTTGAAGCAACAACGGACAGCCTTGATGGGCTTGGGACGCTGTTTTCTTATTTGTCTCCGACCGAAAGTGCCGCTGTGGATGTTCTAGGCGAGGGGAGAGCTGCTCTGGTAGCCGCTAATCAGCGCTTGGGTTTGGCCTTGGCAGAGGATGAGATCTCCTATCTCTGTGAGAGTTTTACGAGTCTTGGGCGGAACCCCCGGGACGTTGAACTCATGATGTTTGCACAGGCCAACTCTGAGCACTGCCGTCACAAGATATTCAACGCGAGTTGGACCATCGACGGCGATGAGCAGGCAAAGAGCTTGTTCGCAATGATTAGAAATACTTATGCAGAAGCGCCCGAGGGTGTTCTCTCCGCTTACTCGGATAACGCAGCCGTAGTGGCAGGTCATGATGCCAGTCGATTTATTCCCTCGGGCACTTCTCGGGAGTACGCAACAAAGCCCCAAGCCGTGCATCTGTTGATGAAGGTTGAGACCCATAACCACCCGACGGCTATCGCGCCTTTTCCCGGTGCGGGAACGGGTGTTGGCGGCGAGATTCGTGATGAGGGAGCTGTGGGGCGAGGTTCAAAGCCAAAAGTAGGCTTAACCGGATTCAGCGTATCCAATCTGAAGATACCGGGCTTGCAGGAACCCTGGGAGCAAGACAACGGAAAGCCAGCACGTATCGCGTCGGCTTTGGACATCATGCTTGAGGCTCCCATCGGCGGTGCAGCCTTTAACAACGAGTTCGGTCGACCGAATATCTGCGGATATTTTAGAAGCTATGAACAACGGGTCGCACATTCGAGCACTCGCGGTAATAGCGCTGAGTATCAGGTCCGCGGCTACCACAAGCCCATTATGATAGCGGGTGGTTTTGGCAATATCGCCGCGGAGCACGTTGACAAACCTGAGTTCTCGCCGGGAGCAGCTCTTCTGGTGTTAGGTGGGCCTGCGATGCTTATTGGCCTGGGCGGCGGTGCGGCTTCAAGTATGGCCAGCGCCGACGGTCAGGAGTCTCTTGATTTTGCATCAGTACAACGTCAGAACCCGGAGATGGAGCGTCGTTGCCAGGAAGTTATTGACCGCTGTTGGCAGTTAGGTGAGGGAAACCCCATAGCGTTTATTCATGACGTGGGTGCTGGCGGTCTGTCCAACGCTCTACCGGAGCTTGTGAAAGACGGTGGTTGCGGTGGTCTGTTCTCTCTTCGTGATGTGCCCTGCGATGATCCGGGAATGTCGCCCCTAGAGATTTGGTGTAACGAAAGTCAGGAACGCTATGTACTTGCAGTTATGCCTGAGCGATTAAACGAGTTTAAAGCCATCTGTGCGCGGGAGCGCTGTCCCGTAGCGGTCGTGGGAGAGGCTACGTCTGAAAAGGCGATCGTGGTTACCGACACACACTTTGACGATGAGCCCGTTGCCATGCCCATGCCGGTGTTATTCGGCAAGCCACCTAAAATGCATCGCAACGATCAGCGCTTGGCGCCGCCCTCAGTAGAGTTTTCTGCGAAGCCGTCTGTAGAAGAGGCTTTGCACCGCGTGCTGGGACTCCCTACGGTCGCCAGCAAGAGCTTCTTGATCACCATTGGTGATCGAACTGTGACCGGTCTGGTCGCAAGAGATCAAATGGTGGGTCCATGGCAGGTGCCGGTAGCTGATTGCGCCGTATCACTGGTGAGCTATGACTCGGAGATGGGTGAGGCGATGGCGATGGGGGAGCGCACGCCCGTAGCCCTTTTGAGTAGTCCAGCTTCCGCAAGAATGGCTGTCACCGAGGCGATCACCAATATCTGCGCGGCACCCGTTGCGAGTCTCAGTGATATTCGTTTGTCGGCAAACTGGATGTGTGCGGCGGATACACCTGGAGAAGGAGCGGCCCTATTTGACGCCGTACATGCTATTGGCGAAGAGCTATGCCCGGCACTGGGAATCGCGATACCCGTAGGCAAAGACTCCATGTCTATGCAAACCCGTTGGAATGAGAACGGTGAATCTCATTCAGTGACGGCACCCATGTCGTTGGTTGTGTCGGCTTTCGCTCCAGTGGGTGATACCGCAAAGACCCTCACTCCAATGCTGCAATCTAACTCGGAACTGAGTCTCGTGCTCCTAGATCTTGGACGCGGCAAAGCCCGCCTCGGTGCCTCAGCGCTGGCTCAGGTCTACGGGGAGTTGGGTGCGGAGCCCGCTGATCTCGATAGCCCGGAGGATCTTCGGGCGTTTTTTGAGCTGCTGCGTTGGGGTAAAGATCGCGGAGATGTGGTGGCCTATCACGATCGTTCTGATGGCGGCCTGGCCGTCACCCTCCTGGAGATGGCTTTCGCGGGACGCTGTGGCCTCGAAATTTCTCTGCCTGAAAGTAGCGAGGTGCTGGCTGCTCTATTCTGCGAGGAGCCCGGTGCCGTTGTACAAATCCCGAAGTCCCAGCTGGCTGACTGGTCGTCTCAGGCGGAACAGCTGGGTATCGGTGACTGCCTGCATACCCTGGGTTATGCCCGAGGGGATGAGCAGGTGAGAATTTGGGCAGGGGATGAGCTCCTGATAGACACCATGCGAGGTGCCTTGCAGGAACGCTGGAGCCAGTGCAGCCATGCGCTGCAAAGGCTGCGGGATAACCCTGATTGTGCCGATGAAGAATGGGCGCGCATTAGT
This sequence comes from Congregibacter brevis, assembly GCF_045689245.1. Lineage (GTDB taxonomy): Bacteria > Pseudomonadota > Gammaproteobacteria > Pseudomonadales > Halieaceae > Congregibacter > Congregibacter brevis. The sequence goes on along the minus strand of NZ_CP136865.1, from coordinate 3,016,776 downwards.
GCTCCGGATCCGGGCTTGTCGGTCCACAGGAGTCCTGCGGAGTCTGAACTGTCCGCGCCTAGGATCAACACGGGCGCAAAACCGCGCGTGGCCGTGCTTAGAGAGCAAGGGGTGAACGGACAGGTGGAAATGGCTGCGGCCTTTGATCGCGCCGGATTTACTTCTGTGGATGTCACTATGAGTGACCTTGTGGCGGGGGAAGCAAGCCTCAGAGACTTTGCTGGCCTCGTGGCCTGTGGTGGCTTTTCTTTTGGCGATGTTTTGGGCGCTGGGGAGGGCTGGGCAAAGTCCATCTTGTTCAATCCGCAACTGAGAGACAGTTTTAGCGAGTTCTTTCTGCGGCCCGACAGTTTTGCTCTGGGAGTCTGTAATGGGTGCCAGATGCTGTCGGTACTCCGAGAGCTGATTCCTGGCAGCGAACACTGGCCGTGGTTTCGACGGAATCGCTCAGAGCAGTTTGAGGCGAGGCTTTCAATGGTGGAGATTGGAGACTCCCCCTCCGTGTTTCTGCAGGGTATGGCGGGCTCCCGTTTGCCTATCGCCGTAGCTCATGGCGAGGGGCGGGCGGTTTTTGCGGATAATGCGGCTCAGGAAAGTTGTGAGTCAGCGCAGCTGGTTGGCCTTCGCTACATTGAAAACAGCGGTGAGATCGCCAAGCGGTATCCGGCAAACCCTAATGGCTCGCCCTCGGGAATCACGGGTGTATGCAGTGAGAGTGGCAGAGTGACAATCATGATGCCCCATCCAGAGCGGGTCATTCGTGCCCGGCAATTTTCCTGGGCTCCGGACGATATGCCTGAGGAATCGCCCTGGTTGGACCTGTTCCGGAATGCGCGGACTTACATCGGGTGAATTTTCGGCCCTTGAGACCTAGCGGCCAGCGTCTATAATGCGCCACCTTTATTCTCGGTGGCATAGGATCAAGCGATGTACGTTTGATGTGGCCACCGCATTACTGCAGACCACGGCATGCTCAATCGTTATCCAATCTGGAAATATCTGATCGTTTTGGTCGTCGTTCTCGGCGGCGCTTTGTACGCATCCCCCAACCTCTACGCCCCTGACCCGGCCTTGCAAATAGCCGGTGAAAGCAGCGGCACGCTCATCGATGAGCGACTGCTTAGTCGAGCAACGAACGCGCTCAATGAAGCGGGTATCGAGCACTTTGGAGAGATTCTAGAACCCTCTGGCCGAAGTGCGCTGATCCGATTGCGAAAGCAGGAAGCGCAGTTACGGGCTCAATCCGTAGTTTCGAGGGCGCTCGGTGATGGCTACATCATTGCCCTTAACTTGGCAGAGACCACTCCCGAGTGGCTGACAGGATTGGGTGGTCAGCCCATGAAGCTTGGGCTTGATCTGTCCGGGGGTGTGCACTTTAAGCTGGAAGTTGATACTGCAGCCGCTGTAGAGCGACGCATGGAGTATTACCTTAACGCTACCAAGCGCTCGCTCCGTGAAGAGCGTATTCGTGGTTTTGTGGGTCTCGATGGTGATCGTGCTGTAGTCGGGCGGTTCCGCAGCGAAGACCTTCGTGAGCAGGCGCGCAGCCTTATCTCTGATGCATTTCCCGAGCTATTGCTCGACCGCGTTGATGAAGAAGACGAGTTCATGATTTATGCGCGGATGACCGACGTCACTGTCGACGAGATCATTGATTACTCGGTGAGTCAAAACCTCACCACGCTGCGGAATCGCGTCAACGAGCTTGGGGTATCAGAGCCTTTAGTACAGCGTCAGGGTAGAAATCGAATCGTTGTAGAGCTGCCGGGTATTCAGGACACTGCCGAGGCTAAGCGAATACTTGGAAAGGTAGCGAACCTTGAGTTTCGTCTGGTGGCTAACGCCGATGCGCCTGCAGCTGAGCGTCAACGTTTTGAGTATCGCAGCGCCGATCGCCAAGGGGCTACCGAGTATCTTGAGCGGGACATCATTATCACGGGAGAACGAGTCTCCAACGCTCAGGCGAGCTTCGATCAGAACGGTCAACCTAACGTACAAATCAGCCTCGATAGTGAGGGTGGAACGCTGATGTCCCGCGCGACGCGGAACAACGTTAAGCGCCGTATGGGTGTTTTGTTTATCGAGCGTAAATACCGCACTCGCTACGAGATGGACGAGGACGGTGAAGAGGTGGCTGTGAAAGTCCCCTACGATGAGAAGAAGCTGCTCACTGCGCCGGTTATTCAAAGCGCCTTGGGTGCGCAGTTTCAAATCACTGGGCTGGATAATCCCCTGGAGTCATCGGAATTAGCACTGATGCTTAGGGCGGGTGCGTTAGCTGCGCCAATCACCTTTGTCGAAGAGCGCACCGTGGGACCCTCGTTGGGAGCCGAAAATATTCGTTTGGGCGTGAAGTCGGTGCAGTATGGCCTCGCGCTCGTCGTGCTGTTCATGGTTGTTTACTACCGCGTGTTCGGACTCTGTGCGGTTACAGCGCTGACGGCCAACCTCGTTTTACTCGTCGCGATCATGTCGCTGTTAGGCGCTACGCTGACCTTGCCGGGTATCGCGGGTATCGTGCTTACCGTGGGCATGGCGGTGGATGCAAACGTGCTTATTTTCTCGCGTATCCGAGAGGAGCTCGGCAATGGATTGTCGCCACAGATGGCCATCCATTCAGGGTTTGAGCGAGCGGTGGCGACAATTCTTGATGCCAACATCACCACGTTGATCGTAGCGATTATTCTTTACGCGGTGGGCACCGGGCCAGTGAAAGGCTTCGCCGTTACCCTGTCCGTGGGCATCATCACTTCGATGTTTACCGCCATTATGGGCACCCGCTCACTGGTGAATTTGATCTACGGGGGACGTCGCGTGGGCACCCTGGCCATTGGCAGCGTACCCAAAATGGGAGATGCAGCATGAGAGTGATTGACTTCATGGGCAAGCGGCGTATCGCCGCTGTGTTCTCCGCGCTTCTTATTCTGACGGCGTTAGGTTCGCTGGTCGTCAAGCAATTGAACTGGGGTCTCGATTTTACCGGGGGCACCCTGGTAGAAGTGCACTACGCCGATTCAGCAAACTTGAACGAGATTCGTAGCACCCTGGCTGATGCGGGTTATGCCGGTGCCATTGTTGTCAGTTTTGGCACCGATAAGGATGTGCTGATTCGTCTGCCGGACGGCTACTCCGACGCTCAGGGCACTGAGATGCTGCAGACGCTGCAAGCGTCGTCGGGTGTTGATGTGGAGTTACGTCGTATTGAGTTTGTGGGACCGCAAGTAGGGGATGAGTTGCGAGAGCAGGGTGGGTTGGCGATGCTTCTGGCGCTGGGTCTCGTGATGCTTTACATCGCGTTTCGCTTTCAGTTTAAGTTTGCGGTCGGTGCTGTTGTCGCCTTGATTCACGACGTGATTGTGACCTTGGGTTTCTTCTCGATCATTGGTTTGGAGTTTGATCTAACGGTACTCGCGGCCTTGCTGGCCGTGATTGGTTATTCTTTGAACGATACGATTGTTGTATCCGATCGTATTCGTGAGAACTTCCGGAAGCTGCGTCGCGCTGAGCCGCTTGAGGTTGTGAACATTTCGTTGAGTGAGACCTTGGGCCGGACCCTGGTCACCTCGTTAACGACTTTGCTGGTGTTACTGGCGTTAGCGTTGTTCGGTGGAGAAATGATTTTTGGCTTCGCCGTGGCGCTGTTAGTCGGCGTAATGATTGGAACCTATTCGTCCATCTATGTTGCGTCCAACGTGCTCCTCAGCATGGGCGTTAGCAAAGAAGATCTGATGATTCCCATCAAAGAGGGTGCGGAGCAAGATGATTTGATGCCCTGATCGACGGATCAGGGCCTCTCAGACGCGTAGTTCTCAGACGCGTAGTTCTCAGACGCGTTGTTAGCAGTCGTTGGTATCAACTAAGCCGCGTCTTTTGGAGGGTCTCTAGGAGCGTAGCGTCTGGGTGGCTTTCAGCACTGCCTTAAAGCATTTTGGATTACCGCAGACGATGTCACCGTTATCCAGAAAGTTTTCCGCGCCATCAAAGTCCGAAACCAAGCCTCCGGCCTCACGCACCAAGAGTGCTCCGGCGGCCATATCCCACATAGACAAACCTTTTTCCCAGAATGCATCCAGGCGTCCTGCAGCGACATACGCCAGGTCAAGGGACGCAGCCCCAGCTCGGCGGATACCGGCGCACTGCCCTGCGAGCACTGCCAAGCTTTCAGCGTAAGCCGGAAGATGCGCATCCTCATGCCCTTTGAAAGGTATGCCCGTGCCTAGAAGCGCTCCATCGAGTGAGGCTAGCTTGCTCACGCGAATCCGATGCCCATTCAACTGAGCGCCACGTCCGCGGGAAGCTGTGAATTCTTCGCGACGAACAGGATCGACGATTACGGCGTGCTCGAGACGACCCTGATGGATGCAGCCTATCGATACCGCGTAGTGTGGAATGCCACGGATAAAGTTGGTGGTGCCATCCAGAGGGTCAATAATCCAGAGATAGTCCGCATCCTCGGGGCCGCTGCGGCCAGATTCTTCACCTAGGAAGGCGTGATCCGGGTAGGCACGCTGAAGTTGTCGGATGATTTCCTGCTCCGCAAGCTCATCGATATCTGAAACAAAATCGTTGGCGCTTTTCTTGCGCACACCGATGCGTTCAAGATCATCAGAGGCCCGCACAATAAGCTCTCCCGCTTTTCGGGCGGCGCGTAGGGCGATATTGGTCATCGGTTCCATGGAGAAAGACCTGCAGACAGAGTCGAAAAAGGCGCGCGAGTATACCAGAGGAGCGGGCTGTCAGCCGCACTGCTTTGTTACAATGTGCTTTTAACTTCTGGCAACAACATCACTCATGAATCCCGACCAAATTCGGATCGTACTCGTCGAGCCCAGTCATCCGGGTAACATTGGCGCCGTCGCGCGGGCAATGAAGACCATGGGGCTCGGTAAGCTGGTGCTCGTTGCGCCAGAGAAGTTTCCCGACGAGCAGGCCACCTGGCGTGCGGTATGGGCCAATGATGTGCTCGAGGCCGCGGAGGTGGTCGACAGTTTGGATGCGGCAATCGCTGATTGTGGTTTTGTAGTTGGCACCTGCGCTAGGGATCAGCGGCTGCCTTGGCCGGTGCTGGATCCGCGTCGTGCGGCCGTCGAAATGGCAACCAACTCCAAAAGGGGAGAGGTCGCGATTTTGTTCGGTAGAGAGGATAACGGGCTATCCAATGAAGAACTTATGCGCTGTAACCTGCATCTAGCGATTCCTACCAGTGATGCCTATAGCTCGTTGAACCTTGCTATGGCTGTGCAGATTGTTTGCTACGAGCTGCATATGCTTCAAACGGGCGACGAGCTCCCCCAAGACCCGAATGAGGGCTGGGACGAGCCGCTGGCTACGCAGGAGAACATTGAGCGCTTTTATGTCCATCTGGAGGAAACCTTGAGTCAAATAGGCTTCCTCAATCCGGCAGCTCCCCGGAAACTCATGCCGCGTTTACGGCGACTGTATAACCGTTTGGGCATGGATGAGATGGAACTGAACATTCTCCGCGGCATACTCACAGAAACTCAGAAGCGCAGTGAACCTGTGGATTGGGATCGACAGAGAGAAGGAAAAGCCTGATGTCTAGGGTTGTGTATTTCGACTACCTCTCCTCAACGCCAGTCGATCCCAGGGTCGCGGAGGCGATGAGCCAGTGTTTGACCCTAGAGGGCACCTTTGGGAATCCGGCGTCGCGGTCCCATCGCTATGGATGGGAGGCCGAGATGGCGGTCGAGACTGCCAGACAGCAGCTTGCATCGCTCATCAACGCCGACTTGCGGGAGGTGGCCTGGACGTCAGGGGCCACGGAGTCAGATAACCTTGCGTTAAAGGGGGTGTTCGCTGCGGCTCGTGAAGCGGGGAATGCAACACCACACATCGTAACGTCGGCTATTGAGCACAAAGCGATCCTGGACAGCTGTCGGTACCTGGAGACTCAGGGGGCGGCAGTGACTTACCTGCATCCTTCAGAGGACGGGCTCGTTCAGCCCGAGGTAGTGCGCGATGCGATACAGGGTAATACCTGCCTGGTAAGCGTGATGCACGCCAATAATGAAATCGGCACCATCAATGACATTGCGGAGATAGCGGCAATTTGTCGGTCCGCTGGGGTGCCGATCCATGTGGACGCTGCCCAGACCGTCGGCAAGATACCACTGGACGTAAAGGCACTGGACATTGATCTGTTGTCGATGTCCGCACACAAGTTTTATGGTCCCAAGGGGATTGGCGCGTTTTATCAGCGCAGAAGCCCCAAGGTTGCTGTGAACGCTCAGATGCATGGGGGAGGCCACGAGCGTGGGTTACGGGCGGGCACCCTGGCGACCCACCAAATAGTGGGTATGGGTTGTGCGGCGGCCATTGCCCAGGAGTCGCTATCGACGGAAGTGCAGCGACTGACAGCCTTGCGCGAGGCCCTGTGGTCCTCTTTGTCGGATATCGAAGGCTTGACCATGAACGGTCACCTCACCCAACGGCTGCCTGGCGCTTTAAACATCAGCGTCAGCGATGTCGAGGGGGAAGCCTTGCTACTGTCGCTGCCAGAATTTGCGATTTCAACAGGGTCTGCTTGTACCTCAGCCAGTTTAGAGCCTTCGTATGTGCTGCGCGCTTTAGGGCTGCCAGACGCGTTAGCGCACAGCTCCCTACGGGTGAGCCTTGGCCGGTTTAGCGATGAAAACGACGTGCGTCTCTTCAGTGAGCGTCTCCACGAGGTGGTCCCACGTCTTCGTCGAAGCGCTGCCTAGGCTTTTTTTGCTCGATTACTCAGCCACTTAAGTACTCTCAGGTAGGGTGCTATAGCGCCACAAAGTCCGTATAATCCCGCGCACTTTTTCGTCGCCCGACGATGCGTTCTAGAACGTAGGGTCCGGCGGTATCTTGTTGATTTTCATTAGTTCTGGAGAACGAACATGGCGGTGGAACGCACTCTTTCAATTATCAAGCCCGACGCAGTCGCGAAGAATCACATTGGCGAGATCTATGCTCGCTTTGAAGCCGCGGGTCTGCGTGTGGTTGCTTCTAAGATGATGCGTCTCAGCGACGTTGTCGCTGGAGGTTTCTATGCTGAGCATAAAGAACGTCCGTTTTTCCCAGCCCTTATCGAGTTTATGACTTCAGGCCCTGTTGTCGTTCAGGTACTGGAAGGTGAAGATGCGGTAACTACGAACCGTGACCTAATGGGTGCGACTAACCCTCAGGAAGCTGCTGCGGGAACCATCCGCGCAGACTTTGCCTCGTCCATCGACGCCAACGCGGTACATGGTTCAGATTCCACAACGTCTGCAGCACGTGAAATCGCTTACTTCTTCGCTTCAAGCGAAGTATGCGATCGCGACTAGGATTCTGTGTCAGAACTCATTGCCAGTAGCGAGCCCGTCGAGCGAGTTAATCTTCTCGGCATGAGCCGCGCCCAACTTGAGGAATTCTTCCTCGAGATGGGCGAGAAGCGTTTTCGCGCGCAGCAGCTCATGAAGTGGATGCACCACCACGGCGAGTGCGATTTCTCGGCAATGAGTAATCTGGGCAAGGGTCTTCGTGAGCGCCTGTCGGTAATCGCTGAGGTTCGTCCTCCTGAGGTGGAGTCGCAGCATGACTCCAGCGACGGTACGCGTAAATGGTTGGTGCATGTCGATGGGGGCGGTCTTGTGGAGACGGTACTGATCCCCGACGGTAACCGCGCCACCCTTTGTGTGTCGTCCCAGGTGGGCTGCAGTCTTGATTGCAGCTTTTGCTCAACGGGCAAACAGGGTTTTCAGCGCGACTTGAGCGCAGCTGAAATTATTGGCCAGGTTTGGCTGGCGATTAAGTCCTATGACGCGTTTCAGTCCGGAAACGGTCGCGTCGTGACCAATGTCGTCATGATGGGCATGGGTGAGCCGCTACTTAATTTCGACAACGTCGTAACGGCGATGAACCTGATGATGGACGACCTCGGCTATGGTATTTCCAAGCGCCGGGTGACTTTGAGTACCTCGGGCGTTGTCCCGGCGTTGGATAAGCTCGCAGAAGTTAGCGAGGCAAGCTTGGCAGTTTCGCTCCATGCGCCAAACGACGAGCTTCGCAACCAGCTTGTGCCAGTCAACAAGCGCTACCCGATTGCTCAATTGCTTGACAGCGCAAAACGCTATATCGATGCCCAAAAAGACAAGAAGCGGGTCGTCACGATTGAATACACGTTAATGGCGGGTATCAACGACCAGCAGGACCAAGCCCGTGAGTTGGCGGTATTGCTGGCCGATTTTCCCTGCAAAATTAATCTGATTCCTTTCAATCCCTTCCCAAACTCAGGCTATGAACGTCCCAGTGGCAATGCGGTCTCGCGCTTCTGGCAGGTGCTGGTAGACGCGGGATATGTCGTAACCGTGCGTACTACGCGCGGAGATGATATAGATGCAGCTTGTGGACAGCTTGTCGGTGAGGTCGTGGATAGAACACGCCGCAGCGCCAGGCACCGTCAGAACGCAGAAGCCGCTTTGGAGTTGGGAGCATGATTCGCGCTTTACCGCTAGCTACAGTACTTATCCTCGCGGGCTGTGTGACCGAGACGGAGACGGTTTTCACCGAGCCTCCATCGCCGCAAAAAGCTATGGAAACCCGCGTATCTCTGGCCCGCCAGTACATTGGTCAGGGAAACTGGGAAGACGCCAAGCGTAACCTTAAGGTCGCAGCAGAGCTCGATAGCACCAACCCGGAAGTCTACGAAGCCTTTGCTTTGGTATATCAGAGCACCGGCGAGTTCGAATTGGCGGAGGACAGTTTTCAAAGGGCCATCAGCCTTGATAAGAGTTTTTCTCGCGCTCGGAACAACTACGCTGCCTTCTTGTATGGCCAGGAGCGTTATCGCGAAGCTGAAGCTCAGCTCCAAGAGGTTGTAAAAGATACCTTGTATAGCGCTCGACCGCAGGCGTTTTTGAATTTAGGCCTTTGTCGTCTCAAATTGTTTGATGAGAGAGGCGCGGAAGAGGCGTTTTTACGCACTCTTGCTATGCAGTCAGGAAATACCACGGCTTTGCTCGAGGTGGCCCAGTTGAGAGTGGATGCGAAGGACAGTCGCAACGCGACCCTCTACTATGATAAATATCGCCGTCTGGTTCGGCAGCAAAGTTCCCGTGGGCTTTGGTTGGGGATTCGACTGGCGAGAATGACTGGGGATTCGGATGCTGCGAGCAGTTATGCCTTAGCCCTACGAAATTTGTACCCTGATTCGCCTGATTACGATGCTTATCGTCGCTCCGTGAATTCAGGGCAGCAAGAGAGTAGCAGCGATGAATAAGAATAAGCCCTCACCGATTAAAAGACGTAAGAGCCGACAGATTCATGTTGGTAATGTCCCGGTTGGTGGCGACGCACCCATCAGCGTTCAAAGCATGACCAACACTGAAACCTGTGATGTAGAAGCAACGGTAGGGCAAATTGCTGCTTTGGAAGCCGCGGGTGCAGATATCGTAAGGGTTTCCGTGCCCAGTATGGATGCCGCTGAAGCCTTCAAACAAATACGCGCGCAAGCCAAACTGCCATTGGTTGCTGATATCCACTTTGACCACAATATCGCGCTCAAAGTGGCGGAATATGGCGTTGATTGTCTGCGCATCAACCCCGGTAACATTGGTCGAGACGACAAAGTAAGGGAAGTCATCGCCTCGGCGCGCGACAAGGGTATCCCTATTCGAATTGGCGTAAACGCGGGCTCCATCGGTAAAGAGCTCCAGCGAAAGTATGGAGAGCCCACTGCCGAAGCGTTGGTAGAGTCTGCGATGCATCACGTGGATATTTTGGATAAGCACGATTACCCGGACTTTAAGGTCAGCGTTAAAGCGTCAGAAATTTTTATGGCAGTGGACGCGTACCGTCTGCTGGCGAAAGAGATCGATCAACCCCTGCACTTGGGGATCACCGAAGCGGGCGGTTTTCGTGGCGGCACCGTGAAGTCCTCCATCGGCCTCGGCATGCTGTTGTACGAAGGAATCGGTGACACGATCCGTATTTCCCTCGCGGCTGATCCGGTGCAAGAGGTCAAGGTGGGCTTTGATATTCTTAAAAGCCTGAAGCTTCGAAGCAATGGGATCAATTTTGTAGCCTGCCCCAGCTGCTCCAGGCAGAACTTTGACGTCATCGGCACGATGAATGAGCTTGAGCAGCGGCTCGACGATATTCGTACGCCTATGGATGTTGCCGTGATCGGTTGCATCGTGAACGGCCCGGGAGAGGCTCGGGAAGCGGACGTGGGTTTGACTGGAGCTACGCCGAGCAATCTGATCTACGTCGATGGTGAGCCTGATCACAAGGTCAGCAATAACGAGTTTGTGGATCATCTTGAAGGCGTTATTCGTGCTCGAGCGGCAAAGCTTGATGAAGAGCGTGCCGAGGCAGACGCCAAACTCATCGCGCGTTCCGCGTCCTGACGGCAGGTCCTACGACTAGCCCTTTTATTTAACGACAGGATCAACATACCAACATGGATGCACTGCGATCGATTCGCGGCATGAACGATATCTTGCCGGCGGACACGGGCCATTGGCAGTTTCTGGAGAGCCGCGTCGCTGAATTGCTCGAGCGTTACGGCTACGGCGAAGTCCGTTTACCCATCGTTGAGTCATCGGCGTTGTTTAGCCGTTCCATCGGTGAAGTCACCGATATCGTCGAAAAAGAGATGTACAGCTTCGAGGATCGAAATGGCGACAGCATCAGCCTGCGCCCCGAGGGTACAGCCGGTTGTGTTCGCGCGGCGATTCAAAATAACTTGATCGCGAGTCCCTGCAGACTTTGGTATAGCGGCCCGATGTTCCGTTATGAACGCCCGCAAAAAGGCCGGCAACGTCAGTTCCATCAGATTGGCGCTGAGATATTTGGTTATGCGACGCCAGATGCGGATGCCGAGTTAATCCTAATGCTGGCGCGTTTGTGGCGCACTTTAGGTATCGCTGACGCCGTGAACCTGGAAATAAACAGCATAGGCAGCTCAGAGTCCAGAGCCAGTTACCGCGCGGCTCTAGTGACGTATTTGGAGCAACACCGCGACGCCCTGGACGAAGATAGTCAGCGGCGCCTTGAGAGTAATCCCTTGCGGATACTCGATAGCAAGAACCCAGAAACGCAGTTGCTATTAAACGATGCCCCGGCACTGGTGGATTACTTGGATGAGGATTCTCTTGAGCACTTTGCTGCGCTCAGGCGGTATCTTGATACAGCCGGCGTGAGGTACACGGTCAATCCCCGCCTGGTTCGCGGTTTGGACTACTACAACAAGACTGTCTTTGAGTGGGTTACCGACAAGTTGGGTGCTCAGGGTACGGTCTGCGCCGGAGGGCGTTACGACGCTCTGGTTGGGCAGCTCGGGGGCCGAGATACCCCTGGGGTCGGCTTCGCTATGGGGATGGAGCGTTTGCTACTCATGCTTGAAGCTTGTGAGCAATTACCCGAAGCGCGGTCTCCCGACCTTTTTGTCGTAGCAGCGGGTGCTGACGCGCACGAAGCGGCGTTAGCGGCGGTGGAGGGGCTACGAAACGCGCAACCCGAGCTGCATATTGTGCAACAGTTGGGCGGTGGCAGCTTTCGGAGCCAGATGAAAAAAGCCGACCGAAGTGGCGCGGCGTTGGCATTGCTCTGGGGCGAAGACGAAGTCGCCGCTGGGGAAGTGACAATTAAACCTTTACGAGATGGGCAGGAGCAAGTTCGCCTGCCTGTGGCTGACCTCTCTGATAAGGTCTCCACTCTTTTACAACAACAAACGCATTAAGCAGGAATCCGCACGTGGAAAGTTACCGCAGTGAAGAAGAACAGGTCGAAGCGTTAAAGCGCTGGTGGAAAGAGAACGGTCGCAGCACGATGATCGGCGTAGTGTTGGCCCTAGGCTTGGGCTTTGGGTGGCAGGCCTGGCAAAAGAATCAGGATGTCGCTGCTCAAAATGCGTCGAACCTTTACCAGCAGATGCTGCAGGCTTTGTCTGCGGAAGAGGGGCAAACTTCGACTATTGGAAGGCAGATAGCTACGGAACTCAAAGACAGTCACCGGGGTTCGGTGTATGCGCAGTTCGCCGCGCTTCATTTGGCACGGTTGGCAGTGAATGATGGGGAGCCGGCCTTGGCAGAGCAAGAGCTCCGCTGGGTTCTCGCGATGGCCGATGCTCAGGATGATGTTCATCAGGTAGCTCAATTGCGTCTCGCACGCGTGCTGGCCTCGCAGGACAAGCAGGACGAGGCCCTTACTATTTTGCAAGGAGCCAATACCGACTTTGTTGCATCCTATGCATTGGCCCGCGGTGATATTTTGCTTTCCCAGGGCCGTGAAGCTGATGCTCTTGCCGCGTACGAAAGTGCCGCGGCAGCGCTTGAAGACGGAGCGCCTATCCCTCAGACGCTGCAGGACAAACTTGAGTACCTCGGTGCCCGACTGCAAGCAACGGTAGCGGAGGCGGGCTGAGGTGAGTTTTTTGCGTACCACCGCCTTGTTAATGCTGCTGGCGACTCTAGCGGGTTGCGAGACTGTCTCCAGCTTTTTTGAGATGGGCGACGACGAAGATCCGCAACAACCAGCCGAACTCATGGATATCGAAAATCAGCTCGATGTCCGAAAATTATGGTCGGTAGGCGTGGGTGATGGTCAAGGAGATGGTCTTTACAAGCTTCAACCGATTATCGATGACGACATCATTTACGTCGCTGCGGCCGAGGGTGAGGTTCGCGCCATAAATCGCCGCGACGGCTCGACCATCTGGAAACAAGAGTTGGAGCTAGGCTTGTCGGGTGGTGTAGGTCATTACGAAGATTCCCTGTTTTTGGGCGGTAGCGACGGCTTGGTTATGCGCCTTGATGCCTCTAGCGGCGAGACGCTTTGGATGAGTGAGGTCAGTGGAGAAGTACTGGCCGCGCCGCAAAGTAATGGTCGGGTTGTCGTTGTGCAAAGCTACGACGGTCGGCTTTATGGTTTTGATTATGAAACTGGCGAGCGTATGTGGCGCTACGACAGCAATCTGCCCGTACTGACTATCCGAGGAACCAGTACTCCGATTCTGGACGGCGGGGTGGTGTACGCAGGTTTTGCTACCGGACGCGTTCTGGCCTTCGATGCATTGGACGGTACCATCCGCTGGGAGGCTCGCGTGGCGATTCCTCAGGGCCGCTCAGAGATCGAGCGTATCGTAGACGTTGACGGCACTATGGCCTTAGCGGGTACGGAGCTTTATGTGGCGAGCTATCAAGGACGAATTGCAGCACTGGACACTCGCACAGGTCGCAAGCTATGGCAGCGCAATGTGTCTTCTTTCTATGGCGTTTCTCAGGGCTTTGGCAATGTGTACATCACGGAAGAGGGCGGCACGATTACGGCGTTTTTACGCAATGGCCAGGGCGTGCGCTGGGAACAGCCAGCGCTAGCTTGGCGAGCACTGTCTCGACCGATACCCGTCAGCAGTTATCTAGCGGTGGTAGATTTTGAAGGCTATCTGCACTTGCTCTCGCAGGTCGATGGTGAGTTTCTCGCCCGAATTCGACCCGATAGCGATGGCGTTCGGGCCGACATGCTCGCCGACGGCACGATTCTCTATGTTTACTCAAACGGCGGAAAGCTCATCGCCTATGATATTCGGCCCAGGTCCTAAGCAGCGTGTTGCCGGCTATTGCACTAGTAGGACGCCCTAACGTCGGTAAGTCGACGCTGTTTAATCAGCTCACTAGGTCCCGCGATGCTCTCGTGGCCAACCTGTCTGGACTCACGCGGGATCGCAAGTACGGCGAAGGGCGCAGCGAGGATCGTGCGTTTATTGTCATCGATACGGGCGGTGTGAGTGGTGATGAGGAAGGGATAGATGCCGTTATGGCAGAGCAGTCTCTTCTCGCCATCGATGAAGCCGATATCGTGCTACTACTGGTTGATGCCCGCGATGGCTTGAATCCGGTAGATGAGCAACTGGTCCAGTATCTTCGTCAGCAAAGTCGAGAGTTTCATCTTGTGGTGAATAAGATCGACGGACGCGATCCTGATGTCGCCGTCAGCGACTTTCACTCGCTGGGCATCGCCTCCATGCATGCCATAGCAGCGGCGCATGGACGCGGCGTGCGGCAGATGATCGAATCGGTACTTGAGACGGTGCCTGTTCCCGAAGAGCCCGATGTGGTTGAGGAAGATGAGGGCGGTACCCGGGTGGCTATTGTCGGGCGTCCCAATGTTGGCAAATCCACGCTCGTGAACCGAATTCTTGGGGAAGACCGCGTTGTCGTCTACGATCAACCGGGCACGACGCGCGACAGCGTCTACGTCAATTTCCTTCGTGAGGGTCGTCCCTACACCCTTATCGATACCGCCGGTGTCCGGCGCCGGAAGAATGTTCGGGAAGCGGTTGAGAAATTCTCGATTATTAAAACTCTCAGCGCGATCAGTGATGCAAACGTAGTTGTGCTTCTGGTCGACGGTCAGGAGGGGTTGGTCGATCAGGACCTTCATCTGCTTGGACACTGCCTGGAAGCGGGACGGGCATTGGTTCTTGCAGTGAACAAGTGGGATGGCCTGGATCCTGACCAAAGAGACGTCGTGCGGTCGGAGCTTGATCGACGGCTCCGCTTCGTCGATTTTGCAGATACGCACTTCATTTCGGCCCTGCACGGATCGGGTGTGGGAACATTGTTTGGTTCCATAGATGCGGCCTATGCCGCAGCGATGCAACCCATGGGCACCAGCCGTCTCACCCGAATCCTTGAAGATGCTGTCTCAGACCACCCGCCGCCTTTGGTGAATGGTCGACGCATTAAGCTACGCTATGCGCACGCAGGAGGAAGAAATCCTCCGCGCGTTGTTGTGCATGGTAATCAGACCGATAAGGTTCCAAGCAGCTATCAGCGGTACCTCGAGAAGGCTTTTAGTCGCAGTCTTGAGCTGACAGGCACTCCCCTGCGCATAGAGTTTCGCAGCAGTGATAACCCGTTTGCGGGACAGCGGAACAAACTGACCAATCGTCAGATAAATCGAAAGCGACGTTTAATGGCCCACGTCAAACAAGCCAAGAAGAGTAAACAGCAGAAAAAACGTCGCTAAGCACCATGCTATCCCCTGGCGACGAAACCTCACAGCAGATCGATCAGTTTGTAGATGCCTTCTATGAGCGCGTGCTTGCAGACCCACTGCTCGCCCCCATGTTTCTGGAAGTCGCGCGTATCAACCTAGCTGAGCACTTGCCCAGAATTAAAGCCTACTGGCGGAAAATGCTTCTGGGCCACAGTGACTACCGACGTCATATGATGCAAAAGCATCGAGAGGTGGATGCGATAAAACACATGACGCCAGAGCACTATGAAAGGTGGCTAAGCCTGTTCGAAGATACCCTCGAAAAACAGCCCCTGGGGACGTCTAGCGAACGAGCCTTCACACTCGCACGACGAGTTGCAGGGAATATGCGACAGAATCTGCAGCGGTTTTCGGGTTAAACCTAAAATAATTATTAGAAAAACACCATAAAACACTGTTTTAATTAAATTAAATCTGTATTTTTACTGGATTTTCGAGCGCTTGCCAGCGCGAGATTGGGTGCTATAGTCCACCATAACACCCAAGGAAATACGGTACAGAACAATGATTAGTCTCCGCAAAGGAATGACTGCCTCAACTTCAAGACACATGCTGCTGCCCGCACTTGTGTTCCTTGCATGTGCATCGTTAAGTGCCGCTGGCGGTGGCGCCCTGGCGGCCCTCTGTCTTGTGCCGGCGGGGTTGGCTATCGAGGCAGCGCGGAGCGGTGAGAGCAAGGACCCCAGCCGAGGCTCGCACAATGTATAAGCTGCTAGGAGCAACAGCGGTTTCGGGCGTTCTGGCTTTGAGTGCTTTTTCTCCGCTGGTAGCTGCCGAGGACGAGACCCGTCGCGTAGAGGGTCTCGATTTCGATGAAATAGTGGTGCTTGGCAGCGCTGAGGTCGAAATTAGCCAGGGCGATGAGCTGGCATTGCAGCTACGGGGGCCTGCCAAGTACCTCGACTCCGAGCCTTTCTATGTAAAGCGTGACACGCTGGTTCTTGGGGCGCGCAAAAGGGATGGAAAGAGAGACAGCCGATTGCGCTTTCGTATCGTTATGCCGGAACTCCGGGAGTTAAACGTGAAGGGCTCGGGCACGGTCTATATCAAGCCCTTTGAATTCGATACTTCCACTCGATCAGCGCCCTTGTTGGCGGTTGACGGATCCGGCGAGATAAACGCCTTTGAGCTTACGGGCCAAGCACTTGAAGTCCGTGTAGAGGGGTCGGGTGACTTCAGAGCCGTCAGTATCGAAGTTGCAGAGCTGGAGGCCGTCGTGGCTGGCAGTGGGAATCTCTTTATAGAGACGCTGAAGGCTGACTCTGGTGAGTTTGTAGTGACCGGATCAGGGGACTTGCGAGTGACTGAGGGAGGGTACGTAGACACGTTGGAAGTCAACGTGGTGGGCTCTGGTGATATTCGTATGCCGGCGGTAGGGGCTCGCCGGGCAGAGACCAACATTGTTGGTTCCGGATCTGCATCGATTGGCGAAGTCAGTGAACAGCTCAATGCGTCGATCCTGGGGAGTGGTGATGTCGTACACGGCGGCACGCCCAGCATTGAGAGTGTTGAGCTCGGCAGTGGAGAAGTTCGTCGCCGCGACTAGGTCGCGCGACGGAATTGATTATGGAGTGGATTGAAGGACAGCCCATTTACCGCCAGTTGCGCGATCTGGTTATCCAGCGCGTGATGGACGGTAGCTTTCCCGAAGGGGAGGCGATTCCATCGGTTCGCCAGGTGGCGACGGATTACCGTATCAATCACCTGACCGTGGGAAAGGCCTATCAGGAACTGGTAGAGATGGGCTTGCTCGAGAAACGCCGAGGCCTCGGAATGTTTGTGGCGACAGGGGCGAGGGGTTCGCTGACAAACGAAGAGCAGCAGCGGTTTTTGGAGGAAGAACTTCCAGCTTTTGTTGCCCGCATTCGTATGCTGGGCCTGGAGATGGAAGAAGTAATGGAAAAGATCATGAAGACGCAGGGGAATTTAAATGCAGACCATCATTGAGGCGCAGAACCTACGGCGCAGCTTCGGTGATCTTCGTGCCGTGGATGGCGTTGACCTGACTGTTTCATCAGGCAATGTTATTGGCCTGATCGGACCGAACGGAGCGGGGAAGACCACGTTGCTAAAGGCTCTGCTGGGTCTCACCAGCTGTGAGGGTGATCTTTCTGTTCTGGGATACTCCCCTATGGCGGATCGCGGTCTCATGATGGAAGAGGTTTGCTTTATCGCGGACACAGCCGTGTTGCCGCGTTGGATGCGGGTCAGGGAATTACTTGATTACGTAACAGGCACTCATGTGCGATTTAATCGCGATCAGGCGGAGGCTTTTCTGGCGTCCACTGATGTCGAACAGGATCGCAGGGTGGGTGATCTATCCAAAGGTATGACTGTGCAGCTTCATCTCGCCATCGTTATGGCAATTGATGCGCGTCTCCTCATTCTTGATGAGCCGACGCTAGGTCTGGATATCTTGTTTCGCAAACGTTTCTACGAGCAGCTGATCAACGATTACTTTGACGGTGAGCGCACGATTCTGGTGTCTACGCACCAGGTTGAGGAGATCCAAAACATTTTGACTCACGTCATGTTTATGCACCATGGCAAATTGATTCTCCACGAATCCATTATGGATATTGAGGAGCGTTTTCAAGAGGTACATGCCCTTGGTGACGCCGCAGTAAAGGCAGCGCAGATGCCCTACATTGGCAAGCGCAACATCTTGGGTGGCAAGGCGTTCATTTTCGAGAAAGCGAATGGGGCAGAGCTAGCCGGATTGGGGGAATTGAGGACGCCCTCGGTCTCCGATTTGTTTGTGGCAAAGGTGGGGGGATAGAGACATGGCTACCACCCAAACAACACAGTTTGTAACGCTGCTGCAGCGGGAGTTTCGCGAGTACAAGAACTCTCTTTTCTGGACACCCATCATCACCGCAGTAGTGCTTGCCGTTCTCATGCTGGGCAGTGTTGTTCTTGTTAACAGGGTTAGTGTTATTGGGGACACTATTCTTGAGGCGATGATGCGCAAGGGCAGCGATAACGTAAACATCTCGATCAGCATTGGTGAAGACGGAGAGCAGCAGGTAACCGTCGTTGAAACGTCGAGAGTTGAAACGTCAAATCAAGATCTATCGCCGGGCACCACAGCAAGTGGCGGAGTCGATGTTAGTGGGAGTCGTGATGGCCCGCCGGGACCCCCAACTGCACCCCAGACGCCCCCATACCAGGTCTTCGTGGAGCAAGGATCCAGTGAAGAGCTGTGGAACTTTTCGCGGGAGTGGAACTTTAACCCCACTAGCGATAAGACAAAGGTGGGCGA
Source organism: Congregibacter brevis (assembly GCF_045689245.1). GTDB lineage: Bacteria > Pseudomonadota > Gammaproteobacteria > Pseudomonadales > Halieaceae > Congregibacter > Congregibacter brevis. Next base: position 2,998,481 of record NZ_CP136865.1, on the reverse strand, counting down.
CGACGATGATGGCTTTGATGAGATGAGCGGGCGAGAGCTAAACGTCATGCTCAGTGTTGTTCACGGCATCCTAGTTCTGATCTTACTGCTCACGACGGTTAACTATTTGCTTAGTTCTCTCTATGACGACCGCAAAGACCGCAGCGTTTTATTCTGGCGCTCTATGCCCGTAACGGAGTGGCAGATCGTGCTGTCAAAGTTTGTCGTGGCCTTGATCTGTGCGCCGCTCATTTACATAGCCATAAGCCTGCTACTGCAATTGGCCTACGTGCTGCTGATGATGTTGCTGGTGGCACGAATGGATCAGGACCCCTTTGAAGTGGTCGTTAGCAATATCGACTTCGTGGCGCTGATGATTGATCCCATTAGTGGCTGGGTCATGACCGCACTCCTGATAGCGCCCGTGTATGCCTGGCTGCTATGTGCTTCGGCATTGGCACGCCGTTCACCATTTCTAATGGCAGTAACGCCGTTTATGGCATTGATGGCCGCCGAGTATGTTTTCTTCGGTACCGAATTTGTTGATAACGCGGTCAGCCGCCATTTTCCCCATGTTTCAGATACCACCGCGGTAGGTTTCTACCTCTTCGGACCCGATTGGATGGCTGTGGACCTGCTGAGTGTCGCAGCCGGGCTGGTCTTCGCGGGTATCGCACTGGCAGCGGCGGTCTGGTTGAGAGCGCACCGTTGGGAGCTGAACTGAGGGGCATAAGCCCCTCGGCTAGGACACCACCGAAATTCACTAGATGAATATCACACATATAAAACATCGATTAGGGTTATAGTGGTCTAATGTCCTAAAATTCACTCGTTGATGAAGCCGCGTCTGCGGCTGAATTTTTTGAGTCACTTTTTAGGAATTGGATCTATGAGCTACCAACAAGAAATCCAGGCTGCGGCAGAGATTGTTTCTACCAATGGCGACAGCTGGAAAGACATCAATCCTGAGCATGCCGCACGCATGCGTCTTCAGAACCGGTTCCAGACCGGCTTAGATATCGCCCGGTACACTGCTGGAATCATGCGTAAGGATATGGCGGATTACGACGGCGATACGTCCCAGTACACCCAATCTCTGGGTTGCTGGCACGGCTTTATCGGTCAGCAAAAGCTGATCGCTATCAAAAAGCACTTCGGGGATACCAACAAGCGCTACCTCTACTTGTCGGGATGGATGATCGCGGCGTTGCGCAGTGAGTTTGGTCCTCTTCCTGACCAATCCATGCACGAGAAAACATCTGTTTCCGGCCTCATTGAAGAGCTGTACACCTTTCTTCGCCAGGCGGATGCCCGAGAGCTGGGCGGGCTGTTTCGAGAGCTGGACGCGGCGCGTAAAGCGGGTGATGAAGTTACCGCAAAAGCGATCGAAACCAAGGTAGATAACTTTCAGACTCACGTAGTACCCATCATTGCGGACATCGACGCGGGCTTCGGTAACGCGGAGGCGACCTACCTCTTAGCCAAGAAAATGATTGAGGCTGGCGCTTGTGCTATCCAGATCGAAAACCAGGTGTCTGACGAGAAGCAGTGCGGCCACCAGGACGGAAAGGTTACCGTTCCCCATGAAGACTTCCTCGCCAAGATTCGCGCGGTACGCTACGCATTTCTTGAATTAGGTGTGAACGACGGTGTTATCGTCGCTCGAACCGATTCACTGGGCGCTGGCCTCACCAAGCAAATCGCCGTGACTCATACCCCGGGCGATTTGGGCGACCAGTACAATAGTTTTCTTGATTGCGATGAAATTGAAGCTTCGGAGCTATCCAGTGGCGACGTGGTCATCAACCGTGGCGGAAAACTACTCCGTCCCAAGCGGCTGCCATCTAATCTTTATCAGTTCCGTAAGGATACGGGTGTTGAGCGAGTGGTGCTGGACTGCATCACTTCTTTGCAAAACGGCGCTGACTTGCTGTGGATTGAAACTGAGAAGCCTCATGTCGGCCAGATCGCAGAGATGGTTAACACCATCCGCGAAACAGTACCTAGTGCAAAACTCGTCTACAACAACTCTCCGTCTTTCAATTGGACCCTGAACTTCCGACAGCAAGTGTTTGATGCGTGGAGTGCAGCAGGGCAGGACGTTTCTGCCTATGATCGCGATAAGCTCATGGCCGTGGACTACGACAGCACAGATCTGGCTATGGAAGCTGATGAGCGTATCCGTACTTTCCAAGCCGACGCGGCTCGCGAAGCGGGTATTTTCCATCACTTGATCACTCTGCCTACTTACCACACCGCAGCCTTGTCGACGGACAACTTGGCGAAGGAATACTTCGGCGAGGCGGGCATGCTGGGCTACGTTAAAGGTGTACAGCGTCAGGAAATTCGTCAGGGAATTGCCTGTGTGAAGCACCAGAACATGGCGGGTTCCGACATGGGTGATGATCACAAAGAGTACTTTGCTGGTGATGCAGCCCTTAAGGCAGCGGGAGAAGACAATACGATGAACCAGTTCGGCTAATACCGACGGTTTTCCATCAGAGCCCGGCTAGCGATAGTCGGGCTTTTTTTTTGCCCCGTCTTCTGTTCCATTTTTTTACGCTAGACTGCAGCGCTGGGCTGGTGTCCGGGAACATGCAGGGCTCTTTAAGCTTTTAGCTGTAATAGATTGGAGGATTGGCGAGTGACAGTTTTCAATTGTAAGACCGCGAGTAAGCGAATTGGGAGCGTGGCTATCGGCGCTCTCTCATTGCTTTTCGCGTTGGCTTACTCCAAGGCGAGCACTGCCGATGAATGCGACGGTTTTGGCGCCGATGATTATCTCTGTGGAATTCCCAGCGCCGAGGATCTTGTCCAGGTGCCGGAGTCGCACTGGATTATCGCCAGCGGTTTTGCCTTGCCGCCTGCGCTCAGCCTGATTGATTCTCGAAATAAAGTGTGGGAGCCGTTGTACTCCAACACGCGGAACCGTGCGGATCATGACGAGGAACAGTTTTCAGAGTGCCCTGGCGCACCTGATCCCACGACCCTCCTTACTCATGGGCTGGACATTATTAGCCATGGGAATGGGCACTCCACCCTATACGCGGTGGGGCATGGAGGTAGAGAAGCGATTGAGGTATTCGATGTCTACATCGCAGGGCCTGACTCCAAGCCAGCGCTAACCTGGATAGGGTGTGTTTTAACGCCCGACGGGCTTGAGGCCAATAGCGTTGCAGCACTGCGCGACGGCAGCTTGCTGGCAACGGTCCCCTTGGAAGAGGGTCAAAACTTTGCAGCGGCGATGCAGGGCACGGTGACGGGCGCCGCTTATCACTGGTCCGCGAAAGAGGGGAGTTGGAATCGCCTCGACACTACTGCGCAGCCTTATGCTAATGGCATTGCCGTCTCGGCTGATGAGTCGGAGTTTTACATAGCGTCATCGGGTTTGGCGAACGTTACGGCCTATAAGCTCGGTGAGGCGATGGATGCGATGTGGAGCACTGCGACACTCCCTGTGGTTCCCGATAATCTTCACCGCAATAGCGAAGGTCAGCTCATTACGGCCGGGATGGTTCTCGAGTACCCGGATTGCAATCCCTACAACGAGCAAGGGGAGGTGGAACTCGCCCTCTTTGCCAGCTGCCCGCGACCGTACAAAGTGTTATCACTGGACCCCGATTCTCAGGCGGTGAGCGTTGTGGCATCGAATACGGCAAGCCCGGTGTTTAGCAATGTCACCATGGCAGTCGTTGTGGATGGCACGCTATGGGTGGGTACTTTTGGAGGTGACCGAATAGCCTACCGAAGTGTAGGCGAAGCTGTGAAGTAGGGGCTCAAGGGCCGGATTTCATTGGGTATTCAGGGCCCTAATCAGCCCCCTGTTTTCATTGACTTGAGTGTGGTCGAGCTGTACCGTGCACGCAGCTAAAAGTAAGTCTCGTGTTTATGTTCTTCGTTGCGTGTTCTCTCAGTAGTTCGTCGTCCTGCAGGTTCTAACAAAAGTCTTTTTGCGGCTATTACCGCCTCTCGCAGCTGGTGCTCATATAATGCGCCACTGCTGATGCAGCATTAATTTATTATCTACAGGAAAATGACGTTATGTCCGAAACAGTTACTGGTACCGTGAAGTGGTTCAATGAGTCTAAGGGCTTCGGTTTTATCGAGCAGAAGAGCGGCCCCGATGTATTCGCTCACTTCAGTGCTATCACTGGATCTGGATTCAAGACTCTGGCCGAAGGTCAGGCAGTTGAGTTCACTATTACACAGGGCCAGAAGGGTCCTCAAGCCGAGAACATTGTCGCCGTATAAAGCGCAGTTTTTTCGGAAGAGGCAAGCCAGAAATGGCTTGCCTTTTTTTGTGCCTGCGAGAAAGTCTATATCAGGATTTTTACTGCTTTAGGAGGGTTGCATGCGTTGGGATGACATTGATTTACAGGTCTGCTCTGTAGCCAGAGCCTTGTCAGTAGTAGGCGAGCGTTGGACTCTGCTCATTCTACGAGACGCCTTTTTTGGAACTCGACGGTTTGATCAGTTTCAATCAAATCTCGGAATCACTCGGCACAGGCTGTCTGAGCGCCTTGGCAAGCTAGTCGATCAAGGAGTTTTAACTCGGGTCCAATATAGTGAGAAGCCACCGCGACACGAGTACCGCCTGACCCGAAAAGGACTCGGGCTTTATCCGGTTTTGATGATGCTGGGTCGATGGGGAGATGAGTGGATGGATCGTGGCGACGGTGCGCCGGTAGAGTATTTTCATCAGAGCTGTGGTCAAAAAACTCGACCTGTTATGACCTGTAGTGAGTGCCATGAAGACCTTCGTCCCCAACATGTCACCCCTATGGTTGGGCCCGCATTGGCGAAACATGTGAAAGGTGTACGGGTTGGAGAAACATCACTGCCTTCGTTTCCGCATCTGGAGCGCGAAGACAGTGATCAACTGTTGCAAAGTTAGGCGCAGGCAAGGTTTCGGTGATCGGTGCCAGAAGTGAGATTAGACGGTAATGCGTCTAATTAGAGAAATTTATCCGTTCATGCGCTAGCATTGAGTACAAATTGGAGCCTTAAGATATTGAAGGAGAGTAACTATGGGTGAAGCAGCAGCTGACCTGGTGATGAATCAGGGCGATACGGTCACCATGAATGAAGTACTCGATGACGTCGCGGCAGAGCGGCTTAAGCGCAAGCAACGTCTCGCAGCATCGCTACGTATTTTTGGTAAGTTCGGTTTTGATGAGGGGGTAGCGGGGCATATCACCGTTCGTGATCCGGAGCATGCGGACCATTTTTGGGTAAACCCCATGGGGCGTTCGTTTAAGCAAATGCGCGTAAGTGATCTCTTGAAAGTTGATCATTCGGGCAATGTGGTTGAGGGCGAGGGCCTGCTTAACGGTGCGGCATTTGCTATCCACTCACGGATACATATGAACCACCCGGAGATTACCGCCGCGGCGCATTCGCATTCGGTGTACGGGAAGTCCTGGTCTAGTCTAGGCCGCAAACTGGATCCGCTCACTCAAGACTCCTGCTCCTTCTATGACAGTCACGAAGTGTTTGAGGATTTTTCGGGTGTGGTGTTAGACGTTTCCGAAGGTGATCGTATTGCTGAGGCACTGGGCGATAACAAAGCCGTGATCCTGCAGAACCATGGCCTCTTGACGGTCGGTGAAAGTGTCGACGAAGCCTGTTGGTGGTTTGTGGCGATGGAGCGGAGCTGCCAGGCACAACTTATGGCTGAAGCTGCTGGGACACCTAAGCTCATACCCCATGATGTGGCGGCCAGCACAGCAGAGCAGGTGGGGTCCCACTTGGCAGGCTGGTTTAGCTTTCAGCCTCTCTACGATGTCATTGTGGCTGAGCAGCCTGAGTTGCTGGAATAGGCAGTGAGTTAACCGTAGGTTTCCCCAAAGCCCGGCCCAGTGCCGGGCTTTTTCGTTTATGAATACGTGGGTAAAAATCACCTGCCCTGGCGTACAATAGGACGCTTTCCCTACGAGGTTGTGCCGTGGAATTTTCACAGATCGGGCTTGTGCCGCGAATATTAGCCGGCGTTGTTGCTGGGGCATTGGTAGGGATGTTGTTTCCTGGACTGGCAACGGAGCTAGGCCTTCTGGGGCAGCTTTTTGTGGCGATGCTCAAGGCTGTAGCGCCACTGTTGGTGATGCTCTTGGTGATGTCTGCAATTGCGAATCGACACGAGAGATCGGCGGACTCTCGCCGCATTTTCGTCACTCTGATTTTGTACTTTGTCGGCACCATGAGCGCAGCGCTCGTGGCGCTACTCTTGTCCACGGTGTTTCCACAGACCCTGAGTTTGAGTGGCGCCGCGGACGGAGCTCCTCCCGCGGCGGTAGCAAGTGTCCTTCGGGATGTTTTGTTTAAGATGGTTGATAACCCTATCAATGCGCTTTTGACGGGCAATTTCTTGGGCTGCCTCAGCTGGGCTATTTTGTTAGGACTGAGTTTCCGTCGCGCATCGGATGCGTTTCGCCAAAATCTGCAGACGCTGGCTGATGGTGTTGCGGACATTGTTCGCTACGTTATTGCTCTTGCGCCTATCGGAATCTTTGGCCTTGTTTGCCTTACCGTGGCGACCACCGGCGTCGAAGTGTTAGCCGATTATCTGAGCGTCGCGGGACTGCTGGTTGCTGCGATGTTGATAGTGGCACTGCTGGTCAATCCCTTTTACGTCTGGCTATTAACGAGAAAAAACCCTTATCCGATTGTCTTTCGTTGCCTTGAAGAATCCGGTGTTACGGCGTTCTTTACCCGCAGCTCTGCCGCAAATATCCCCGTGAATCTGGCGTTGGCTAAGCGGCTCGGTATTAGTGAAGAGCTCTATTCAGTGACTATTCCTGTGGGTGCGACGGTGAATATGGCGGGGGCGGCGATCACTATCACAACACTCTCTGTCGCCGCGGCGCATACCTTAGGCGTTGAAGTTTCCTTCGCTCAAGCGCTGCTGCTGTGCATTGTCGCCTCGCTGGCGGCCTGTGGTGCGTCTGGGGTGCCTTCCGGGAGTTTGCTTCTCATTCCGCTTGCCTGCGGTCTGTTTGGTATTCCCGTAGATATCGCCATGCAGGTTGTCGCAGTGGGGTTCATCATCAGTGTGATTCAAGATTCTGCGGAGACTGCACTGAATTCCAGCACGGACGTTGTCTATACCTATGCAGCGGAGCACGCTCGCCTCGGCGAGCGAACGGATTAATCGACGGCGTTCGCGCTCAGGAAGACTTTAGTCTCTTACAGATTTGCCGCATACCCTCCATAAGGCGCAGTGTTGGTCTGTGGAGAAAGTCTGGATTGATCACCGCAATATTGCCCTCGCGAACCGAGCGAAGTTGTGGGTACTTGCTCCAGTGCTGTGCTTGGGCGGCACTTTCCGTAATGATGAAGGCGGGATCTTCTGCCAGAACTTGCTCCAGGCTCACCAAAGGCGCGAGACCCGTAATCCCTCGTGTGACGCTATAAGCTCCGCAGCGTTCGATGACCTCGTTCAAGAGATGCTCCCGGCCGATGCTTTGTAGAGGCTGATCCCATAGTTGCAGGAAAACGCCCGGCGCGTCCCCTTGGCTTAGGCTTCTTTCTCCCCCTATTTCACTGAGGTCTTCCTCTAGTTCCTTTGTGGCAACTAAGCCTTCCGCAAGATGTCCGGTAAGTACACTCAAGGCTTCGAGGCTTTCGCTGAGCTCTTCCAGAGAGCGTATTTCGTCCACAAAGTATGGGAGCCCTAGGCGCTCAATGTTCGCGCGCAGACCGGTGGGGGTGCCCGAGCCCCAAAGGATAATCAGATCAGGCTCTAAGGCGACAATATTCTCCAAGCTTATGGAACCCACACCACCGAGCCTTGGTATTGACTTGGCTGATTCCGGGTAGTCGCTATATTGAACGGCGCCTACAATCGAACCTTGTGCGCCGATGCTATACAGGTTTTCGACAATGTGCGGTGCGAGCGCAACGACGCGCTTCGCGGGTTCTATAAGCTCCACCCGCCGTCCGTCAGAATCGGTGGCGACCACCGTGGCCAACGCTGGCACATGAGTTGTCAGGCATAGAAACAGTAAGGCGAAGGGGTAAGTTCTAAGTACTTTCAAAGACATTGGCAACGGGGTCCGGATAGACAAAGGGTAGTGCGTCGCCGTCACGGTTCATGGTTTTAATGGGGAAGCTGAAAACCTCACTCAGCGAAGCGTTGTTCAGTTGTTCCTTGGTTGATCCTATAGAAAGGATTTTCCCGGACTTTAGAAGCATCAGCTTGTCGGCGCAGCGACTGAGCAGATTGATATCGTGCATCACTAAAAGTACAGCGCAGCCTCGATCGCGCAAGTTTCTAATGATACGAAGAAAGCTCTCCTGATATCTGACATCGAGAGCAGAGGTCGGCTCGTCCAGAATGAGAAGCTGGCCGGCGAGGTCTTCTTGCCGGTCGCTGGGGAGAAGCTGTGTTAACACCCTTGCGAGTTGGGTGCGCTGTTTCTCCCCGCCACTGAGCGACTGATAGCTGCGGTCGGATAGAGCGCGGATCTGACAGGTGTCCATCGTTCGCTCAATGACTTCCTCGCCATTGCCACCAAGGTCGCCGTGGGGGGAACGTCCGAGGGCAACGACCTGACGGACTGTGAAGTCAAACTGTAAGCTCATGGCTTGGGGCAGCACTGCCATGCGGCGCGCACGCTTTTTAGGTGCCATGGACGCTAGATCTTCGTCGCCAAAGATGACTCTGCCGCTGCTGGGTGAATGCTCACAACAACTAAGTCGCAAAAGACTGCTTTTTCCTGCGCCATTACTGCCCGCTATGCCAAGGATTTCACCGCTTGCGACTGTGAAGCTGAGATTGTCTAACACGGTGTCTGCCGCCAAACGCAGGGAGGCTTGCTGCATTTCAAGGACAGGGCTGTTCATGAGATGACAAGTCCCGACTGATAGCGGCGAAGAAGAATCAGAAAGAAGGGGACGCCCAGTAGCGCTGTGATGATACCCAGAGGAATTTCCCCGGGAGCGAGTAGTGTTCGTGATAATAGATCGGCAAGCACAAGAACTAGCGCTCCGAGGAGCGTGCAACGTGGAAGTAGGGCTTTGTGTTCAGGCCCGCTGTACAGCCTCACCATGTGCGGCACTACCAGCCCTACAAATGCTATCGCGCCTGCCAAGGCCACGGTGACACCCATACCTGCGGCAATGAGAGATGTCATTAGTGCTTTGCTTCGCGCGGTGTCATAACCGAGGTGTCCGGCCTCGGCTTCGCCCAGTAAAAACGCATTGAGCACGTTGCGTAGGGGCAGCGACGCGAGAATCACTAGCGCCAACGCAGTACACGACAACGCCAGGCTGTGGTAGTCAGCCCCCGCCAAAGACCCCAGCCGCCAGACTGCTACGCGTCTTAGGGTGCTGTTATCTACGGTCATTTCCAATACGCTGACTAATGCCCCGGCTAGTGCAGTTATGGCGACGCCCGCGAGCAGCAACGTAGACACAGAGGTCCCTTGGGTAGTGCGTGCTATCTGGTAAACAAGGCCCGTGGCGATAAGCCCGCCCGCGAAGGCGCCCACAGAGATCGATAGGTCAGCACCCGTTCCTGCACCTATACCTAGGGCAAGCACCAAGGCCCCACCCAATGAGGCTCCCCCGGTGACACCAATCAATGAAGGGTCAGCTAGGGGGTTTCGGAACATACCTTGAGAGAGTGCACCCGTGAGGGCCAAGAGCCCACCAATCGCGGCCGCCTGCAACACCCGCGGCAAACGCAGCTGTAGAATCAGAGTTTCATGAAGAGCTTCGCCGCTTCCACTCAGTACTGCAAACACCTCGCTAAAACTTAGGGGTATGGCCCCCAATGTGAGGGCCATGCAGATTGCCACAACGAGCAACAGCGTTAACGACGGTGGGGCGCCAAGCTTGATGGAGCCCATCGGTCAGTAGTCGACGCCGCGCCGCGCCATGATGCCTGCGTTGTAGGCATGCTTTACATCTTTGACTTCCGAGACGGTATCCATGATCTCTCTGAGGCCTGCGCCGCCGCCGCGACCGGTGACCACAACGCTCTGCTCTCTGGGGCGGTTTCGGATTGCGTCCAGAATTTCCTCTTCGCTGAGGTAGTCAAAGGAGAGCATGTAGGTCAGTTCATCCAGGACAACTAAATCGAGGTTAGGGTCCTGTAGCATTGCCCGCGCTTGCTCCCAAGTTGTTCGCGCCGCCGCGATATCGGAGCTACGATCTTGCGTGTCCCAGGTGAATCCCGTTCCCATTTGATAGAAGGCGATCTCGGGGCAGTGGTCACGGACATAGATTTCTTCGCCGGATAACTGCTGTCCCTTAATGAACTGAACGATGCCGATTTTGTGGGCATACCCCAAGGCCCGTAGCACCATCCCAAAAGCAGAGCTGGTTTTACCCTTGCCGTTGCCGGTAAGCAAAATCCCAACGCCACGTTCAATGTCTGCTGCGGCTATCGAGGCATCAACGGACTCTTTCTGCTTCTCCATTGCTGCTTTGTGACGGGCCTCCTTCTTGTCATCAGAACTCATAACGCACTCCTGCATAAGCTGCCTGGCCTGCGGTATTGTAGGTCGGTATTTCTACGTAGTCTTCGTCTAGCGCATTCTCAAGACGCGCGTAGATCGTTAAACCTCTGAACAGATTGATGCTAGCGTTTACGTCCATCAGTACATAGTCATCCAGGGGATTCCCAAGGGTATCAACGGCGTCTGTCGAAGAACGTAGGTTAATGCCAAGGCGCAGTTTAGATTCGGGGTCAATGTAGGCGAGCCCTAGGTTGGCAAGGTGCTCTGGTCGGAATGCCCGTTGTTGGCCATCGGCTGATGTGGTCTCGTTCCATGTGTAATTACCGGATAGTCGGAAACCCAGAGCCAGCGGTAACTCCGCAATCAGCTCAATGCCCGTGGAATCTGACAGCCCCGCATCCTGTATGTATCCCGAGAACGCGATGAGATCAAACGTGATGAGGTCGTCGATCTCCTGATCGAACCAGGTCGCTTCGAGATAAGTGCCGGACTCCGACGCCCAGGCGATACCGACGTCGTAGCCCTCGCTGGTCTCTTCTGTAAGAACAGTGTCAGATGCGGGTGGCGACGCAAAAGGTCCATTGTTGTAGCTGATTTCGTAGAGACTGGGAGCGCGAAATCCGGTTCCATAGGCGCCCTTTAGTTTGAGCTCTCCCCCCGCCATTGTGGTTGTCCAAGCGCCGCTGAGCCGATAACTGATGTAGTCACCGAAATCATCATTATCGTCATAGCGCAAACCGGCGGTTACGCTTAGCTGATCGTTAAAGTGGCCCTGATATTCGCCATAGACACCGGTTTGATCTCTAGAGCGGTCAAAGCTACCGTCATCAATGGACTCTTTCTCGCGATCTACGCCATAGACCAGCGATAAGCCATCGGACTGAAGCCACTGCCCGACGTAGCTCAAACGCTCCAGGGACCCTTCGGCTTGAAAGAACGAGACCCCTTCAGCGAAGAAGTCTCGATCAGTCGTGTTTTCACTGTAGGCCAGCTCGTGGGTGAACTGCTCTTGGGTCAGCGAGGCAGAGAGCCTCCAACTGTTCTGTTCAAAACTATCGTCGCAGGCATTGGTGGGTAGAAAAGCGCTGTTAAAACAAGCATCGAAGGCATTTTCCCCTTCCACTTGCCGAACCACACCCTCAATACGAAGCTGGTCACTCAGATTCCATCCGCCCCGCGCGTGAAGGGTTTGGTTTTCGTAGCCATCATCATCTCTCAGGTCCGTATCCGTGTTCCGGGCATTAAATCCATCGGTAGAGAAGTCAGCGCCGCTAATCAGAAAGTCACCCGCTTCGAAGGTGCCACCGATGCGACCGCTTAATTGCTGCGTACCATAGCGACCTTGTTCGATGGCGACTCCACCGCCCAGGCCTTCGTCAGGTGTTGCGGTGCGGATGTTGATTACACCGCCCGCATCGGCGCCATAAGTAAGACCTTGGGGGCCGCGGAGAATCTCCACCCTCGATATACCGGTGGTTAGTAATTGCTCCAGACGCGGGCTGACCTGCGGGCTCGAAGTGTCGCTGATGTCTATGCCGTCGATTATGACAAGAGTCCGGTAGCCTTCCTCGCCGCGAATACGCAGGCTGGTGGCCTTGCCCGCGCCGCCGTTGTTTGTTGCAGCGACTGAGGCTTGCGTACGAAGCAGGTCGGGTAAGCTCAAGAAGCCGCGTTGTACGATTTCGTCTTCGGATAAAACGGTTACAGAAGTCCCCACCTCCCTAAGGGGAGTAGGTACGCGGGATGAACTAATCACAACTTCTTCTAAAGGATTTTGTGCGGAAACGTTCATAGCGGTTGCAAACAGCCCGCAAGCTAGGAGTGCGTTACGGGGCGTATTAACAAGCGCTTTACGTGCGGCGGTACTGTTTTTACTGCGCGCGTTACTTCGTGTGTTGCTGTACATGTGTGTGTCCTCAATTGCCAAAAAGGGCGATTGAGGGAGGGGATCAAGGAAACGAAACACCGCCTGTGCCCGAGTAGCTCTCAAATACGGGAGAGTGCTCTCGGCAAGGACTGTATTCAGCGACCCTTAATGAAGCCCTCCGCTCCATCGGTGCTCTTGCCAGGGCAGGTATCGGGCTCGTAGTGTTTTGACACACTACCTACCGTTGCGGGGGCAGCTCAGGCTTGTACCAATAGAGCGATAAGCTCTTATAGGTTTTGTACCTGCTTCCCTTTTAACCTGACCCGATACGTGTGTATCGACAGGCACCCAAGGCGAGCGGGAGAGTAGGCTTCTGTCCTGGTATTGTCAAACAATCGTAGGTCAGGGTCTATCGAGGGCTACGGTGAGCACAATGGCAGACCCTGCTCCTTAAGGCTGTGATGAACGGGCGACAAAAGGTATCGTTGCACCATGCAAGCAAACGAATTTAAAGACACGATTGATGGAGCAATGCTCGCGGTTATTGAGGCCCGCCTCGGCCGACCTGCTCGCGGCTTGAGGTCCGTGGCCGTGGCAGACGCAGACGGCGGCCCCTCGGTTATTCGCGTAGCCTCAGTGGTCGACGGTAAACCCTTTCCGACACTGTTCTGGTTGATAGACCCGTCACTAAATCTGCGGATTGACAGAGAAGAGGCTACCGGCCTCATTGCCAGGTTTCAGTCCGAGATTGATAGCGACGAGGCTCTTAAGCGGTCCATGAGTGATGATCATCGCAGGCATATCCAGCTCCGGGAAACTTACTTACAACAGGAAGAGCGGGAGCTACTGGAGAGTAGGGGACAATGGGCCGCGTTGGCGGAGCGAGGGATTGGCGGCATCGCGGATTTCACGCGGATTCGCTGTCTCCATACCTGGTACGCGGCGCATCTCGTGGAGCCCAATACGGTAGGCCGGTTGCTGGATATTTACTGGAACGAGTCTGAAGCGGCCTAGGAAAAGTGTGCGGCTCCGCAGTTAGTCGGTTGATTAAAGAACCGGGCGCGGTGTTTTGACGTAAGTTAAACATGTCGCGTAATCCACACAAAAATCCTAATCCTCAGGGCAAAGGCCTTGTACCGGTGCTCGCACACTGGGATGAGACCCGTCCCGCTACCGTGAGTGCGAAGGCGCCTGCCGAGTTACTTTTTGACTGGTTTGCGTCGGTGCTTGTGCTGTCTGCGAAGTTTCAGTTTAAGCCTGCCTTTGGCCAGCTTTACTATCTCTACGCAAACGGCGGAGAGTGGCAGTTATCTCTGGTGGGTCCTATGGAGTGGGGCGATCGTGAAATGGGAGACTGCCTGGGCACATGTAGACTAAACGGAGATATGACCTGGTCCATAACTCCTGATGAAGGCATAGCGGATAACGCGCGGCTCCAGGTAGCTTTGAGTACTCTGGTCGACTCATTTATGCAGGGTCTGGAGAGTGACGATGCATTGGAGGACCACTTGCCTGGGTATCGCCGGGAGTTGCCCTATTATCAACGGATGCTCGCCACGGGGTTGGGGGCGTCTTTGCGAGATTCGGCCGCCGCAGCGAACACGCTACAATCGCCTTTACGAGTGATGTTGGAAGATGCAGGTTCAGAGTTCTCCCAGCGCCTGCTCCACGCAGAGTAGTTGACTCCCGCTCTCAATCGTCAGCGCAACTGCGCCTCCAGAAACGAGCGCACGTCCCTCAACAGATCTACTCGCGCGTCTTCATTGACATACATCATGTGGCCACCGCCGTAGTATCGATAGTCCACGCGATCTGGCGTGATGCCGTAGCGGTTGAGAGTGTATTCCGCGTCAAAGAACGGTGTCACCAGATCGTAGTAACCGGAAGCAACGAGCACTTTGAGCCCTGGATTAGCTTCCAGCGCGCTCACCAGATTGTGTGATGTGTTTACCCAATGCGGTTCCCAGGCGGACTCACGCCCGTTGGGGTTCCAGTTCCACTCGTCACTTAGTTGTGGGTCAGAGGGTGATAGGTAGCTTCGATCCCAATCTACGCCCAAGTCGCCTTGTATATAGCTCATCATTGCAGCCTTGTACGCACCGCCGATGGCGTTGCTCGCGGCATCGAAGTCAGCGCGGGCTGTTAGATCGTCCACGGGATCTCCGACGTACCGGCCGTCAAGGCTTCCCACTATTTTTCCTTCGTCGCGCAAAAGCTCTTTGGCAAAACGGTTTCCCCGTACTCGCAGATTGGCACGGTCCACGTAGTCAGGTGTCAGCCCTGTGAGTCTGGCGAGTTCATCGCGCACCTTCGATCGCGTATCCGCATCAAGAGTGTTGCCCTTAAATAGTGCCGGCAGAAGCTCATCTACCGCGAAATCGCGCGCACTTTGCACCCATTCTTCGAGGCTTGCACCTTGTGCATCGACCCGCTGGTGGTAGTACGCAGTGGCGGCCATCGTCGGAACGTAGGTGATGTGCGATATCAGGTTGTCCGCGACATAAGGGGTTGACCCTGCATAGTCCAAAGCCTGGGAGATGAAGACGATCCCGTTTAGCGTCACGCTATGCTCATTCTCAAGAATGTCAGCGACGAGAGCTGCTCGGGTAGTGCCATAACTCTCGCCCATGAGGAACTTAGCTGAATTCCAGCGTTGATTATCGCTCAGCCATTGACGGATAAATGCGGCGACTGATTCCGCATCTTCAGTGAGCCCCCAGAACTCCTTGCCCTCATGATCGCCCAGGGTTCGAGAATATCCAGTGCCTACCGGGTCGATGAAGACCAGGTCCGTAACATCAAGAATTGTTTCGCTGGAATCTACCAGTGGGTAGGGCGGTGCACCAGCGTGGCCCGCGTTCGAAGGTACAACAACGCGTTTAGGGCCAAAGGTACCCATGTGTAACCACAGCGATGCGCTCCCCGGCCCACCGTTCCAGACAAAGGTAACGGGGCGATTTTTGCCGTCATTGATGGCGACATAGTCAAAGCTGAAAATTGCGGCGGTTGCTTCGCCGTCTATATCTTGCAGGTAAGTTTCACCTGCCCGAGCCCGATAACGGAGCTTCTGACCGTTAAAAGTACCACTATGCTCCGAAACGAATTCGGTAGCAGCGGGGATGGCGGGAGTTTTAGCGGGCGTGTCTTCCGTGCTATCTGCGCTGTAGCTTGGCGCAGCGCATAGCGCGAGGGCAATAAAAATGCCGGTAAAGGCTGAACGTAGGGACTGCATCTTCATCTCCGGTGGCTGATTCCACGTATTAAGAACAGAGAATAACAATTACCCAAAACAGTTGCAGATGTTCAGCGAAGTTCGAACGCATTGTCCTCTGAAAGCTCTTTCCCGTAGGAGTTTCATAGAATTATTCCTGATCGAACCAATGGTTTGCCGTCGCCATCAGGTCACTGATCTATCCGGAAAGTGCTAGGCTTAGTGAGGTCAAACTACTGATGAGAATGAATGTCATGGGTTCTGTAACTGGAGTGTTTTCTCGATCACTGTTACTCGTGGCTTTGGCGGTATCTGCTGACGCACAGGTTTTGCCAGACGGTGAGGGCAAGGCGCTGGTAGAAAAGCTCTGCATTAGCTGTCACAGCACATCGCGAATCGTGAATTCCGCGGGTTTTGACTCAGCCGAGGAGTGGCGTGGGCTCATCGGGAGCATGATTAAACTGGCGGATCCTCAGGCACACAGTATTTCTGAGTACCTGGCGGCAAATTTTCCAGCGAAAGAAGAGCGTAAGCCTACACTTATCGACGGCCCCCTTGAGATCAATATTGAGGAGTGGATCGCGCCTACCCTCGGCCAGCGGTCTCGAGACCCTGTGGAGGCTCCTGATGGAAGCATCTGGTGGACAGGAATGTGGGCAAGCCTCACCGGAAGACTAGATCCCGAGACGGGGGACATGCAGGAGTTCTATTTACCTCCGGCGGCACGTCCCCACAGTATTGTTCCTGATGATGGAGGGAACATTTGGTACACAGGGAATGGTAACGCAACGATAGGCAAGCTCGATCCGCTAACGGGCCTGATAACAGAGTATCCGACGGAAGCGCGAGACCCTCATACCGCCATATTCCACCCGAACGGGCACCTGTATTTCACCTCTCAACACGCGGGTATGCTGGGTCGTTTGGATCCAGCAACTGGAGCTTTGCAAGAAGTGAAGACCCGTGCAAAACCCTATGGCATTAAAGTCGGGCCGGACGGACGACTCTGGATTGCTCATAACGGTACCAATGCGATTGCGGTCATGGATCCCGGCAGTATGGAGATTGAATATTTCGAGATTCCCGATGAGAAAACACGCATCCGTCGCCTCGACATCGCAAGCGATGGTCGAGTTTGGTATGTCAACTCATCGCTGGGGCGTATCGGTGTTCTTGATCCATCAACGGGTAGTACACAGGAGTGGCCTTCCCCCAGTGGCCCCAAATCGCATCCTTATGCCATAGCGATCATTGACGACGTTGTCTGGTACAACGAGTCTGGAATGCGTCCTGACGCCTTAGTGCGTTTCGACCCTTCCACAGAGAGCTTTCAAAGCTGGGCTATACCTTCCGGGGTAGGCATCGTCCGCCACGTGTGGGTGACCCGTGAGGGGGAGCTACTCATTCATCAGAGCAGCAGCAATCGTATTGGTCGGGTCACTATCGAGAGCTCTGATTAGGCGGCTTTTACAATCCGGAGAATGCTCTACCCAAGAAGAAGCGTGGGTATACCGGATGAACGCAATAGGTCGGCAGTTTTGCTGCCAAAGAGCAGGGTACGCAGGGGAGAATGACTAAACGCGCCCATTATCAGTAGGTCGATGGAGTCATCGGCCACCGCTTTCGCGATCACGACCTCTGCATCACCCGGTTGTAGTCGTTTGCTTACGGTGTAACCCGCGTCTGTGAGGGTCTTCTCCGCCCAATCAAGCTTTTTGGATCCATCAGAGCTGACTTTGCCCGACATGAGCAAAAGTATCGGTAGGTCGCGAAACAGTGCGCTGCCCGCGATCATTTCTACACCGCGGCGCGTCACGGCGCTACCGTCAAAAGCGAACATGATGCGCTCTGGTTCGCGAAAGCCTTCCGTGACTGTGAGTATGGGTTTGTTGACGGCGCGAACTACGCGCTCAACATTTCTTCCCAGGTCTCGCAGCGTAGACTCTGCAGATTCACCACGACGACCAAGAACCATGAGTCGCACGCCATCTTCCTGTTCGTGGAGTGTTTCTACTAATTGACCGTAGCGCTGGCGGGTATCTACCTGAGGCGCTCCCGCGTCACCGGCACGCTCCCTTAGCTTATTGAGGAACAAACGGCCCGCCTCCCGCGCCGCCCGAGTGCGTGCCTCATCTTCGCTGCTTAGCTTTGTTAGCAGTTGCTCCTGAGCATCGAAACCTATGGCACCGCTATGGTCTTCACCGGAGGGAGGTGTTTGATGGGTGTCGATAACGTGGAGCAATTCCAGGGGCGCTTGAATGCGTCGAGCCGCCCAAGCCGCATAATCGGTCACGTAGTCTGCAAAGTGAGACTGATCGACGCAGGCTAAGATCTTTTCCTTATCACTGATAGTCATGATTCTATTGCCCCATCAGTAGGTCATCAGAGCCATCTTTGTCGTGTACGGCAAAGCGGTCCACCATGGTTGCGCTGGCCTCGTTCAGGCCAATCACTTCCACTTCTGTGCCTTCGCGGCGAAACTTCAAAATTACTTTGTCTAAAGCGCTAATCGCAGTGATGTCCCAAAAGTGGGCGCGGCTGACGTCGATGCATACGCGCTCAATGACTTCCTGATAATCAAAGGCAGCGATAAATCGATCGGCACTGGCAAAAAACACCTGTCCGAATACACGGTAGGTCCTTGCTCTGCCGTCATCATCGACCATAGAGCGGAGATACAGAATCTGTCCTACCTTGTGAGCGAAGAAGAATCCGGACAGCAATACGCCCGTGAGAACCCCTCGTGCAAGGTCGTGGGTCGCGACGGTAACGGCAACCGTGGCGAGCATTACCACACTGGAGCTTCGGGGGTGGTCCTTGAGATCGCGAATTGACGACCAGCTAAAGGTTCCTATCGAGACCATGATCATTACGGCAACTAGCGCTGCCATGGGGATCTGACTTACCCAGGCGTCGGCAAAGACCACCATAATTAAAAGGAATACGCCGGCCACCAAGGTGGATAGTCGTCCACGGCCACCGGACTTAACGTTGATAACGGATTGCCCGATCATTGCGCAACCGGCCATACCCCCGATAAATCCACTGGCAATGTTGGCAATACCTTGGCCCACGCACTCTCGATTTTTGTTGCTTTTTGTATCCGTAAGATCGTCAACGATCGTTGCCGTCATCAGAGATTCCAGAAGTCCCACCACCATGAGAGTCAGTGCGTAGGGGAAGATAATCCCGAGTGTTTCCCAGGTTAGAGGGACCTCCGGGAGCAAAAATATAGGCAGACTATCCGGTAGCTCGCCCATATCTCCCACACGACGAATGTCCAGGTCCAGCGCAATCGCAACCCCAGTCAGCACGATGATGGTAATCAGGGGGGAGGGCACAGCTCGAGTTATGTAAGGCAAGCCGTAGATAATACCTAGCCCGGCGGCGGTCATAGCGTATACGTGCCAGGTCACGTCGATAAGTTCAGGCAGCTGAGCCATGAAAATGAGAATAGCGAGAGCGTTTACAAAGCCCGTAACCACGGATCGGGACACAAAGCGCATGAGGCTCCCCAACCTCACCCAGCCAGCAATAATCTGGAGCACACCCGTCAATACCGTAGCGGCTAGCAGGTACTGCAAGCCATGTTCTTTTACTAGAACGACCATCACCAGGGCCATTGCTCCCGTGGCGGCCGATATCATCCCCGGACGACCACCCGCAAAAGCGATCACGACCGCTATACAGAAAGACGCGTAGAGCCCGACTTTAGGATCGACACCGGCGATGATGGAAAACGCAATAGCCTCAGGAATGAGTGCCAGCGCGACAACTAACCCTGCTAGAAGGTCGTTGCGAATGTTGCCAAGCCAGTCTTGGCGGAAGGTATCGAACACGGAAGGGGCTTCCTATCATTAGGTGAGTTCGTGGGCGGCGAAGGATACACAGTTCAACGAAGGACGCCACCCGCGCAGCATTTTCTCGTTAGTCCGCGGTTGACGTCCAGTTTCGATTATCTGCCGCGCTGGAGCAGCAGAATAGCGCCGTGAGGCTCCATTGGATTCGAGTTCTACGGAATAACCCTATACAGTGACGCAAACTCACATACAGTCGCTGTCGAGGTGGATACTGTGTCAGAAACCAAACGCATCGCGCTGCTCATAGATTGCGACAATGTCACTCCTAATGCGATTGAGGGGGTTCTCGAAGAACTGGCAAAACACGGTACGGTCAATGTGCGCCACGCCCACGGTGATTGGAACAATCCTTCACTATCCGGTTGGGCCGAGAAGTTACACCCTCATGCCATTCGCCCGATGCAGCAATTTGCTTATACAAAGGGTAAAAACGCGACGGACTCGGCGATGATCATCGACGCTATGGATCTACTCTACAGCGGCAACATTGATGCTTTTGCGCTGATGACCAGTGATAGTGACTTTACACCGCTAGTGTTACGCATTCTAGAAAGTGGTTTCCCCGTTTATGGCTTTGGGCAGAAAAAGACGCCATCTCCCTTCGTGGACTCTTGTTCTCCGTTTATCTTCATCGAGAACCTTATTCCCTCCAAGAAGGCCGGAGGAGAAACAGAGTCTCTGCCAGCACGAACGCCTAAAGCGCGCCTGCGACAAAACAGCGCTCTCGTGAAACTGCTCCGTACGGCGGTCGATCAGACTGCAGATGATGATGGCTGGGCTGATATGTCTCGGGTGGGTAGTTATATATCCAATAACAACGCGTCTTTTTCCTCAGTGAACTACGGTTATCGACGCCTTAGTGACCTGATCAAGGCGACGGATCTTTTTCAGATCGACCGACAGAACAATCGGATGCTGATCCGGGATCCAAAGAGCTAAAACATGCCCTCGCCGCTATGCCAAGCCTTACACCGCAATCCTATGGGTACAGATCAAGTTGAGGTTCTCTACCATGGCTGAAACACCTTTTTGGGAGTCCGTTGCGCCGAAAGATATGAGTCGAGCTCAATGGGAGTCCCTTTGCGATGGTTGTGCGCGGTGTTGTCTGCACAAACTGGAAGATGCCTACAGCGGCGGGATCTACTACACCGAGGTGGCTTGTCATCTTCTCGATGAGACGAACTGTCAATGCACGCGCTACGAAACCCGACAAGAGATTGTTCCCGACTGCGTGGTCCTTACTCCGGATCAGCGTGAAAACCTTGCCTGGCTTCCAGACACTTGTGCTTACCGCCTAGTGGACGCGGGAAAGCCGCTACCTGAGTGGCACCCTTTAGTGACGGGCGATCCTCAGTCCGTGCATTTAGCCGGTATGTCTGTGCGTGGTCGTACGGTTAGTGAGAACGATGTGCAGGACGACGACTTCGAAGAGCACATCATTCGTTGGGTAACAAGCAGCCGGCCCGATCCGGAATTATAGCTCTGGATTCACGGGTTCAGAGTCTGCAGTGAAGCTTCATTTTTGCATTATTGATAACGCTCAAACCATCCCAGAATGTGACTGATTTTGTCGATCAGTTGGCTCGGTTTCTTGGCTATGAAGTGCGACGCTCCTGGGAGTTCTACCAAAGTGGTCGGTACCTTTCGGTACTTCAGAGCGTGATACAGCTGTTTTGCTTGCGATGGCGGTGTCCGAAGGTCGTCCAGGCCTACCATCACTAATGTTGGTGTATTCACGTTGCCCACCAGGGATATGGGGGAGAACTTGAGGTAGTCATCGGGGTTGGTCCAAGGCGTACCCGGAATTCGCGTGTGGTAGTAGTTATACCAATTGTCCGCATTCAGGGTTTTGCTGTACCAGTTCATTACCGGCTTGATGGCGGCTGCGGCGCGGAAGCGATCGGTTTTCCCAATTATCCAGGCCGTCATGATTCCGCCTGCAGATCCCCCGGTTACGTAGAGTTGCTCTGGATCAATAAAGCCCTCGTCGATCATCGCGTCCACACCGCTCATCGTGTCATCGTAATCCTGCCCCGGATAGTTGTGGTAAAGAAGGTTGGCAAACTCCTCACCATAGCTCGTACTGCCTCGGGCATTAGGATAAAAGACCACATAGCCGGCTGCGGCAAACAACTGCATCTCAGGGGAGAAACGTTCCCCGTAGTTCAGAATCGGCCCGCCATGGTTTTCCACCAGAAGCGGATACTTTTTCCTGGGGTCAAAGTTTGGAGGGAGCACCATCCAACCTTGAATATCCCGTTGGTCATAGGAACTCTTCCACCAGATTTCACGGGTCTCGCCCAGGTTGCGCTGATCAAGAAGGTCGGCATTGAGTCGGGTGATCAGCGACAATTTGTTCCGCTTGTAGATAGCGATGTCTGCCGGATACTCGGGGCGGGTATGCGTGTAGGCCACAACACCTGAATCAGAGACGCTGAAGGAGCCTCCTGCGTAGGGCCGTCCAATACTGGTGCCACCGAGGTTGTCTGCGAGGTTTTTCATTTTGTCGTTCAGGCTCACGAAGGCGACTTTAGTACGTCCCTTATCGTCGTACTGAAAGTACAGGCCCGAGCTGTCCGCAGCCCACTCGATAGCTTTCACGCTGCGATCAAGGTCGCCAAGGAGTTCTCGCGTGCTGGATCCGTCGGGATTGGCAATCCGCAAACGGGTAACCTGAAAAGCCTGCTTTTTGTCCGTAGCACCGAGCCACGCCAGATGCTTGCCGTTGGGAGATAGCGTCGGGTGACGATCAGGGCCATCGCTCATGGTTAGCGGGGTTGTCTCACCGGTTTTTAGAATGACGCGATAAAGCTCCGTGTTTCGATAGTCGTGCTGCCAGTCAGGCGAGCGGTTACCCGATACTGTGATAGAGCGGCTCTCTGCACCCCAACTCGGCTCACGGTGATGAAAGTCTCCTTGCGTAACCTGCCTGGCTGTTCCTCCATCAGCGGGGACTACGAACACATGACTAAACGCGGCCTCTAGATACCCGCTACCGTCTCGTTCGTGATACATCCGATCGGTCAGTCTGGGTTTTGCAGCCCAACTTGCGCCCTCAGGCATTGGGGGGCGGCTTGCAATCTTAAGTGCCTCAGTCTTCACATCCATAACAAAGGCAAGTTGCTTGCCGTCAGGACTCCATTGAATGTCCGCGGGTGTTTCCGGAAGTCGGCTCACTCGTGCACTCTGACCTTCTGCAAGCCAGTGGACATAAATCTCGGAACCTTCACCTTCTCCAGCAGTTCGTACGTAAGCGATGCGTGCGCCATCGGGTGACCACACGGCGCTGGCTTCGTTACCTTCGAAGCTGCTGAGCTTGCGCTGCGCTTGCGAGTCCACATCTACCAGCCATAGATTGCCACGGCGCCGGTCCTGCATGATGTCAAAGCCCATGCGACGGTAAACAACCTGCTCGCCATCTGGCGAAATTTGCGGGTTAAGCGCCCACTCGATTTCAAATATATCCAGAGCTTGGAAGCTTTGTAGCTCTTGGGAATCCTGTGCGATGGATACCTGCGACGACACTAGAGCGCACAAGGCGGCGGCAAACACGGTGCGGGAGTGCCCGCCTAAAGATCCACGGCTAAGCGTTGGAGTAAACAGAGGCATGAAAGAATCTCCTGAGGGTATGCCGCTGATGCTATCACCGCTCATGAAAATTGCGAGAGCGTGCTAGACTTGCGCGCCATTTTTAACTCACAACAGTACCAAGCCATGCCCTCTGTGACAGACGATCTACGTATTCAGAAAACCAACGAACTGATATCTCCCGAGTCTTTGGTTAACGATATTCCCCTAAGCGACGAAGCGGCTCAGACCGTCGCCGGCGCTCGCGCAGCAATCTCAGCTATTTTGGGCGGCGCTGACGATCGCCTGCTGGTTGTGGTGGGACCCTGTTCAATACACGACCCCAACGCTGCTAGAGACTATGCGCAAAGCCTAAGAGAAGCAGCGAAGAAGCATAGTTCGGACCTCCAGATCGTGATGCGCGTGTATTTTGAGAAGCCTCGCACAACGGTCGGCTGGAAGGGGCTCATTAATGATCCGGATCTCAATGATACTTTTCAGATTAATAAGGGCCTGCACTTAGCCCGGGAGCTGTTGCAGGATCTCGCCGAGACGGGGCTTCCCGCAGGCACGGAATATCTGGATCTCATCAGCCCTCAATATGTTGCTGACCTCGTGTCCTGGGGTGCCATTGGTGCCCGCACCACGGAAAGTCAGACTCATCGGGAACTTGCCTCCGGGCTATCCTGTCCAGTGGGGTTTAAGAACGCCACGGACGGTGATGTGCAGGTGGCCATCGATGCAATCAACTCGGCGTCTCAGCCGCATCGCTTTTTGTCGGTGACAAAACAGGGACACTCGGCGATTTTTCAAACAACCGGTAACGAGGACTGCCACATCATTCTTCGCGGAGGTAAACATCCAAACTACGACATGTTTTCCGTTGACGATGCGAGTGCAATGTTAAGTAAGGCAGGGCTGCCAGCACGCATCATGATCGATGCCAGTCATGCGAATAGCCGCAAGATTCCCGCCAGGCAGGTCGATGTGGCCATGGATGTCGCGAACCAGGTCGCTCGTGGCAGTCGCAGTATTTTCGGCATTATGATCGAGAGTAACCTCGTAGAGGGGCGACAAAACGTATTCCCAGGCCAAGCTCTGGTTTACGGACAAAGTATTACCGATGCCTGTATCGACTGGTCAGCGACAGAGGACGTGCTAGATGGGTTGGCTGAGGCAGTGCAGCAAAGGCGCGCTCTCGGCTCGTAGCTTTTGTAAGTTTAAAGGCAGGCAGCAGTGGCTATGATAGGGTCAGATTCTATCGTTTAGGTAGCGCAGGAGCGCCGCAGTTGTGAATTCGCCATCCTACTTGCTGAGCCTCGCAGTGCTGTACATCTGTGCACTGTTTGGTCTGGCGTGGGTCGTTGATCGGCGTGCTGCAGGCTCAAAACACGGTGCTGATACATCACGACGTCACGCCTTGGTCTACGCAATGTCCTTGGGTGTGTACTGCAGTTCCTGGACTTTTTATGGGGCTGTGGGTAGTGCGACTTCATCTCCCTGGAGTCACGCTCCCATCTATCTTGGCCCCATTCTAGTTTTCACCTTGGGCTGGCCGATGTTGCGTCGCTTGGTGCGTTTGGGTACGTATCATCGAGTGACGTCCATCGCGGATTACTTTGGGGCCCGATTTGGCAAACGGCAACAGCTGTCTATATTGGTAACGGTAGTAGCGACAGCCGCGGTTCTCCCTTACATCGCACTGCAGTTTCGCGCGCTTACCCAAGCCTGGTCGATTATCGCTAGCGGCACCGAGGGCCCCTCGCTTAGTGCTACGGACTCTGGGCTGGCTATTGCAGTGGTACTCGGTGCGTTTACGGTGCTCTTCGGCGCGCGAAGACTGGATGGTCGCGAGAGGCATCAGGGGATGATGAACGCTATCGCTTTCGAGTCGGTTGTTAAGCTCTGCGCTTTTCTCTGCGTGGCGCTGCTCGCTCTGTCTTATCTCCGCGATCCGGGCATTGCGTCATCGGTAGATTGGTCATCTCAGGGCGTTTCCCAGATATCGTTCACCGGTGACTTTTTTGCCCAAATCCTCATCAGTGCCTTTGCGGTTTTCTGTCTGCCTAGACAGTTCCACGTGATGGTCGTGGAAGCTCGAGATGACTCGAGTACGCAGCTCTCACGCTGGCTAGTGCCGCTCTACCTACTGCTCTTTATGTTGCTGGCGGTGCCTGTTAGCTTGGCGGGTAGCTATTTGTTCGGCCCATCGGCAAGCGTGGTGAGCCCGGATACGTTTGTACAAATGTTGCCTGCGGCGCTAGATAAGCCGTGGATATCGTTGGTAGCGTTTGTGGGTGGTTTGTCCGCTGCTACCGGTATGGTGATTGTTGCCACGGTGAGCTTGGCCATTATGCTCACTAACGAAGTTGCTGTGCCCATCATGATCCATGGGAAGTCTGACCAAGGCGCATCACTGTTGTCTCTGGGTAACCAGCTCCGCGTTGTCCGCCAGATTACAATTCTTCTCATTCTGGCGGCTGCATGGTTGGTGTCGACTCAGCTGGGGGGGATCTCCTGGCTCACAGAGATCGGCTTCATGTCTTTCCTTGCGGCCGCGCAGTTAGGACCTGGTTTGTTAGCGGGTTTGTACTGGCGTCGAGCCCATGGTGTCGCGATCACCGCGGGTCTCGCTGCGGGCCTTTTACTCTGGTTCTACTGCCTCGTTTTGCCTCAAATTCTGAGTGTGGATAGCGCGCTACGCACCGACGGTTTTTTGGGGATCCCGTGGCTAAAACCTCAGGCACTGTTTGGCTGGGAAGGCCCCGGGCGACTGAGCTACGCGGCGCTATGGAGCTTGGGGGTCAATACTTTGCTGCTCTTTGGTCTGTCGCGGTTCTCTAAGGCATCGGCGGCGGATGAACGTCAAGCTGAAGTGTTCATGAGCGACCAGCTGGTCGACGAGGGTCGAGGAGATGATTTCAACCTATCTCCTGTGAGAGCGGGGCAGTTGCGCGCGCTCCTGCCGCCTTTCCTTGAAGATGCCCGTTTGCAGCAGCTATGGCGCTCTTTCGAAGAGCGGTATCAACAGCGTCTGCTCCCCGCGGACAGACTTCCGCTATTTGCTGTTCGCGAAGCAGAGTCCCTGCTCGCAGGCGTAATCGGCGCTGCCTCCTCAAGTCGCGTTTTCTCAGAATTGGTGGAAAGTCGGCAGGTTGATTTTGCAGGGCTTGCCTCATTGGTGTCAGAAGCCGGACGGCAGCAAACGTTTAACCGCGATTTATTGGAGACAACGGTTGAGTCAATGCTGCAGGGGGTTTCAGTTGTTGACGCTGAGCTGCGCTTGGTTGCTTGGAATACCCGTTACGAAACCATGTTTGCGTATCCCCCACGATTGCTCTACGTCGGAATGCCCATAGCAAAGCTTTATCGCTTTAACGCTGAGAGAGGGGTGCTGGGTGTCGAAGGGACATCGATAGAGCGCGAGGTGGAGAAGCGTCTTGAATGGCTGCGACAGGGGCATCCTCATCGTTTGGAGCGGAGGCTCCCTGACGGCCGCGTGATTGATATACATGGCGTGCCGCTCCCAAGAGGAGGCTTCGTAACGACTTTCATTGACATTACTGACTATCGAGAAGTGGTCACTCAGTTGGAGGAGACACGTCTTGAACTGGAAAGTCGTGTAGCGAGTGGCAGTCAGAGCCTTGCGGAAACTAACGCTGAGCTGCGCAGAGAGAACCGCTTGCGTGCGGAGGCGGAAGGGAAGTTACGTGAGGCGTCCTTATCGAAGACGCGGTTCATGTCGGCGAGTAGCCATGACCTTCTTCAGCCCATCAGCGCCGCAAGGCTATTTGTTGACGCACTGAAACCAAGTACCGAGAGCTCCCAAGATAGCGCCCTCTTGGTCGATAAAATTGATCAGTCCTTAAATCGCGCAGAACAGCTTATTGCGGAGTTACGTGAGATTGCTCGCTTGGATTCGGGAAAGCAGCAGGTCACCTTGGAAAGCTTTTCTCTGAATCAACTCTTTCGGGAGATCTATGCCGAGTTCGAGCCTAATGCACAGATATCCGGTTTAACGCTACGTTTGGCAGGAACCACTCTCTGGCTGCACACCGATCGCAGTTTGTTGTATCGGGCGCTGCAAAACCTCTTGGGGAATGCAATTAAGTACAGCCATAAAGGCAAGGTGCTCCTTGGCGTTAGGCGAAGACGTAACGCCGCCGAGATACAGGTTCTGGATCAGGGGCCGGGGATTCCGGCTGAGGCACAGGCGCGTATTTTTGCGGAGTTCGAGCGTCTTCCGGGTGCGAGCGGGGGAGCGCACGACGGTCTGGGTTTGGGATTGGCGATCGTTAGTCGCTATGCCGATTTGCTCGAATTACCTTTACGTTTGAGCTCTCAGCCTGATCGCGGGAGCGTGTTTTCATTGGCTGTGCCCTTGGGCGAGGTTCAGGTTTTGGAGCCTGAGCCTGAGGGAGTGCGGTCACAGGGGAAACGCTTGGCGGGTCTGCGGGTGATGTGTATGGACAACGATGTTCAGGTGCGCGAGGCAATGACTGCAATGCTCATTGCGGAGGGCTGTGATGTGCGAGCAGCCGCGACTCGGCAGGAATTGTTAGCAACACTGCAGGCGTTTAAGGCAAACGTCATTGTGGCAGATTATCACCTCGATGACGGGGACACAGGTATATCGGCGTTGCAATGGGCTTTTGAGAGTCTTGGCTGGCGCCGCCCCTGCATAATGGTGAGCGCCGATGACGGTGCCACTGTCAAAGAACTGGCCCGAGCGGAGGGGTATCGTTGTTTGCCTAAACCTGTGAACCCAGAACGTCTCAAAGCATTAATACTCGCTCTAGCCAATGAGCTTGAGGAGCCAGCTTGAACGTCAGCTCTCCTTCGGTCTTAATTTTATCCAGCTTGGCTCTCTAGTCTTCCGGCGCGTCTTCAGTTTGCTCCGCGGGCACTACCGTTAGGTTTCCAATCGCGAGTACCGCTTGTGTCCTCGACTGCACACCCAGCTTACGAAACACCTCGGTCATGTGTGCTTTGATTGTCGCTTCTTTGACGTTTAGCTCATACGCTATTTGCTTATTGAGGAGACCTTCGACGAGCATTGAGGCGACACGGAATTGTTGGGGTGTGAGGCTTGCCAATGCATCAGCGACATCGAGAGCTTTAAGAGTGGCGCCGGTGTCGCTGATATCAAGTCCCGGATGAAGTCCGCGTTCACCGTTGAGCACCTGTTTGATACAACTGATCATAAGCTCCGTGCCCGATGACTTGGAAAGAAACGCCGCTGCCCCATGATCTATGGCTCGTCTTACGGTGTCTGCCTGTGTATTTGCAGAAACTACAATGACAGGTCTGTTGGGGTAGTTACCCACAAACCACCCTAGCGCCGAGAAACCACTGGCTCCTGGCATATGTAAATCCAGAAGTAACAAGTCCGGTACGCCGTCTTTTTCTACCAGGCTGTGAAGCTCAGCGACGTTCTCGGCATGGCCGACTTCTGCGTCGATTCCGTTCCCCGATACAAGTATCGACAACGCGTCCCGATACAATGGGTGGTCATCCGCGATGATGCATTTCATTGCGCTATAGCCTGTTTTTATCTTATGAGGATATTGTGCGACATTCCTCGGCGAAGTAAAGCTGCTCGGCTTTTAAGACGGCATTTTTAGAAAGTTCACTGTTTTCCTACCGACTTTAGTCCAAGGAATAGCCCCAATTTGACCAAGGTCGAATATCCCTGAAATCGTTAGAGGAATAAAACACTCCCAGCTCGATAATACTAATTGGAGGAGCGGGTATGTTTTTAAGGAAGCCTTTGGGTCTCGCCGTTGCAATGCTGGCATGCAGCGCGGTTTTTTCTCACGCCAAAACCCAGGCAGCGGAAGTTGATGATCGAATCGCCGAGCTTGAGCGTCAGCTAGCGGAGCTGAAGTCTCTAGTGGTGAGTAACAAGAGCAGTATCGATAGCAACATAGAAACACTCGCAGTACAGGCGGAGGATCTGGACGAGGCTCGCCCCATGAGCAAGGGAACCAAGTTTACTTACGGAGGTTACGTACAGCTCGATGCCATCGCCAGCAACTATAGCGAGGGTAAGCCTGCCTCTGTGATGGACGACCTCTTTGTTCCCTCGTTGATTCCCGTTGAACCACAATCCGGGAGCGGTGATTCCTATACCAACACCAATATTCACGCCAAGTCTTCGCGCTTCCACTTTGGCACCGCAACACAAACAGATGCAGGGAAGATATCCTCGTTTATAGAGCTGGACTTTATCCTTTCTGGTCAGGGGGATGAGCGCGTATCAAACTCCTTTAGCTCACGAATTCGACATGCCTACTTGAAGTGGGACTATGGTGGTCAGCAAAGCCTCCTGGCGGGACAGGCCTGGTCGACGTTCTTCAATGTCGGAGCTTTACCTGATCTTTTGGACTTTGTGGGTCCCGTGGGTACTGTGTTCGAACGTCAGCCCATGGTGCGATGGACATCGGGGCCTTGGCAGCTGGCGGTGGAGAATCAAACGACTAGGGTAAACCTGCAGGGCGGTGGTTCACAGCTAAATGACGCGCAACTGCTGCCTGATCTGGTTGCGCGCTACGACGGCCGCACGGGAGACCTTAAATGGTCGGTAGCTGCCATCGGAAGACAGCTTAGCTACGAAGAACGGCCCGCTGCCGATATCGAAGGAATCAGTGATGAGCAGTTTGGCTATGGTCTCTCTTTCGCAGGCAAGTGGAATATCGGCCGCAATGATCTTCGCTTTATGGCCAGCTATGGAGATGCGCTTGGTCGTTATATGGGTCTCAATTCTTTCAACGATGGCTACATCGACCACAGCGGCCAGATAAGTAAGATTGACCAGTGGGGCGGCTTCGTCGCCTACCGTCATTACTGGAGTGATCAATGGCGGAGCAACCTTTCTGTTTCAGCGTCCGAAGCAAGCAATCCCAGCACTGCTGAATTTGACGGAGCGGGGAACCTCGCCAAGTCTTACCGTTCTATGCACATCAACCTGAATTATCTTCCTGCACCAAAATTACAACTCGGTGGTGAGCTCATGTACGGGGTGAAGGAGCTGGAAGATGGTCGGGACGGGGATATGTACCGACTGCAGTTTGCGGCGAAATACGCGTTCTAGACATAGACCAAAGTTCAAGGGGCAAAGGATCACTGCTTTGTTACAGTCGCGGTTATAGAAAGATAAGAATCACATAAGAATCACAAAAGGGCACCGGGGAGGTGTTAGATGGTTAAGAAAATGACCGAGGAACAGGCCAAGGAGTACTGGAGGCGCAATGTGTCGCTGATGGTAAAGCTGTTGGTGGTCTGGTTCGTCGTAAGTTACGGCTGCGGCATTATGTTTGTGGACGTTCTCAACCAGATACAGATCGGAGGTTATAAGCTCGGATTCTGGTTTGCACAGCAGGGGGCAATCTACGTTTTTGTAGTGCTGATTTTTATCTATCGCTCACGCATGGCCGCGCTTGATCGCGAGTTCGGCGTCGAAGAAGACTAGGGGAGCTGAGCATGGAACTTCAAACACTGACGTACATTGTTGTTGGCATTACCTTTGCGATTTATATCGGTATTGCTATCTGGGCTCGTGCAGGGTCCACCAAGGATTTTTATGTCGCGGGGGGTGGAGTGCACCCTATTTCAAACGGTATGGCGACCGCGGCTGACTGGATGTCAGCGGCTTCCTTCATATCTATGGCGGGGCTCATAGCGTACATGGGTTATGGCGGATCCGTGTTCCTCATGGGTTGGACCGGCGGCTTTGTGATTCTCGCGATGCTCCTGGCGCCTTACCTGCGAAAGTATGGAAAGTTTACTGTTCCAGAGTTTATTGGAGATCGCTTCTACTCGCGCACCGCAAGGGTTGTCGCTGTCGTATGTCTGATCATCTGTTCCGTGACCTACGTTATTGGCCAGATGAAGGGTATCGGCGTGGCCTTCTCGCGCTTTCTGGAAGTGGACTACGGTACAGGCCTGTTGGTGGGAATGTGCATCGTGTTCTTCTATGCGGTACTCGGTGGTATGAAAGGCATAACCTACACTCAGATTGCGCAGTACTGTGTGTTGATTCTGGCCTATACGATTCCAGCTATTTTCATCAGTCTCCAGCTGACGGGTAACCCCATTCCTCAGCTAGGTCTTGGTGGAACGTTGGTGGGTACTGATACGTTCTTACTGGATCGTCTTGATCAAGTTGTCGTCGATCTTGGGTTTAGGGAATACACAACGGATGTCCGTATATCCGGGATCAACATGTTTGCCTACACGGCATCCCTGATGTTTGGTACCGCGGGTCTTCCCCACGTGATCATCCGGTTCTTCACGGTACCCAAGGTGCGTGATGCGCGCTCTTCTGCAGGTTGGGCATTGATCTTCATCACCATTCTTTACACCACAGCGCCAGCGGTTGCAGCGATGGCTCGCCTCAACCTTATGCAAACCATAGAGCCCGAGACAGGCAACTATCTGGCTTATGAAGAACGGCCTCAGTGGTTTAAGAACTGGGAAAAGACCGGACTTCTGGCTTTCGAAGACAAGAACGCTGACGGTCTGATGCAGTACTCCGCTGACGAGATTAAGAACGAACTCGTGAAGGTCGATCAGGACATCATCGTGTTGGCAAACCCGGAGATCGCGCAGCTGCCGAACTGGGTTATTGCCCTGGTCGCGGCAGGTGGTCTCGCAGCAGCCCTCTCTACAGCAGCGGGATTGTTGTTGGCCATTGCCTCTGCTATCTCCCACGATTTGTTAAAGGGCATTATTGCCCCCAATATTAGTGAGAAGCAGGAGTTACGAGCGAGTCGCGTAGCGATGGCCCTGGCGATTGCTGGTGCGGGTTATCTTGGCTTCAATCCGCCGGATTTTGCAGCAGGCACGGTAGCCTTAGCTTTTGGTTTGGCTGCGTCCTCGATTTTCCCGGCACTGATGATGGGTATCTTCAGCAAAAACATCACTAAAGAAGGTGCTATCGCAGGGATGTTGGCAGGTATTGGTATCACACTGTTCTACGTGTTTCAGCACAAGGGGATTATGTTTATCGCCTCTACAGCGTTCCTTGGTGATATGGCGCCCAATTGGTTTTTGGGAATCGAGCCTAACGCCTTTGGAGTCGTCGGCTGTGTGCTCAACTTCGTCGTAGCGATCGCGGTGTCCAAGGTTACCGCTGCACCTCCAGAGGAAGTGCGGGAGATGGTCGAAAGTATTCGCATACCAGCGGGTGCTGAAGCAGCGATAGACCACTGATCCAAAGGCTCTTCGCTGAGAGGTTCACTAGTGTGCGGAGGTGCCAATGATGGCTCCTCCCTTTTTTTTGCTCCCAGTCTGTAGACTTGGAACATCTTCTGACCTAAAGGGACTGTAATGTTCACAAACAAGCACGTCGTAGTCGCGTTGTTGGTAGCACCAGTATTGTCGATCATGGCCTGGTTTGCTGTGGGCACCCTAACGGGTGAGCAGGCAGCGCCTGCGAAACCTGGAGTCGCTTATCCCTTGGTGGAAAAAAGTAACTGTCGCTACGCCAGTGGGATCTGTGATCTGGAGAATCAAGACGTCAAGCTCACCCTCGCTCTCGATGAATCTGTGGGTCTTTCATTGCAGCTGACTGCATCGCATGCAGTTGAAGCGGTACTCATGTCTGTATCCCATCCGCAGAGTGACCCTGGCCCCAGACCTATGCAGGCGGCTGATGAGAAAGGTCTGGAGTGGCGCTTCCCTTTGAGTAATGTTCCCCAGGCAACCGAGCGTATACGGGTGGTGATATCTATAGAAGACAGCACCTATTTCGCTGATGCATCCACACTTTTTCTGCAGCAGGAAGGCTAATCTTTGGGGGGGGACCTCACCATGGCTGACGCATCGGAGCTAGTCGCAGTAATAGAGTTCCTGCGCGGCTCGCTCCCATTTAATGAGCTGAGCGATGCCGAATTGCAGCAAGCAGTCTCCTCGATGCAGGTTTCTTATCACCCTCATGGAGAGTCCTTCTCAGTCGACAGTAAGCCCTCAGGATTGCGCATATTGAGAAGTGGCGCAGCTGATATTCGTGATGCAGACAACAAGCTTCTGGACCGCCTAGGAGAAGGCGAGAGCTTTAACATAGCGGGCCTGAATGCCGGCGATGGGAAAGTCGTCGCCTTGGTTATAGAGGATGCTTTGATCTACAGGCTTCCCGACGTCGCCTACCAAACTTTGCGCGGGAGCAATCGCGCTTTTGATCGCTATTTCAGCGGTCAGCGGAGTCGACGTTTACGCCGCGCAGCCCGGTACCAACCCGAACCCAATGCAATGCTTGCCGCGGTAAGCTCGGTAATGACGCGAGATATTCTCACGGTAAGCCCGGATGCATCCGTGTGTCAGGCCGCGACTCTGATGGCCGAGCGGCGCGTATCGTCGGCCTTTGTAGTGGCGGACGACGAGCTTTTGGGCATCCTGACGGATCGCGACCTCCGTACTCGCGTTCTCGCAAAGGGATTGGATGGTGCGGTACTGGTAAGGGCAGTTATGACACCTGCCCCCGAGACAATCTCCAGCGAGGATTCTCTGTTCGCAACCACTTTAATGATGACTCAAAGACGCTTTCATCATCTTCCCGTCATGGAAGATGGACGTCTGGTGGGCGTTGTCACTACGTCCGATCTGATTGTGGCAAAAAAGAATGATCCTGTTTACTTGGTCAACCACATCGCTCGACAGGATAGCGTAGAAGGTATTCAGGCCTTGGTTGAGTCCATGGGCACGCTTATGGTGGAGTGGGTCGTCGGTGGTATGCGCGCCCCTCAGGTCTCTCAAATCTTGACTGCGATTTCCGATGCTGTGGCTGTGCGTCTCATACAGCTCGCTGAGGCGGATTTGGGCCCTGCGCCAGGTCCATGGGCATGGTTGAGTTTTGGATCTCAAGCTCGCGGTGAGCAGCTCCTTGGTGCTGATCAGGACAATGGGATAGTGATTGCTGATAGCGTCGCTGATGAGCAGCTAGATTGGTATCGTCAGCTTGCAGAGAAAGTATGTGACGGACTCGCTCTATGTGGCTACAAGTACTGTCCGGGCAATATTATGGCGAGCAATGCCGAGTGGCGATCGCCGCTGGCGGCCTGGCAAGACACGGTGCAAAGCTGGGCGAGAATGCCTACGGAAGACGCAGTGATGCGTGTAAGTATTTTCTTCGATATCCGGGCCCTTTATGGCGACCGCAGACTTGCGAAGTCTCTTCAGAGCGTAATGCTTCAAGAAGCCAGCAGTAACTCCATATTCCTCGCGGCGCTTGCCGCTAACGTACTTGATAACAAGCCACCCCTTGGGATTTTCCGACGTTTTGTCGTGGATAGAGACGGGGAGCATCGCGATAGTCTGGATATTAAGAAGCGAGGAGTATTGCCGGTCACCGAAATTGCGCGGCTTCATGCTCTGGCTAACAAATTGCCTGAGGTGAACACCTCATCGCGCCTGCAATCGCTTATCGGCGCGGGGCATATGGCAATTGTTGATTCACGTAACCTCACGGATGCATTGCACTTTATTCAAGGACTTCGGATGGATCATCAATGCGCTCAGATACAGCGCGGCGATGCTGTAGACAACTACATAAGTCCCCGAGCCTTACCGCGTCTGGCAAAAGAGCAGCTGCGCGACGCGTTTACTATTATTGATGAAGCGCAGGCATCGATTCGTCAGAACTATCGAGCCGGCATGGCCTGATGTTAAGGCTAAAGCTTCGGCGGTGGCGTTGGTCTCGCCGTACTGATTTACCTGACTCAATAGCCAAAGCCTGGGCAGCGTCCCTGCCATCGAATACAACGGCCACTCGAGAGCTTAGCTTTCTGGTTTGCGACGCAGAGATGTCGGGGCTGAATCCCAAGGAGGATGAACTGCTGAGCCTCGGCTGGGTACGCGTAACTCAGGGGGAGATCGCTCTAGGTAGCGCGTGCCACACGCTTATTCGTAACCAGCACTCCGTGGGGCAGAGCGCGGTTATTCATCAGTTACGGGATTGCGAACTCCAGGAAGCCGATGATGTGAAAGCGGCTTTGAAGGCTCTGCTGGAGGCTTCGGCTGGCTGCATCTTAGTCTTCCATAATGCGGCATTGGACACCGCATTTCTGGATCGGGCGTCCAAAGAGGTGTTTGGGACGCCTTTATTATTACCGACTATTGACACCTTGTTACTGGAACAGCGGCTTTTGCAGCGAAAGGAGCAGCCCATCGCGCAGGGAGCTCTGCGCCTCGGGGCATGCCGAGAACGTTACGGACTTACTACTCACAATGTTCACAATGCCCTTGGTGATGCGATGGCTACCGCAGAGCTATTGCTCGCACACATCGCTAAACGCGGTTCGGGGCTTTGTTTCAAGGACCTGTTGTAGCAACGCTCGAGGATGGGGGCTCTGTCTAGCGCGTGGCAGCTAGTCAGAGTAAGTTGCACCCGATGATACTCTCTGCCGCATTATCTCTGGAGAAACGCCGCTGTCTGCATGCCAGTAAAAGCTATGATCTGTGTAGCTGCTACCAGATTGACACTCTTTTTTTTGGTGCGATGTAGAGTCCGTCGCTTTCTTTTACGTCGAAGACTCGGTAGAAATCTGGCAGATTCGAGAGTACGCCGTTGACCCGTGCTTTATCGGGGGCGTGGGGATCGTTCTTGATAAGATACTCTAGAAACTGCTCGCGCCATTTCACTCGGCTTGATTGTGCTCCACCCAAGAAGAATCTCTCTTCCCCCGTAAAACCATCGATGACAGGAGCGTTCTTCCCCTCAAGAGACATCCGGTATGCTTTTAAAGCGATCGCTGTGCCGCCCAGGTCGCCTATATTTTCTCCGAGCGTCAGTTCGCCATTGACAGTAAGCCCCGGACTTACTTCGTAAGCACTAAATTGAGTGACTAGACCGCGCGTCCGTTTTTCGAACTCACTGCGATCCTGCTCGGTCCACCACGATATCAGGTTACCGTCACCGTCTAGCTTGCTTCCCTGATCGTCAAAGCCATGTCCAATCTCGTGTCCGATGGTCACGCCGATGGCACCGTAGTTAAATGCGTCGTCGACACCCGCGTCATAGTTCGGGGGTTGGAGATAAGCCGCGGGGAAGACAATTTCGTTCAGTCCAGGGTTGTAATAAGCATTCACAGATTGCGGAGCCATGAACCATTTGTTCTTGTCTATAGGTTTTCCTAATTGGTCCACGTTCTCGTTATGGCTGAAGATTCGAGCGCGCTTGATGTTTCCCAAGAGGTCATCCGAAGCCACGATAAGCGCACTGTAGTCTTCCCACTTATCGGGGTAGCCGATTTTGGGTGTGAATTTTGATAGCTTAAGCAGCGCTTTTTGCCGTGTTTCCTCGCCCATCCAGTCGAGATTGCGGATACTGTCTTCATAGGCTTTGATCAGGTAAGCCACCATCTCGTTCATTTTCTCTTTCGCATCGGAGGAGAAGTGCTTTTCAACATAGAGCTGTCCCAGCGTTTCTCCGATGTTACTGTTGATAGAGCTTATCGCTTTTCTCCAACGTTCTACCTGTTCCTCGCGGCCAAAAACAGTTTTCTGATAATTGAATCGTGCGGTCACAAAATCCGATGATAGATAGGGCGCGTAGGCGGTGAGCAAGCGAGAGGCGAGATATGCTTTCCAGCTCTCAACACTGTGTTCTCTAAAAAGCGTATTCAGCGCTTCAAAGTACGAAGGTTGTCGAACAACGTAATAAGGCTGAGCAGGTACGCCAATGCCTTCTAGAAAGCGCTCAAAGGATACGTTCGCTAACATTCTAGCAAGGGAATCGTGCTCTATAGGGTTATAGGTCAGCTCACGCTCCCGGTTCTTTACCTTGTCCCATTGATGCTCAGCAAGGGCTGTTTCTAGCGCGAAGCTTAGCTCTGTTGCTTGTGCTGGGGATTTGGCACCAGCGAGACTTAGAAGCTTATTCACATAAGATTTGTACGCTCTAATTAATTCTTCGCCCCGTTCGCTCTTATCAAAGTAAAAGTCTCTGTTGGGCAAGCCTAGGCCGGACTGTGTGAAATTGACAACGTAGAGCGTTGAGTCCTTGGCGTCTTGCCCAACGGAGAAATTAAACGGGCCATCGAGTCCTGCTGCATTCATGTCCGCAAGGTAGGCAATGACCTGTTCATGAGTTTTGAGGGCGTCGATTTGCTTTAGGTCGTCGGCTAACGGTTTGACGCCTAGGCTCTCCACCAGATCCTCGTTCATCCATGCGCTATAAAAGTCCATGAGCATCTGGGCGTGAGGAAGATCGGACCCCTGTTCCAGAAGCTCCTCCACAATGGCACGCGATTGTTCAAGGGCCTCTTTTCTAAGCGTCATGTATCCGCCCCAGCCTATCTCCTCACCAGGGATTTCGGTTTCTGCCAGCCATGTCCCATTGGCATATTCAAAAAAATCATCTTGCGGCCTAGCGGTTTGATTCATGCCCTGAATGTCTACGCCGGAGCGCAAACCTACCGCCTCTGCGTCAATTGAGGTGTCTGTACCTTGCGGCCCTTCATTATTACAAGCTGACAGCATCGCGGTAACAAAAAGAAGTTGAATGGACTTATACATAGACGAGTGAATCCTGATTAATTCGCCGCTCGGGCTGCTTTCGCTCCGAAAGAACGAGTAGTCCATCGCAGCGGGCGCTTTGCTTGAAGGCGCTGCGCCCTACCAAGTATCGCGAAGATCGCGTCGTGACTTCAAATCTTCATGGAACGTTTGCGATGGGCTGAGCCGATATTGCGTTCGTTGATATCTGTGAAGGAGACGAAAGAGGCATAGGATTAGTGTGGTGAAGCCGCGGTGTTCAATCCCCAGTCCTTATCGCCCCACAAGGCTTTTACACGCTTGTCTCGGCCGCAGCTGGATCGGTAGTACTTGTAGCGAAGAGGGTTTTTCTCAGCGTAGTCCTGATGATACTCCTCCACCGGCCAAAAACGTCCGGCAGGAAGGATGACCGTAGCGACAGGATCTTTGGGGAACAGTGCGTCTACCTCGGCGAGGGTTCTCTCGGCGGCTTGTCGTTCTTCGTCGTTGCCGACAAATACGGCTGTTTTGTAGCTAAAGCCGCGATCGCAGAACTGTCCACCCGCATCCAGAGGATCGACGGTGCGCCAGAAGTGGACCAGTAGCTCTTCATAGCTGATCTGTTCGCTGTCGTAAGTAACTTCGGCCGCTTCGTAGTGACCTTCGTGATTGCCTCGGTAGGTGGGGTTTTGCAGGGTTCCGCCCGTAAAACCTGAAACTACGTCTATGACACCATTCAATTTCGCGAAGTCAGACTCTACGCACCAAAAGCATCCGCCGGCAAAGCTGGCTGTCCGCTCCTCAGCTTGGGCAACGATCCCTTGCATCATCATGGCTGTGAAACCGGCGATGGCGAGCAGGGGGGTGAGATTTTTTAACAGCGACGATTGCGCGGTGTGACGAGGCATGAGTTTTCTCCAATCAACTACCTCTTTGGCAGTTGAGAGGGGAATAGGTTCCCCTCTCAACTGCTTTGTTCAGGCTGCGTCCAACAATCTGGCGCGGGCAGCGGCGTATTCCACTCTTAAGCGCTCTACCAATGCGGCCGTGGAGCCGACACTCTTCACCGCGCCGATGCCCTGGCCACAGCCCCAAATGTTCTTCCAGGCCTTTGCGTCAGTGTTGCCGCCAGAACCGAAGTCCATCGCAGATGGGTCACTTTCCGGAAGGTTGTTTGGATCCAGACCAGCTGCTTCGACAGACGGAGCCAGGTAGTTTCCGTGAACTCCCGTAAACAGGTTGCTGTAGATAATGTCTGACGAGTTGTAGTCGACGATGGCCTGCTTATAAGACTCCTCTGCATTCGCCTCTTCAGTGGCGATAAAAGCGGAACCGATATAGCCAAGGTCTGCGCCCATCGCTTGGGCACTGAGGATTGCGTCGCCATTCGCGATGGAGCCAGAAAGCAGAAGAGGGCCTTCAAACCACTCGCGAATCTCCTGAACTAGAGCAAATGGTGAAAGAGTGCCTGCATGTCCTCCAGCGCCAGCTGCCACGGCGATGAGCCCGTCGGCGCCTTTCTCGACCGCCTTCTTTGCAAATCGATTGTTGATAATGTCGTGGAGAACGATGCCGCCATAAGAGTGAATAGCATCGTTTACGAATTCTTTTGCGCCAAGGGACGTGATGACCACGGGAACCTTGTACTTCACACACATCTCGAGGTCTTCCTGCAGACGATTGTTCGATCCGTGCACGATGAGGTTTACGGCATAGGGTGCAGAGGGAGCATCTGGATTCGCTGCATCATATTCAGCAAGCTCCGTTGTGATTCGGTCCAACCATCGATCCAGCTCTTCCAGAGGACGAGCGTTGAGAGACGGGAATGATCCGACAATGCCGGCTTTGCACTGCTCAATCACCAGATCAGGATTAGAAATAATAAATAGCGGCGCTGCGACAGCCGGCAAACGAAGACGAGAAGAGAGTGTTTCAGGCAATGCCATGAGAGTTTCCTTTTTAAAAAGACGGTAATCGTGAAAATGCGTAGCGCAGACTAAGGGAAGTTGATTATCTATGCAACATTTTGCATAAGGAGGCGCTTAGGTGCACAATCACGCAGCCGCTACTTTTACCCAGGAGACCCTATGGCGCTGCGTTACGCGATTATGACTGCGCTAATTGAAGACGAGCTCTCGGGATACGATCTCGCGGGGGCCTTCGATAAGTCTCTAGGGTTTTTCTGGCACGCGTCTCACCAGCAGATCTACCGCGAGCTTGGGAAGCTCAGTGAGTTCGCGTGGGTTACGCGGCGCACCGAAA
This sequence comes from Congregibacter brevis, assembly GCF_045689245.1. Classification (GTDB taxonomy): domain Bacteria; phylum Pseudomonadota; class Gammaproteobacteria; order Pseudomonadales; family Halieaceae; genus Congregibacter; species Congregibacter brevis. The sequence goes on along the minus strand of NZ_CP136865.1, from coordinate 2,958,803 downwards.
GCCAGAAAGGCCGCCCCGACAGAATCCTTTATGCCCTGACGGACCTGGGTCGCGAAGCCCTTGATCAATGGGTGCTCACCAAGGACCGAATGCGTTTGCAGGAGACCAAAGATGAGCTCTATATCAAGCTCTATAACCTGTCGGAGACAAATATCGAATACCTTCGCACTCGTTTACTTGAGCGCCGTGACGCCATGATGAAACGCCTGTATTTGTACGAGCGTATCAGGCGCCGCCACTACGATGATCCCAAGTCACTGCCTCTCCGCCGAAAGGGTGTGTATCTAGCGCTGATCGGTGGCATCAGTGGAGGCAAACAATATTTGTCCTGGTGTGATGAAGCGCTTGAACTCTTAGCCGATGCAGATGCTGGCGATGATGCTGAAAGTGTCCGCGAAAAGGATGTGAAACAGCAGGTTGAGGATGCCAAAGTAACAGTCTCTTCTCCAGATACTGCATAATGCGGATCCGGTTTCCGGCGACGATCCGCACCTCACAGAGCTCGGTATGTACTACCAGTATTTTGGTCTAAGCGAAGCGCCTTTCTCCATCGCGGTTAATCCGCGATACCTGTACATGAGTCCTCGACATCGTGACGCGCTGGCGCACCTACTCTATGGCGTGGGGGCGGGCGGCGGCTTTATTTTGCTCACGGGCGAAGTTGGTACGGGTAAGACCACGATTAACCGCTGCCTTATTGAGCAATTGCCGGAGAATGCGGACATCGCGATTGTGCTCAACCCGGCGCTTGATTCAATAGACATGCTGGCCACGGTATGTGAAGAGCTGGGCATAAGCTTTGATAGTGCTTCGCCGGGACTGAAAGAGCTTACCGATGCTCTCCATGGATTTCTTCTCGACAATCACGGGAAGGGCCGTAAGACGGTGCTCATGATCGACGAGGCGCAGCACTTAAGCTTCGACGTGCTCGAGCAGATTCGCCTACTCACCAACCTGGAGACCAGCGACGAGAAACTTCTGCATATTATTCTCATCGGACAACCAGAATTGGCGGCAAAACTCGCGAGGCCAGAACTGCGGCAGCTGAATCAGCGAATAACTGCCCGCTTTGAGCTCCAGCCTCTTACCGCCGACGAAACTGCCGCTTACATCCGGCATCGCTTGCACGTTGGCGGCATGCCAGCGGGACGCGAGCTGTTTCCTTTGGCGTTGGTGCGGGCGATTCACAAGGAAAGCCGCGGCGTACCCAGACTCATCAATCTGATCTGCGATCGCATGCTCCTTGGTGCCTATGGCCGAGATAGCGACCGCCTCGATCGAGGTCTTCTGAACCAGGCGGTTAAAGAAGTGTTCGGGAGCAATAATGGAGCGGAGTCTGTTACCCGCGGGAATCAGAAGCGACTTTGGCTGTTCGCGGCAGCGGTCCTGCTTACTGTTGGCGTGGTCCTTTGGTGGTTGCTGGATATGCAAAGTCACGTGGAACGCCTAGCCCAGACCCGTGAGCTTGCTGTTGAGAACACCGAGTCGCCTGGCACGCTCGCAGAGAATATGAATGCCCCAGGCGACGCAATGGTGATCGAGATGGAAGGACCAACCATTGCCGAGGTAGATGCTTGGCGAATGACTCCTTTGGCCGGGGCGCAAGCACTCGGTTCTCTCTACGGCACTCTCCAGCCGATGCTCGCGAACCCCTGCGCTACTTTCCTCAATAATCTGCGCTGCGAGCAGCGTGAGATGGAGAGTTGGAATCAAATGCTTGCAGAGGGTCGTCCAGCACTCTTGGGGCTTTTGGATGAGCGGCGGTTCGAGGGAAGGGCGCTGCTGTTGGGCATTGAAGGCGATAGGGCGTTGTTAGGAACGGCTCAGGGCGCGCAAGAGGTTCCACTCCAGGTGCTGGCGCCTCTATGGACCGGCACAGTTTGGCAGCTGTGGCGCCCATCTATGGCTGTGGAGCGCACTCTGGAGCTTGGCGATAGCGGGGATGACGTAGGTCGCGTGGCCATGCTTTTCGCGCGGCTTGATGGGCAAGCACAGCCATTGACGGACTCGTTGTTCGATAGCCGTCTGGAGTCTCGAGTGAAGCTGTTTCAGCAGCAACACGGTCTCCGTGCCGATGGGGTTCTAGGGGAGAACACACTGCGCGCCTTGTCGCTGGCCGTGGGAGACGATCTTGGCTTTTCCGAGGCGCAAGCCTGGGCTAGAGCACGCATTCAGGCGGGGTCGGCGAGCTCATGACGGCGAAGGTTTATAGCGCGGTTCCACCAAAGGGTGCCTATCGATGTCACTGATACTTGATGCGCTCAGCCGCGCAGAGCGCGAGAAACGTGAGCAGGCTAGCCCCGCGCCTACGATTCTTTCGCAGGAGTTAACACCGGGCAGTTCCGGGAGTACCCGCTGGATGACCTGGGCCGCATTGTGGGCCTTACTTGTTTGTCTGCTCGCCGCAATGTTTGTGCTGTTTCGCACAGTTCCAGAACACTCACCCGCAGCTAAGACCACACCCCAGACTACGACCGCGGTGAGCTTTGACACCGTCAAATCCGCACAATCAGATGACATGTCAACTCCTTCTCGCAGACTGCCGACGGCTGCGAGGGCGCAGCAGGCACAGATGCCTGCCCAGGCTATACCCGCCGACAGTCTCAGCGGGATCGAGCCCGCATCCGAAGAGCGCACCGCCGCGGTTGCGGCCTTGTATTCTCAACCTGCCGAGGCTTTAGCCATTGAGGCAGAGCCCTTGGCCAATGAGACTGAGCTCACTGTCAATCGCAGTAGTGAGCCAATCGAGGAAGGGTCAGAGGCGGCGGGAGCCTTACCCGCTGTTACCGCCTCATCGGTTATTACAGAAAGTGAGATAGATGTGGAGCAGGTGCTTAGGGAGATCCGGGCGGAGGCTGCCAACAGCGGCTTGGAACCGCACCCTACGCCGCTTCTTGAAGATCTCACCAAACAGTTCAAGGACAGAGTCCCGACCCTGATGTATTCCAGTCATGACTACAGTAGCTTGGGACGCTCCACCGTAACGATCAACGGCGACATCTTGACTCGGGGACAGCGCACGCGAGGGGTAGAGGTAAGAGAGCTTCTATCCGATTCAGTGATCCTTCGCTTCGACAGCACAGACTTCAGACTTCGTGCCCTTAATAGCTGGGTAAATCTCTAAGGTCGGCCGCATTTGAGAGCGGCGTCAGTTTACCTCCAAGCGAAGATCCATACGTTTAAAAACACTCCGCTGCTGCACCAGCTCCTGCGCGGTCAAGGGATGTTGCTCCAGCCAGTCATCGGGAAAATCAAGGCTCAAGCCTTCCGCAGAAGCTTTAATGGCAAAGTCTGGTAACTGCTCCAGCGGCTCGACGTATTTGAACAACGTTGCCAGACGTAAAAGGGCAACCAGTCTCTGTAGCCTTAGGAGCGTGGCACCATCGCTGTCTCCAAAGAGCTCCTGACGAAGTTTGCCATGCTGGCCTTCCACCAGGATCGCCATGTCTTCCTGCTCGTGTTGCGGAAACCCAGGTAGGTCAGAATTGCGAAGCAGGTAAGCTCCGTGGCGATGGTAATGTTTGTGCGCTATGGCTTTTCCGATTTCCTGGGACAACGCTGCCCAGATCAAGAGCTCCCGGTCGCTAGCGGCGAGGTCCCAAGCTTTGTAGGTTGCGTCAAACAACATACGAGCGCGACGTGCAACGATCTGCGAGGACTCCTCGTCGACGTGATAACGCTGCATTAATGCGACGATGCTTCTTTCGCGCACATCTTCATGACTGAGACGTCCTACGAGGTCATAGACAACGCCCTCGCGCAGAGCGCCGCGGGAACTTCGCATTTCATCTATGTCCAACACATCAAAAATTGCCTCGGTAATGGCCACACCCGATGCGATCACCGAGCGCCGGGCATCCGTCAATCCTTGAAGATTGATGTCGTCCATGTACTTGAAATCGAGTAAGGCCTTTCGCATGCGGGTAAGCCCCTTGCGCGTGATATTTCCCTCAGCCCAATCCTGGGCAAGGAGAATGCCTTCTATCGCTTGAAGAGTGCCTGAGGAACCCACGGCCTCGACCCAGTGCTTACTGCGAAACTGCTTGCGGATATGTGAGACCTCTACACAGGCACGGTCATAGGCTGACTTGTAGTTCGACTTGCTGAGCATGCCATCTTTAAAGCAGTCTTTGGCATAGGTCACGCAGCCGAGTTGCAGGCTCTCTAGCCTCCGGGGCTCGAAGCGCTCGCCAATAGCAAACTCAGTACTTCCTCCACCAATATCCACGACCAAACGAGATTGGGTGTCATCGGCAAGAGTGTGTGCAACGCCCAAATAAACCAGGCGGGCTTCTTCGCGTCCGTATATCACGTCGATAGGGGCGCCGAGAATTCGTCGTGCGGGCTCTGTGAACTTTCGTCGGTTCCGAGCGCGACGCAAGGCATTTGTGCCTACGACTCGAATACGTTGGGGCTCTACACTCTGGAGTAGTTGCGCAAAGCGGCTCAGGCACTCGAGGCCCCGATTGATGGCGTCTTTGGAAAGTGTGTCTCCGTCTAGCCCCGCGGCAAGTTGAACCTTTTCTGACAGGGCTTGGGTGGGACGAATCTCTCCATGCTCGATACGCGCTATGAGGAGATGGAAGGAGTTGCTGCCCAAATCTACTGCTGCGAGGAGGCTGCCGTCGCGGAGGGCTTCTGGATGGTCACTGAGGTCCTGAGAGGCTTTCTTGAGATCTTTTGTTACTTCCAAGGTTTGGCGTCAACCGGTCATAGTGTGCTCGGTAGTTTATCCGAGAGCACTCGTGATAGCACACTTTTACAGTGTCTAAGGCTCAACGATGCGCGGCACGCGCTTGGGCATGCCGGCCAGCAACTCGTAGCCAATACTATCTGCATGGTCCGCCAGAGCATCAACGGCTGGCACATCGCCCCAGAGTACGGCTTTAGATCCGATCTTAACGCCTGGGTGTTCCGTGACATCAACGGTAATCATGTCCATGGATACTCTGCCTGCCAGCGGCAGGGAAGCACCGTCGATGAAAACCGGTGTACCGTCAGGGGCATGACGTGGGTAGCCGTCGCCGTAGCCGGCTGCAATGGTCGCGATGCGGGACGGGCGTTGGGCTTGCCAGCGTCCGCAATAGCCAACGCGCTCGCCGGTCGGCACTTCCCGAATGCTAATGACCTGGGCGCTGAATTCCATGGCAGGCTTGAGACCAAGATCGTCAGCGGTGGACTCGGCTATCGGCGAACCGCCGTAGAGCATATAGCCCGGGCGAACCCAGTCGCGGTGGCTTTCAGGCGCACGAAAAATTGCAGCGGAGTTTGCAGTGCTCTGAGCATAGCCCTGCTCACCTACAGACCTATCGAACACATCGAGCTGTTTACTGATGCCGTTATCCTCTGGCAAATCTGCACTGGAAAAATGTGTACAGACAACAAACTCGGAGTGTTTGATTTGTGGCAGAAGTCTTTCAATGGCTTCTGCTGTTACGTCGGGAGCAAACCCAAGGCGATGCATGCCGGTGTCAACTTTTAGCCAGCAGGAGAGGGGGGAGTTCAGTCCGGCCTGTTCTAACCATTCCAGCTGGTGCCACTCGTTGATACAAAGAGTGAGGTTTTGGCTCGATGCCTCCGCAATTTCATCAGCGCTTTGGGGCCCTTCGAGCATCAAGATAGGCTTCGTAATGTCGTGCTTACGAAGAATTAGAGCTTCTTCTATACACGCCACGGCAAACCCGTCCGCAACATCGTGTAAAGCCTGGCTGACGGTAACCAGACCATGCCCGTAGGCATCAGCCTTAACGCAGGCCATCACGCGAGCCGCAGTCGCCTTGTCGCGAACGAGGCCTAGATTGTGGCGAATGTTCTGCGGGAAAACTCTGGCGAGCGTTGGTCGCGCCACGCTAGTACTCGTAGCGGTGCTGGCTGAACAGAGACTCTGCTTCGAGCCACACATCGCCCACATCACCGGACCCAACCGGGACGCCCTCAATCGCGACTACCGGCGCTACTTCCTTGCTGGAGCTGGTGAGCCAAACTTCGTCCGCACTATCGACTTCTTCCCGTGTGATGACGCGCTCTTCAACGGTTCGGGGAGAGTGCTTTCGCAGCATGTCCAGAAGCATCAGGCGCGTGATGCCCGGCAGCTTCTGATGATCCAGAAGCGGGGTGGAGATAACACCATCTTTCACAATGAATACATTACAAGCAGCAGCCTCGGTGAGCTCATCATTGGCATTGAAAAGCAGCGTCTCATGATGACCCTTTGAATGGCCATGCTGGTAGTGCATGACGTTACCCAGTAAAGAGGTGGACTTGATATTACAGCGCTGCCAGCGCAGATCCCGCGTTGCAGAAACCTCGTAGCGCTTGGCCAGGTTTTTGTCTGCTGCAGGTGGCGGTGGGATTTCAAATGCGAATGCAAAACGGGTGGCCTCAATGCCTACGGGCATGGCGTGATTTCGCTTGTTATCAGCACCCCGGCTGATTTGAATGTAGATACCGAGATTGTCACCCTCATTTGAGTCGGCGAGCTCGTTAACGATACTCCGCCACTCGTCGTGCTCTACCGTCATTGACAGCTCAATCGCATCCAGGCCTTCTTGCATGCGCGACAAATGTGGCCCCAGTCCGACGCTCTGGCCACTGTAAACCGGGATGACCTCGTAAATTCCGTCACCAAAAAGGAAGCCCCGATCCATAGGCGAGATTTTCGCCTCGCTCATCGGCATAAACTGCCCATTGAGATAAACCTGATTCATACCTTTTCGTTCTCCTGGGAAGGATCATACTCATCCAGTCGTTGCTGGAGTTGGCCAAGTAAGTCTGCTCCAGCTGACGCTGGCAGGCCGTCTTCTGTAAGCGTGTTCTCTCGCGTGACACCATCTATGCTGCCGCGCTCTGACAAATAGCGGAGCGTTTCATGGTGCTCTACCGACGCGAGCAGTCGTGTGTGCGTCAGTGCTTCAAGTATCGCGACCAAGGCGTAGGCTCCCCAGTTGGAGACATCCGCAATGAGAAGCTCATCGCAGCTTGTTGCCGCCCCGTGGATGTCCAGGGCGCTAACTTCGGCCTGAAGTTTGCCCATGCCTATTTCGTTGCCACCATCACCAATGGCAACGCTGGACCCCGGTGAAAGAGTCAAATAGTAATCAAATATGGCGCAGCGGATCGAAATATCCTCACCGCGCATATTGTAGTAACGATTGTCTTCTGCAAGTCCCGGCCGCTCTATAGAAACCACAACATCGGGTTTGAGTGTAGCGAGCATTGACTCGGCTTCCCTGCGCGCCGAATCAAGGTCAAAAGCTTGTAGCTTCAAGACTTCGAAATCCTGATCAAGGGCACCCGCCAACGGATCAGCGCAGGCCAGATGGCACTTTTTTCCAAGTTGCTCCAGTGCTTTGTACAGGGCGATAGCTCCGAGAGGGCCGTCGGTTTCGAAGGTTTCTAATACAGGAAATCCCGTGCCTATTAGCACTGAATCAGCATCTGCCAACAGCCTTCCCGCGCGCAGCACATAACCTGATTCCAAGGCGGGTCTCAGCTCCGCCATGCGCCGAAGGTTGCGCTCAACCAGCAGTTGCTCCATTGATTCGGTCAGTTCGCTGAGGTTCATTGTGGTGCAGGCTCCGGTGTTCGGGAGCGATCAAACACATGCGCGAGATGTAGTGCGTTGTGGGCGCTGTGTTCAGAGATGGCGGTGAAGGTCACTGTGTCTCCCGGACGCAACTGCGCGAGCGCTGCGCAATCTAGAGACAGAGCGCAACCAATCTTTGGATACCCGCCGATGGTTTGTCGATCGTTAAGCAAAACGATGGGTTGACCGTCGGCAGGGATCTGAATCGCGCCAGGAGCAATGCCTTCGGACAGAATGCCCTCGATCTCACAGTTGATTACCGGGCCCTCCAGCCGGTAGCCCATACGGTCGCTGCGATCCGTGACCGTGTAGTCACTATCAAAAAAGCGCCTTTGCTCAAGGCGGGGGAAATGCTTGTGCTGATACCCTGGGATCACTCGTACCGTTGCACGATGGTGGTACTTTGGACGCATCTCAGGGGGTAGCCACAAGCGCAGAACGGCGTCGCTTGGATGGATGGGGAGCGTATCCCCAGCAGCAAGCCGCCCGCCGTTCAGGCCCCCGATACCTTCACGAACAACGGTGGAACTGCTGCCAAAGCTCTCGGGAATGGCCAAGCCACCGCGCACCGCAACGTAGCTGCGACAGCCGGTAGTGCTGTAACCAAGACTGAGCTCATCTCCCGCTGCAAGATCGATCACCGACCAGAGGGCTTTTTCTTCCCCGTTAACGCTAAGAGGGAGGGAGGCTCCGGTTACCGCTATCTGCACGTCTTCGTTGGCACGAAGGCAGAGACCGCCAAAACTAGCCTCGATCAGCGTAGCGTTAGGCGCGTTCTGGAGAAGGCGATTCGCAAGGGATGCAGCCAGGGCGTCCATGGGGCCGCCGGTTGTCAGGCCTATGGCCGCCTGCGCGAAACGGCCCCGATCCTGCAGCAGGCTCAGGAGTCCGGGCTGTAGCACTTTTAAGCTGCTCAAAGCTCGCCCCCAGCCTTTAGGAAGGCTGATCGGTCAATGGGTCTGAATCGCACGCGGTCACCCACGTGCACGGGCATAGGTTCTGTCGCTTCCGGATCGAACATTCTTTGGGGTGAGCGACCAATCAGGTTCCAGCCACCAGGTGAAACCGCTGGGTACACCGCTGTTTGCCGGTCAGCAATGGCCACAGCGCCCCTGGGCACCTTCTGGCGCGGCGTGCGTAGCCGGGGAGCCGCTATGCGTGAATCGACGTCGCCCAGATACGCAAAGCCCGGTGCAAAGCCTATGGCATAGACGCGATACTCCTGGTGACTGTGAATGTCGATCACCTCTGCCACGGACAAACCTTTACTGTCGGCAAGAGATTGAAGGTCCTCACCACTTTCGGTCGAGTAGTAGACGGGAATCTCCACGAGCCGGCCGCTGTTGGTTGTGCCCGTTGCAAGATCAGGTATGCAGGCTCTAATGCATTGACTCACGTGGTAGCGGTCGCTTTTTAGTGGGTCAAACAAGACGAGCAGTGAGGCGTAGGAAGGAATCAGGTCCACCAATGCCGATGCTAATGCGGGACGCAGGGCATCCCCAAGGGCCTGTACCCTGGCGGCGACTGCCGGGGAGCTCTCGCTGCCCAGGTAGACAATGAGCGCTGCCTCTCCTGCACACTCGATCCGAAGGTCAGTCATCGGCAAGTAACTGTCGAATCTCTCGGATGGCGTTTACACCTTCGGCGTTGTCACCATGGACGCACAAACTGTCTACCTGAAGCGTCAGCGTTTCTCCAGATACCGTGGTAACCGTGGATTGGCGTGCCAGTTGCTCGACCTGGGCGAGCATACGGTCTCGATCGTGGACGGCTCCGGGTTTGCGTCTTGAGAGCAGACGACCGTCATCGTCGTAGCATCGGTCTGCAAAAGCTTCGAAGTACAGCGGAAGATTCAAGGAGGAGGCCTCTGACCGATGGCTTTGGGCTTCAGTGGTGGCCTGAAGCATGAGTGTCAGCGGCTTTGCATAAGCCGCTACCGATTGCATTACGGTATTGCGAACTTCGGAGTTTGCCATCATGTCGTTGTAGAGGGCGCCGTGGGGCTTCACATACTGCAGGTCCACACCCAGGGTTTTAGCCATACCATCGATCGCGGCAATTTGGTAAAGGAGGGTGCTGCGGAGCTCGTCAGCGGATAGGGCCATGCTCCGTCTGCCAAAGCCGACGAGATCTGGATAGGCGGGATGAGCGCCCACAGACACGCCATGCTCCGCAGCCAACTTAAGTGTCCTCTCCATAGTTAGAGGGTCGCCGCCGTGAAAACCACAGGCGACATTGGCTTGGTCGAGGAAGGGCATAACCTCCTCGTCCAGACCCATACGCCAGCTGCCAAAGCTTTCACCCAAATCGCAGTTCAATAACACGTTGTACGCTCCTGCAGCTTGTCATTCTTCAATATCTGCGTGGTCTTGCGCATCACTTAGAGAATAGCCAGTTCAGCATTGCGCATGTCTGTCACCAACATGCAGCCCGGACTGTGAGTAATCGCAAATGGGGGCGCCGCGTTTTCCAGTGCCACCTGAGGTGTGACACCGCAGGCCCAAAATAGAGGTAACTCCCCAGTTCGAATATTCACCGGGTCACCGTAATCCGGAGCGTTGATGTCCGCAATGCCAATTGCGCCGGGATCACCGAGGTGCACTGGCGCACCGTGTACGGCGGGGAAACGACTGCACACCTGTATTGCACGGATAGCATCAGCAGGGAGAAATGGCCGCATGCTTACCACCATATCTCCCGAAAAGGGTCCTGCGGACTCGCAGGGAATGTTGCTTCGAAACATTGGCACGTTGACCTTTTCACTGATGTTGCGTACGTCCAGTCCGGCCTCCATAAGCGCCTCTTCGAAAGAGAAGGAGCAGCCCAAGGCGAAGGTCACGAGATCCTCAGTCCACAGATCCATGATGTCACCGCACTCGACATCAAAAACGCCATCGCGAAACACTCGATAGGAAGGTATGTCTCGTCGAATATCAATATTACCGAGTTTTGCCAGCCCCGTGTCACCCGGCGAAGAGCTGCAGGCAATGAGAGGGCAGGGGCGCGGATTCGCCTGACAAAAACGCAGGAAATCAGCGGCCCACTGGGACGGCAGAATAACGATGTTGCACTGCACGAAACCGGGCGCAAGGCCTGATGTATTGTCCGAAAACTCCCCGCTGCGTATTTTTTCGCGAAGCGCTGAGGGGGTGATGTTTGCGACTACTTCCACGTTTCTAACCTACATATAAGCTGTGAAGGGGTTGCTTGAACGAGTCCGTAATTAGAGCGAAGGAGAGTACCTGAGAGCGCCACTATTCTATAGTATCTTTAGATAGTCGAATAACAACTTCCAGGAGCCCCGGATGCCACATCCCAGCGAAACCGCCAAAGTCTATCCCCATAAGCCTGCCATCATTGTGGCCGATGCATTGGGAGGCGGTGACAAGATGGTCACCTATCGGGAGTTAGACGAACGGTCGAACCAGGCGGCGCAGTTGTTCCGATCTTTGGGTTTGAATTCAGGCGACCACATTGCCTTGATGATGGAGAATCGCCGGGAGTATTTGGAGATTTGCTGGGGCGCTCAGCGGGCGGGCATAATTTTCACCGCCATCAGCAGTCACCTTAAGGCGGAAGAGACTGCCTACATTCTTAGTAACTGCGAGGCGAAACTTTTTATTGCGTCGCCCAAGGTGGCGTCGGTGGCTATCGCTGCGACGGAGAGTGCTGCGGGGGTTCATCACCAGTTTATGGTCGGTGGTGTACGCGACGACTTTGAATCTTGGGAAGAGGCCACTGACGCGCAGCCAACCACGGCTGTGGAGGATCAGGCGAACGGAGTTCCGATGCTGTATTCGTCGGGCACTACGGGGCAGCCTAAGGGAGTTTTTGTGCCCCCTGATTCGGATGATATGCACGCTCCGCATTTTCTCGCAGGGACCTTGGGCGCAGCTTTCGGATTTGGTGAAGAAACCGTATACCTGTCGCCAGCACCGCTCTATCACGCAGCGCCCCTGCACTACAACATGCTTACTCTGTACATGGGCGGCACGACGGTGATCATGGAGCAGTTTGATCCCGAGCGCGCACTTGCACTCATAGAAGAGCATCGTGTTACGCACAGTCAGTGGGTTCCCATTATGTTTGTACGTATGTTGAAGTTGCCCGAGGAAATGCGCGACAAGTATGACCTTAGCTCTATGCAATTTGCGATACACGCTGCAGCGCCCTGTCCCATAGAGACCAAAGAGAGAATGATTGATTGGTGGGGCCCCGTGATCGTGGAGTATTACGCCGCGAGCGAGTCTATTGGCGCCACATTGATCGATTCACCCCAATGGCTGAGTCATAAAGGTTCCGTTGGACGCGCGATGCTCGGAGAGCTGCACATCGTGGACGATGAGGGCCGAGAGTTACCTGCGGGGGAGGTCGGTGCGATTTACTTCAGCGGCTCTCAAGCGACGTTCGAGTACTACAAAGAGCCCGAAAAAACCGCCGCGTCTTATAACGAAGAAGGCTGGGCTAACACGGGTGACGTCGGCTATTTGGACGAAGAAGGTTATTTGTATCTAACCGATCGCAAACATTTCATGATTATTAGCGGTGGCGTCAACATCTATCCACAGGAGGTCGAAAATCTGCTCATTACCCACGACAAGGTCGCTGACGTCGCCGTATTCGGTATTCCTCACGAGGAATTTGGCGAGGAGGTGAAGGCTGTGGTTCAGCCGCAGAACTGGGTCGACGCTACGGATGAGGTTGCCATTGAACTGATGGAGTGGCTCCGCGAAAGACTGTCACATATCAAGATTCCGCGCTCTATAGACTTTAACGAAAGTCTGCCTCGCCTCGATAACGGCAAACTTTACAAACGCCATCTCGTAGAAGAGTACCGAGCAGCAGCGAGGGACGACATCGCCAAGGAGTAAGTCCTTGCGCAGCTCCACGTCTCATGCTCGGGCTCGGGCTCGGGCTCAGGGCCGGCTAGCGCCTTAGCTGTTTTGTGGGACCGCTTCGCCTGCCGTGTTTTCCGTCTTAGCCTCGTTTCTAAACGGGAGATAGAACACCGGTAGCACAAACAGCGTGAAGAGAGTTCCAATAAGCATGCCCGCGGTAATGGTCAGGCCGATACCAAAGCGGGCATTGGCGCCGGGTCCAGCCGCGAGCACCAAAGGTAAAACGCCAAGCACCGTTGCGAATGTCGTCATTAGGATCGGACGCAGACGCAGAGTCGCGGCCTCCAGCACGGCGCTACGCCGATCAGCTCCCTCGAGCACAAGGTGATTGGCAAATTCCACAATGAGAATGCCGTGTTTCGCGATGAGTCCAATGAGTGTCAGTAGTCCGATCTGTGTGTAGATGTTCAGCGTCATCAGCCCCATCGCCATGGGCAACATTGCGCCAAAAATTGATAGCGGGACGGCCACCAACACAACGAGAGGATCGCGAAAGCTATTGAACTGTGCCGCAAGTACTAAAAATATAAGTAGTAGAGACATGCCGAACAGAATAGGGAACGTTGCACTCTCCTGAACATAGCGCCGCGACGCCCCGGTGTAGCCGACGCGGAATCCTCGAGGGGCTATTTCCGCCAACTGAAGCTCAAGGAAGCTCAGTCCATCACCCAGGGTGTTTGGCGGCATCATCATGCCCTGTATTGTCGTACTGTTAAGCTGTTGATACTGGGATAGCGTATTGGGTTCAACTCGGGTTTGAAGGCTAATAACACTGGATAGCGGCACCAGGTCTCCGCCTGTTGTGCGTAGATAGTATTTCTCGAGCTCTGATTGGGTGAGACGGAAGTCTCTCCCTGCCTGAGGAATCACTTTATAGCTGCGGCCCTCGCGGGTGAATCGATTGACCTCGGCTTCTCCTAGCATCACCGCTAAGGTATTGGCGATGTCCTGCATCGAGATGCCCAGCCGCGAGGCTAATTCCCGATCAATGTCGACGCTGATTTCCGGCCGATTAAAATCGAGACTCTGGCTGACGAAAATAAACATGCCAGATTGTCGAGCGGCGTTGAGGAGTTCCTCGCCCACCCGTTCCACCTCATCGTAGGGCGCGGTGGATGCGACAACGAAGCTAAGCGGAAGCCCGGAATCTGAACCCGGTAGGGGAGGGTTACCAAAGCTAAAGAGCTCCATGCCCGCGATGTTTCCCAGCTTGCTTTGGAGTTCCTGTTGCACTTCTTGCTGGGTGCGGGTTCGCTCCTTCCAGCTGGTCATGTTCAGTCCGCCGAAGTTACTGTCCGGCTCTGCGACCTGCCAAGACCCCTGAATCTCTGGAATCTCCTTCCAAATATCCACGACCTGGTCCAGAAAGACGTTTACGTAATCGAGGTTTGCATAGCTTGGGGCAGATCCTACGACGTAGAGAGAGCTTGTATCTTCCTCGGGTGCCAGTTCCCTTTGGCTAACGAGAAACAGGGCGGGCAGACTGAGCAGTATGCCGGCCGTGAACATCAGTACCGCGCCACGATTGTTCAGACAGTGCGTGAGCATGCCCTGGTAACCACGATTCATGCGGTGGAAGAAGTTATCCAGCATGTCCGCAAAGCGTCCCTGTTCTTCGTGCCCCTGCAAAAAGCGAGAAGCCATCATGGGACTGAGTGTTAGCGCAACCACGCCGGAAACGAGGACGGCGCCTGCAAGCGTGAGGGCAAACTCGCTAAATAGCGCGCCGGTGAGCCCGCCGATGAAGGCGATGGGGGCATAGACAGCGGCAAGCGTCAGGGTCATGGCAATCACGGGTAGAGCGACTTCTCTGGCCCCGTCGATGGCGGCCTGCATAGGCGTTGCACCATCTTCGATATGCCGATGGACGTTTTCCACCACGACGATAGCGTCATCAACGACGAGGCCGATGGCGATTACCATGGCAAGCAGTGTTAGAAGGTTCAGCGAAAACCCCATGCTCAGCATGATGAACACCACGCCAATAAGTGAAAGTGGTATCGCAACGAGTGGAATCAGTACCACACGGAAAGAACCCAAAAACAGAAAGATCACCAGAATAACAATAATTCCCGCTTCGAGCAGAGTGTTACTGACTTCCTGGAGTGCGTCATCAATGGCGACTGAACTGTCCCAGTCCATGATCAGTTCCATGTCAGCGGGAAGGTTGGCTTCAATGGCGGGGAGAATGTCGTGGACGGCAGCGGAGACTGAAAGTGGGTTGGCATCTGGAGCCGTGGTGATGGACATAAATACCGTGTCTCGACCACTGGTGAACTGACGCGACTGATTGTTCTCCGCGGCTAGCTCGACTTCTGCGACATCACCCAGTCTCACCTGCCGGTCTTCATCCTGACGAACGACCAGCGATTGGAACTCTTTCGCCGTGCGCATCCCGGTCACAGCGTCCACGGTGACTCGTATCCACTCGCCCTCAGTGGCGCCTGCGGTGCTGATTACGTTGTCCCTTCGGATCGCCGCGTTGACATCGTTGGATGTGACGTTCAGTGCTGCCATGCGTACAGGGTCCAGCCAAATACGCATGGCGAGATAGCGGCCAAATATGCCGGCTTTACCGACGCCTTCTATGGTGGCCAATTCAGGTTGAACGCTGCGCAGAAGATAGTCAGTCACTTGAAAAGGCGTCATTTGCTCGCTGACAAAGGCGAGATACATCATCGCGTCACCACTTCCTGTGGTTGAGATGACGGGATCCTGAACATCATCCGGAAGCTCATCGCGCGCTTCGTTTACTTTAGCAATAACTTCCGTGAGCACGTTGGAGGTGTTCTCCCCAAGCCGCACGTGCACCTGTATCGATGAAACTCCGGGATTACTGGATGATGTGATGTACTCGACACCCCTCGCGCCAGCGATGTTTACCTGCAGCGGGGTAGTGACAAATCCCTGGATGGTCCTTGAGTTTGCGCCGGGGTAAACGGTAGTGACCGAGATGATGCTCCGCTCCAACTCCGGGAACTCTCGCAGAGTGATCTTCCCCAGGGAGGCGAGCCCGGCGATGAGGATAAAAGCGCTGAGCACCACAGAGAGTACTGGGCGTTGGATAAAAACATCTGTGAAGCGCATGCTCAGATACCTGCGTCTGGATCAATTTGGACCCGAGCGCCACGATAAAGCTTGTTTTGCCCGGCGATCACGATGCGCTCCCCATCCTCTACGCCACTGACGATAACGACTTCGCCGTTGTTGGCAGCGACGGTCTTCACGACACGCGGACTGACGAACAGGCCGTCGTCATCTTCCTCGATCACGTAGACAAGATTACCTTGAAGCGAATAGCTCACCGCAGTCTCGGGTACAAATACGCGGAGAGTTTCGCGATTGAGGTCGATCACAAGGCTGGCAAACATTCCCGGTAGCAAGCCTTGTCCTTCATCGAGGCTAGCGCGAATCTGCAGATTTCGCGTGTTTTCATCAATTTGGGAATCGACCGCTCTTAGCGTGGCAGTAAAGCTTTGATCCGGGAAAGCGGCTGTTCGTAGGGCGATACTCAGACCGGGCTGCATGAGCGGGGCGTAGCGGTCGGGAACCGAAAAGTCCACCTCCAGGCTGGAAACGTCCTGAAGAGTGACCAAGGCGGTACCGGCCTCGACATAGTCGCCCAGACGAACCTGAAAAATACCCAGACGGCCTGAGAAGGGTGCGCTGATACGCTTGTTCTTAAGCACTGCATCGATTTCAGCAAGCTCTGCCTGTGCCGATTGGAGGTCTGCTCTTGACTGATCCAGTTGGCTTTGGGGGATTGAGTTTTCCTTTATCAGGCGCGCGTCGCGTTGATAGAGCTGATCTGCCAAGAGCAGTCTGGCTTCCAGACGTTGACGCGTGGCGACCTCATACTCTTCATCGATGCTCATTAGGGGTTGGCCCGGTTCAACACTATCCCCGGACTGAACGAGCATGGCGGTAATGTCGCCGGTGGTCTCAGCGGTGAGCAAAATCCCCCGGGCAGCTCTGACAGTGCCCACTGCATCGATGGTTTCGCGCCAAGGTCTTGATTCAGCGGTGCCTGCTGCAATGGTGACCGGCGGAGCAGAGTAGTCCCCAGAGGCCATGGCAGAAAAACGCTGTAAAACGTAGGTGGCAGTGCCTCCCAAGATAAGCAGTAAAAGTAGAGCGGCGACGAGGTAAGCGCGCACAGGAGTATCCCTTTTTTATTAGTTCAAAGATGACCTAAATCACCTAAGGAGATTCAATAGTTGTCCCAAAGTGTAGGGTCTGGAGCGACGAAATGCATCCAGAATTCTCGCCTGTGAGGGTCGACGTGCGTGTCAGTTTGTTACTTTAGGTAATGTTTTTGGGGATCCAAGGTGCGCTATGCTACGCCTATACATGTTCGCGCAGTGGGAGAACGGATGTCGTCGCGGAAGTTGAAAAAGATTGAAAAGACCATGGACGCAGCCCTCAGTTATGAGGACTGGTCTGAGGCAGCTCAGCAGCATGACGAAGTTAGCGGTGCCAAGCGATGGAGAAACGTCGACCAAAGCCGTCAGTATGATTACGCGCAGATTCGCTTGCGTTTGGATCGCCTTCGCAGTTTACGCGTGCGCAATGATTATCAGGGCCTTCTTTTTACTCTCAATGAGGGCATCCACGGCAACATGGGTGGCATGGGACGCAGCTCCCTCTATCGAAGGGCAAAGCACGGGACCAAGCAGCTCATCGAGCAATACATCGACGAAATTGACGATGCCTTGCGCTACTTGGCCGATTTGGATGTCGAAGAGATCGATATCCAGCAGAAAATGGACTTCTTTTACCGGGCAAACATCTGCTTCGGCCGCTCCGCCTTAATGCTTAGCGGTGGCGGGGTTCTTGGTTTTTATCATCTGGGGGTAGTTAAGACGCTCCTTGAGCAAAATTTGTTACCGCGGGTTATCTCTGGCGCCAGTGCTGGATCCCTGGTCGCGGGTGTCGTGGGCACGCATACAGACAAAGAGCTCACGCGGTTCTATGATCCGGCCAATGTGCACTTTGAGGCTGAGCGCGAAGCCAGCGCATTTTCCCGGATGTTTTTTGGCAGCAATCCACAGATCGATGTCGGTGATCTCGAGCAGATCGTTGCGCGTTTGATCCCGGATCTGACTTTTCAGGAAGCCTACGAAAAGACCGGACGCCAGATTAGTATCACGGTAGCGCCGGCAGAGCCGCATCAGCGCTCCAGACTTTTGAATGCAATCACTTCACCCAATGTATTTGTGCGCTCTGCCGTTATGGCGTCCTGCGCCGTGCCCGGGGTTTTTCCTCCGGTCACCCTGATGGCGAGAAACGTTCATGGGGAAGCACAGCCCTATCTGCCCACTCGTCGCTGGGTTGATGGGAGCATCGCCGATGACCTCCCCGCGAAGCGCTTGTCGCGCTTGTACAGTACTAATCACTACATAGTGAGTA
The DNA here is from genome assembly GCF_045689245.1 of Congregibacter brevis. Taxonomy (GTDB): domain Bacteria; phylum Pseudomonadota; class Gammaproteobacteria; order Pseudomonadales; family Halieaceae; genus Congregibacter; species Congregibacter brevis. The sequence goes on along the minus strand of NZ_CP136865.1, from coordinate 2,940,911 downwards.
TGGTGAACCCTATAGCAACGCCGTTTCTTAACGGCGGCAAGGAGCGAAGCCAATTGACTCGTGCCTTGGGGTCTCTCGGCGTGGGTATGGGGCGAGAGATGCTGAACTTTTACCGGGGAGTAGCTCAGCGCCAGGGCGATAACTGGCCTCGATTCAATTTGCTGCTCAATGGCGTGCACGCGCTTATGGATCAGGAATACAGCGGTGACATCAACATTGTGCCCAGCTTCCGCTGGTATAACCCGGGCAAGATCCTGGCGCATCTATCTGAAAAAGAACTGATGGAGCTTATGGAGGCCGGCGAGCGCTCGGCGTTCCCTTCGGTCGAGTCTATTCGGACCTGCACCAAGATATCGCGGACGATGGAAGATATCTTACATCGCTTCGAATATGGAGACCTGCGACCGCAGGGCGATGAGTATCAGCGTCCCAGAGCTTCTCGGCGCCGACCAGCCCCGACCCGCTCCGATCGTGAAGCGATGCGTGAAACCGGCTCCCAGCGTCTGGACCGAGCGGTATCTGCACCGGTCGAGAAGTCCGCCACCAAGCCGGCTCGTAAAAAAGCGGTGAAGCGAGCGCCCAAAAAAGCGCCAAAGAGCCAGAGTAGCGCCTCACGTCCATCGGGACCTAAGGGCAAGGACACGGAGCGGGTTAGCGACGCTGCTTGATCAGCCCTTGTTCAGCTGATTAAGGTTCAGCTGATTAAGCAGTAATGTAGCGAACACCCATTTCGGCCAAAGGTTCCACCAGCGCGCCTTTGGCATCTGCCTCTGCGCTGGATGCGGTGCCGATAAGAGATCGCTTCTTCACGCCTTGGAGGATCGCCGCCAGGCGGAAGAAACAAAACACCAGATAGAAGTTCCAATGCGCGATGTCTGTACGTCCCGTGCGTTCACAATAGGCAGCGATGTACTCCTCATCGCTAGGAATCCCCAGTGCGCCACGATCACAGCCGGTAAGTCCTCGTAAGCCGTCTCCTGCCGGCATTTGCCATGCCATTACCTGATAAGAGAGATCGGCCATGGGATGGCCCAGGGTTGATAGCTCCCAGTCAAGGACCCCGATCACCCGAGGCTCCGTAGGATGGAACATTAGGTTGTCCAGTCGGTAGTCACCGTGTACGAGGCTTACGAGACCGTCGTCTTCGGGCATGTTCGCAGGCAACCATTCGATGAGACGCTCCATGGCTGGGCTGTGCTCGGTTTCTGATGCTCGGTATTGTTTGGTCCAGCGACCGAGTTGGCGTTCAAAGTAATTACCCGGTCTGCCATAGTCGTCAAGGCCGACATCTGCGGGCCTAACACTGTGCAGCGCCGCGAGCACGCGGTTCATATCTTCGTAGATGGCCCTACGTTCTTCAGCAGAGTCCACCTCCGGAAGCTCTGGGTCCCAAAAGACCCGGCCTTCGAGGTACTCCATGATGTAAAACATCGAGCCAATAATGCTTTCGTCTTCACAAAGCAGATACGTCTTGGCTACCGGGACATCGGTATCCCCCAGTGCGCTCATTACCCGATATTCACGGTCCACCGCGTGGGCCGACGCTAAAAGCTCTCCTGGTGGCTTTCTGCGAAGAACCCACTTCTGTGAATCATCACTTAACAGAAACGTGGGATTTGACTGCCCGCCGGCAAATTTTTCAGCCTTTAACTGTCCGGAAAAGCCCGGCAACTTGTCGTGCAGGTACTTTTGGAGTGCTTCTATATCAAGGGTTTGTGTGCTCATGCTTCACTCTGACCGCTATGCGAGCGAGCGAGTTTGCAGCAGCTCGTCTCTCCTTGCAATTCGATGTTTTTGGACAGAAGGTTAGAGCCCTTCGCTGGCGGCTACGAAAAGTTGTCACTGCGGTTAACTGCGGCTATTCTCCTGAGCCGCGATCGGACTAAAGTCGTCAAGTCCGCTACTGGTCAAATTAAAATAAACAGGATGAGCAAATGTACGCAGAGCTAAAGAAAGCCTGGAGCGAATTCACTTCTCCCGGACAAATGTTTGAAGTTCACCGCACCGATGTCCACGGTGTAGGAATTCTTAGCTATGTGCACGCACCGAATTCGCTGCGTGACCTTTGGCTGTCTTCCGCGGGACACGGCGATAACGATTACCTCATTTATCAGGATGAGCGCATCAGCTACAGCGAGGCTCATCGCCGCGTAGCCTCGGTTGCTCATGCCCTCTCGGAGATGGGTGTGGAACCGGGTGACCGTGTGGCGATAGCCATGCGCAACTACCCCGAGTGGATGCTGGCCTATTGGGCTATCACGAGCATGGGCGCGGTTGCGGTAGGTATGAACGCTTGGTGGGTGCCTCATGAAATGGAGTATGCCCTTCAAGACTCAGCTCCTAAGGTACTGATAGCCGACGAGGAGCGGCTGCAGCGCTTCGACGAGATTCGCGAAAAATTTGCCGAGATGCAGGTAGTAGCTGTCCGAGCCAAGAGTGATGTGTCTGCTTGGGCTCAAACATGGGATTCTCTTGCCTCAGGCGAGGGAGCTATGCCCGATGTAGACATTGATACCGACTCGGATGCCTGTATTTTCTATACCTCGGGAACCACCGGGCGTCCCAAAGGAGCCCAGCTGACTCATCGTAGCTGTGTAAACAACGTGATGAACGTGGCCTTCATCAACTCTGTGCAGCCTCGGGCTCTCGCCTACGCCGCGGGTGAAGAGCCGGCGGCTCCGGGTAGCGATGCGCCGATTCGAGCGCTTGTCGCCACGCCCTTGTTCCACGTCACTGCTAACAACTGTGTAGCGCACGTCGCCACCCTGGTGGGCGGGTGTCTGGTACATATGTACAAGTGGGATGCGGGTGAGGCCCTGCGTTTGATAGAGAAAGAGAAAATCTCAGCTTTTAGCGCCGTACCGATGATGACGCGAGAGCTGATGATCCATCCTGATTTCGCGGAGCGCGATGTTTCGTCCCTCAAGACCATTGGCGGTGGCGGAGCTGCAATGCAGCCTGATCTCGTTGGAAAAGTGCCGACAGCTATGCCCGGGACCCGACCTAACACGGGCTATGGATTGACAGAGACATCAGGAATCATCGCAGCAGTGGCTCTGGAGTTCTTTCTTGATCGGCCCACGAGCGTGGGTCCGGCGATGCCGACATTTGAGGCCAAGTGTATTGATGGCGATGGCGCTGATTTACCCGCAAATGAAATTGGCGAGCTCGTGGTGCGAGGCGCGCCAGTTGTTAAGGGCTATTTGAATCGACCCGAAGCTACTGCGGAAAGCATCGTTGACGGCTGGTTCCGTACCGGTGATATCGCTTACATCGACGAAGACGGCTTTATCTATCTTGTCGATCGCGCCAAAGATATGGTCCTGCGCGGCGGCGAAAACGTTTACTGTGCCGAAGTGGAGAATGCCTTGTTCAGCCACGACAGTGTTGCCGAGTGCGTGGTGTTTTCAGTGCCTGATGACCGCCTTGGTGAAGAGGTGGGGGCGGCAATTTATGTGAAGCCCGGCGAGACCCTCGAGGCCGCAGCCTTGCGTGAGCACTGCAAAGCCATCGTCGCGCCCTTCAAGGTGCCGCGTTACATCTGGCTCCTAGACGAGCCTCTGCCGAGGAATGCAAACGGCAAGTTCGTAAAGCGCGCGCTCCAAGACTCCCTGTCTTTGAGCGATGCTGTCTAACCTTAACTGTCTACGATCATCTGCACGCCGCTTGCGGCGAGTTCGGCGTCAAAGCTTATCGCAATGCGTGCAGGATCAACCCCGCCGATTGTTACCAGTTCTCGTTTGGCAATTGCTGCTCTTTCCGTAGCGAGATCTTGCAAGGCGACCTTAGGTAATGTGCGTTGATCGATAAGGGTTTGCCACATCGTAGCGGGCTCTACCGGTATGTCCTCAGAGTCGTCATCTTCGGACCTGTTGGTTAACGATAAGGCCTCGTAGCGCGAGGTCAACTCATTGATAAACGCCTCGCTCTGCCCGTCGATCATGGCAGCGTTAATCCCCTGGGCACCCAGTTCTTCTCGCAAAAGCTTTTCTTTTAGCGCTGCGCTATCCGCGATGGGGTCTGTGCCACCAGCTATGCGCAGATTTAGCTGAGGGCGCTCCAGTAACGCTGTACCCAAGGCCTCCAGAGAGCGTTGAGCCTCTGTTTCTAGGGCGCTGCTGCCCGGGGTGAAGGCGATGTTTTCAAGGTCGTCATCGCTACCGACAAGGCCCGCTAGCAGGCTGAAGGGAGCGGTTACGGCTTTTACAATGATGTTGGTGATCGCTCTGCCAATGATGGGTCCGAGAGAAAAATCTGGCGAGTCCACATTCCCACTAATAGGAACGGAGAGGTCGATAATGCCTTTGCTGTCCGTGAGTAATGCAATGCCGAGTTTTAGCGGAGCATCGATGGCAAGCTCACTTTCCACGGGCTCCCCAAGCTCCATCTGCGATATGACGATACGGTTGTCGCCATCCAGCGTCTGCCCGTCGAGGGCGTAGCGGAGATCCAGGCTCAGCGTGCCGCTATCCAGCGTGTATCCCGCATAGGTCCCAGAGTAGGGCGACATGGTTGCGATATCCATACCTCTGAAGGTGAAGCGTAGTTCAGCGTCCCGACGGTCTGCGAAGGGCTTGCCGCTGCCAAGTATCACCACCGGGGCGTAGCCATCTACACTGCCCTTGAACTCCATATTGAGTGGCTTCTCTGACGCCGTATCGATGTCCTTTATATCCGCCTCGACGCTATCAATGAGCGTCTTGAAGGGCAGCGGGAGAGATGCGTCTGCAAAGTCGAGGCGCCCTTCACGCAGACTAAGCTTGCTCAACTGAACACGCCATGCAGCGTCCTCTGCATCAGAGTCGACTTCTACCTCTTCGTTTAAACCTTCATCATCTTGCGGTCCGCCGCGTACTATTCCATTCACGTTGATGACGCCATCTTCACGGATGTGCAGAGAGCCAGAGGGGCGTTGAAGGGTAAAGCTATCTATCACTAGGGATTGTCCTGGTACGTCAGCCGCGATGCCATCCAAGCTCAGCATGTCAAAGGTAAAGGCTTCTTCCCCGGTTTCGTCCAGGACAGTGCTGTAATCTTTGATCTGTAATGCAGCTTCAATCTTGTCAGGCGCAAAAGCATTTAGACTAACCGTGGACTGCAACGAAAAATCTCCGCGTCCGATGTGTGCCCGGGCCTGTTCATTTACCAAGGGGTTTAGCCAGGGAAGGGGCCAGTGAGCGACTTCGGCTTTTGCGCTACCGCTGCCACTCTCAATGTTGAGTAAGCCGGCTACTTTGATCATTGTGTTGTCATTAATCGCCAGCGACAGCTGGTAGGGAGACTCCATCGTTGCGGGCCAGGCCACCTCCTGCACCGCAACGGAAAGCGGTGATAGTCGCATCACCTCTGGAGCAAGATAGCTCGTGCGCCAAGCGACTTCACTGTTTTGTAAATCGAATGTGGAGAGGCTTATGGTCCACGGAGCGCCGTCAGCGGTTTCGTTGCTGTCCGCTGTTTCGGCAGCAGTCTTGGGGCTACTCACGTCTGCTTGCTCCGGCTTGATACCAAACATCGCCAACAGACTCGGATCGCCTCCTTCATCGTAACCACTGATTTTTAAGCCATCGATGGTCACTGCGTTAACATCCACCAACTGCTTTGCGAGGTCCATCGCAATACCGGTAACCGCAACTTCTTCAAGCATTACCGAAGTGTTCGGAATGCTGTCTGCGTCCGCAGGGCGCAGGTCGGTTCTTTTTAGGCGTATCTCGCTGTCGCTCAGGGTCGCCTTGAGGTCACCATCCCAATCGACACTGTAATTGAACGCTGCGCTTAAGCGGGCGCTGTTGACTACGAAAGGTAGCGTATCAGCCTCGTAACGCCACGCAGGAGTGAGGTCAATACCCTCCAAAATCACGCGTCCGCGACTGTTGCCTGCGGCCACAGCCATTTCGCCGTTCCATCGTATTTCTCCGCCGCCGTCGCCGGTAAGTACCAGATCTCCATCGCTTTGGCGCTCCGGCACTGTCGTCAGGTTCTGGGTCCGTACTCTGAAGTCCCGTTGTACCGTGGTGTACGGTCCAGGTTTCGTTTCATCAGTGAACCTGATCGTATGGGCTTCGATGAGCAAATCGTGGATGGTGATCCCAGGTGCTTCAGTCGGCTCTTCGGACTCCGTTTCCTCGGAGCCGTCGATTAGATCAGCAAAGTGAAACTCACCGGCCGCGTGACGGAGCACGTGTATGTCCAGTTGTTCAACACTGAATTTGTCGAGGACGATGCCTGGCTCCCAGAGACTCTCGAGCGACAAGTTCACCTCCAGGGACTCAAAGCCGAGTGGGGTGTGTCCGCTGGGCTCGACGATGCTAACTCCTCGAGCCTCCAGGGTCAGGGAGAAAGGGTTGAACAGCAGTATCTCGCTCTGGAGTTCTCGATTGAGAGCGTCATGAGTAAGCCGTGGAACCATGATGTTCAGTGCCGGTAACGCCACGAAGAGGCTGAGGAAGAGATAGAACAGGTAGCCGCGAAGACACCAGCGAAACAAAATGCGAAGGACAGATGGCATAGCTTGATCAGAACCTCTTAATTTGAACTCTTACAGGAGTACACGTGACGGACGTCTGCACTCAGTTATAATCCTTTTCTGTAGGCGTAAGGGGTCAGTCCTGTCCAGCCTTTAAATGCACGTATGAATGCACTCGCTTCAGAAAAGCCTGCGCGGTGAGCGACTTCTTCTACGCTCAAAGCGCGCTTACCGAGAAAATGCAGCGCCGTATCACGGCGAATATCACTTTTAATCTGTTTGAAAGTGTTGCCTTCGGCAGCCAGACGTCGTCGCAATGTTTGTGGATGCAGCTCAAGTGCTGCAGCGACGTCGGTCAGTTCGGGCATGAATAGCAAATTTTGACGTAGCTGCGCTCTAACCCTGGCGGTCCAGCTAAAGTCATAGCTTGTTGTGAGCATCGTCAATACCGGGTGTATAAGGTAGCGGCGGAGAGACTCCGGTGTTTGCATGACTGGCTTTTCTAGAAGAGACGCACCAAAAATCAGGCAGGCGTCTTCTTGTTCAAAGCTCACGGGGTTGCCCATAAACATCAAACGATAGTCTGCAGCACGGGTGCTTGGTGGGTGCTGGAAGTGCACCTCGCGTAGTGGGAGTTCCTCTTGCACTAACCAGCAAGTAAAGCGATGAGTGTTAAGTAGGCACAGCTCAGAAAAATAGGCGCCGTGAGCACTCGCATGCGACGCAAGCTTGACCTTCGCGGCGTCTCCTTCAAGGCTCAGTTCCAGTTGCATACCACCGCCCATGAGTTCAAAAAAACGGCAGTAGCGATGCAGGGCCTGCCCAAGCGTTTGGGCGGTAATGACTGCATGGCACATCATATCCCAGGTACCTAAGGGGACTGCGCGGTTGGCATAGCCAAGACTTTCATCTCCTAGGGCCTGCATCGCGCTGGTCTGCAGATCGGCCACTTGCTGGACGCTAATTCGTGCCTGGGGTTCATGCAGTAGTCTTGGAGGAATTCGCTGTCCGCGAAGAAGAGCTTGCGTATCGATACCTGCTTCCAGGCAATGCTTCAGGATCGCCTTGGCAAAGTGAACGGACACGGAAACCTTATTCGCAGCGTCGCTCAACGAAATAATCCGCGAAGCTTGAAAGCGTGTGTGAATAGCACTGTCATCTGGGGTCAATTTCTCTGTTAATGACAGTCATTGTTGCTCCTTGGCGCGAAAATCATACTGCGGCGCTGTATTGACTCATTGGATAGGAGATTTCCATGTTGCCACGCACATTTACAGAAGAGCAGGTTATGTTTCGCGATGCGTATCGCAAATTCCTCAGTAGCGAGATTGTGCCACATATGGAGGCTTGGCGAGAGGCCGGCATCGTTGATCGGGAGGCTTTCCGCAAGGCCGGCGAGCGAGGGTTTCTTATGGTGTGGCCTGAGGAAAAGTACGGCGGCATGGGTGACGCGGATTTTCGTTTTGAACAGGTGATCATCGAAGAGACCGCTTATGCGCGCGCTGGAGATTGGTACAACTCACTGCACAGCCGTCTTGTGGGTCCTTACTTTACGCGGTTTGGTAACGAAGAACAGTGTCAGCGGTTCTTACCGGGTTGTGTCACTGGAGACACGGTACTCGCTATTGCCATGACTGAGCCGGACGCGGGAAGCGACTTGGCAGGTATGCGCAGCACAGCGGTCGAAGCTGATGATCACTGGGTTCTCAATGGATCAAAGACCTACATCTCCAACGGCATTAATGCAGACGTCGTGATCGTAGCGGCCAAGACAGACCCCGAGAATAACCCTCATGCGATGACGCTCTTTCTTGTTGAACGTGGTATGGAGGGTTTTGAGCGTGGTCGCAACCTTGAAAAGATGGGACTCAAGGCACAAGACACTGCGGAGCTCTTCTTCAACGACGTGCGTGTGCCCAAAGAGAATGTGCTCGGCGAGCCTCACAAGGGATTCTTTTACCTTATGGAAGGATTGGCGGAAGAGCGTCTGATGGGCGCCGTTGGTTATTTGGCTGCGGCTCAGTTGTCCTGGGACCTGACCTGTGAATATGTCAAAGAACGAAAGGCCTTTGGAAAGCCGCTGGCGTCTTTCCAGAATACCCAGTTCAAGCTTGCGGAGCTGCGTACCGATCTAGATATTGCACAGAACTATGTTGATCAGTGTGTTGTGGCTTTTAACGGAGGATGTCTCACTGCGGTAGATGCCGCGAAAGCTAAGCTCGTGACCAGTGAACTGCAGGTCGAGGTGGCGGATGTTGGTGTTCAGCTGCATGGAGGCGCGGGTTACATGGACGAGTATCCGATCTCCCGGCAATTTACCGACGCGAAGATTTCTACGGTCTACGCCGGAAGCTCAGAGGTCATGAAGATCATCGTGAGCAGAGATTGCCTGGGTGACCAATATCAACCCTTCAATACCCGCAACTTTTAAGCTGGAGAATTCCTATGGGACCTCTTAACGGATACACCGTTATTGAACTGGCGGGTATCGGACCCGCTCCGATGGGCGGCATGATGCTCGCAGACCTCGGCGCGGAAGTTATTCGCGTTGATCGGTCTGCCGCCGATGCACCTTCACCCCTTGAAAGTGTCAGCGGCAGAGGAAAGAAGTCCGTCGTACTCAATCTAAAATCCGCACAGGGAATCGAAGCCCTTCTGCGCATGGTGGAAAACGCTGATGTACTTATTGACCCGTTCCGTCCGGGGGTCTGCGAAAAACTCGGTGTAGGGCCAGAAGTATGCCTGGCAAGGAACCCAAAACTGATCTTTGCCCGGATGACCGGTTGGGGGCAGGAAGGGCCTCTGGCTACTTCAGCGGGTCATGATATTAACTACATAGCCCTCACCGGCGCGTTGTTTGCCAATGGGGAGGGTGCGGGACGTCCCATGCCGCCGCTTAACCTTGTGGGGGACATGGGTGGTGGCGGAATGCTCTTGGTGAACGGTGTTTTGGCCGCGCTGCTGGAGACAGCGAGCTCCGGTCAGGGACAGGTGATTGATGTCGCTATGGTCGACGGTGCCGCGCAGCTAATGTGGATGTTTCATACCTTTCACGCCGCCGGCCTTTGGAATGCGGACCAGCGCGAGGCAAACATGCTTGATGGCGGCACGCATTTTTACAATACCTATGAATGTGCCGATGGTGAGTATGTTTCGATTGGATCTATCGAGCCTCAGTTTTATGCGCTTCTCATGGAGAAGGCAGGACTATCTGAAGCTGAGTTTGCCGAACAGAACAATCCCGAAAGGTGGTCTGATCAAAAGCAGGCGCTTGGTGATGTGATTCGGCAGAAGACGCGCGATGAGTGGTGCGAGCTCATGGAAGGTACAGACGTTTGTTTTGCTCCCGTGCTACGGTTTACCGAGGCGCCAGGGCACAGTGCCGCGGTCGCACGCGAGAGTTACATAGAGGTCGATGGAGTTGTGCAACCCGCCCCTGCACCGCGGTTTTCCCGTACCGCAGCCACGGTTGCTCACGGACCGCGAGCCAATGGAGCTGATACTCAATCGGTGTTAGGCGCGATGGGTTTTGCGGAGCAGGAGATTGCCAGCCTGCGTGATGCAGGTGCGATTAGTTAGGGGTAGAAGTCTTGCGTACCTCCCGGCCAAATAAAGATGACGAAAGGACAAATTCATGAGTGACCTAACTTTTGAAACTCTGCTGATTGAAAAACACGGGCCGGTAGCCCGATTGGTGATGAATCGCCCGGATAAGTTGAATACCTTCTCCACGACGCTTCGTCAGGAGATGATGGCTGCCGTGAACGCGCTCAATGCTGATCCTGAATTGAGGGTTATTGTTCTAGCGGGTGCAGGGCGTGCATTTAGTGCTGGGGCAGATCTGCAAGACAGTGCGGGTGGTGATCCCGCGCATCGTGGCCAGCTGACAGAGCACATGCTAAAAAACGAATACAAGCCAAGTATCCTTGGTATTACCGATTCCTCCAAACTTTGGATTGCAGAAGTTAGTGGTCCGGCAGCTGGAATCGGAAGCGCTTACATGATGGCCTGCGACCTGGTGGTTATGGCTAAAGGGGGTTATCTCTACCAGGCGTTTGGCGCTATTGGTTTGATTCCTGACGGCGGCGCAACCTGGCAGCTTCTCCGCGCGCTGGGTCGTAAGCGGGCGCTGGAAGTGATTGTGGGGGGAGAGCGAATCTACGCTGAGCGCTGTCTTGAGTGGGGCTTGTGTAATCGTGTTGTAGAAGATGGCGAGGAAACGGAGGCGGCGCTTGAATGGGCCGCGGAGCTCGCAAAGAAGGCGCCTTTAGCGATGCAGTTTAGTAAGAAGGCCATTGCTATGGCGGCCGACTTAAACTTTGGCGAAATGATCTCTCAGGAAGCGGCGATGCAGAACATCTGCATTTCCAGTGAGGACTCCACCGAAGGCGTTATGGCGTTCTTCGAGAAACGACCACCGGCGTTCAAAGGCCGTTGAACGTGAAGGCTATACCGGGACTGCCGCGATGATTGAGGGCGAACGTCCAGAGCTACGAGAGCTCAGGGATCGGCTGGAGCGGGGCAGTGATGCACAGCGACCTGAAGCGGTGGCGCGTCGCAAGAAAAAGGGCTTCCGCACCGCCCGAGAGAATCTTGCCGACCTGCTAGGCGCGGGAGCTTTCGTAGAATACGGTGCACAGGCTGTGGCGGCTCAACGTCAGCGGCGTGACTACGAAGAGCTTCAGCGAGAGACTCTGGGTGACGGCGTCATTACTGGAGTTGGAGAGGTAAACGGCGAGTATTTTTCTGCTGATGAACGTCGCACAGCGCTGGTTGTCTACGACTACAGCGTCCTTGCCGGAACCCAGGGCTTCTTTCATCACGCGAAGATTGACCGACTGCTTTCCATTGCAGCGAGACAAAGCCTGCCCGTGATTATGTACACCGAGGGTGGTGGCGGGCGGCCGGGCGACACCGATGTCACCACACAGATCGCCGGTCTAAATGTAGATACTTTCGCCAGTTGGGCGTCCTTGAACACGGGCATGCCGCGTATTGTCGTGAACAATGGTTACTGTTTCGCGGGTAACGCCGCCTTGTTTGGCGCTGGGGACATACGTATAGCGACTCGGGCATCGAACATAGGTATGGCTGGCCCAGCAATGATTGAAGGCGGCGGCCTTGGTAGTTTTCGCCCTGATGAAATCGGTCCTGCGGACACGCAGTGGCGGAACGGTGTTATCGACATTCTGGTGGACAACGAAGCTGACGCTACCGCCATGGCTCGGCGGGTGCTGTGGTACTTCCAAGGAGATGTGTCTCCCGGTGCCGCACAGGATCAGACACCCTTGCGCGAGGCATTGCCCGAAGACCGGCGTTGGGGTTACCCAGTACGTGATGTGATTGAGCGTTTGTTCGATGCTGATAGTTTCACGGAACTTCGGCGGGTATTTGGTCGAAGCGTGGTGACCGGATTGGCCAGGCTTGATGGTCGGGCCGTGGGGGTTTTAGCCAGTGACTGTCAACAATTAGGTGGGGCCGTGGATAGCGAGGCTTCAGATAAGGCATCTCGATTTCTGAATCTCTGCAATCGCACGGGGCTGCCTGTCATATCCTTGGTAGACACGCCCGGGTTCATGGTTGGTCCCGACAGTGAGTCGGAGGCGGCGGTGCATCGCATGTCGGCACTGTTTGAGAGTGCCGCGTCATTGAAAGTACCCGTTTTGGCGGTGTTTCTCCGCAAGGCTTACGGCCTTGGAGCTATGGCGCTGGTGGGAGGTAGCTTTGCAGTTCCCCATTTTGCAGCGGCCTGGCCGACGGGGGAGTTTGGCGGTATGGGGCTTGAGGGCGCTGTGCGTTTGGGCTTCCGCAAAGAGCTGGAAGCAGTGAATGACCCCGGGGATCGACAGCAATTGTTCGACAAATTGCTTGCGGAACTCTATGACAAGGGCAAGGCTCTTGAGGCCGCAGCCCATCTTGAGATTGATGCGGTGATAGATCCGGCTGATACGCGTGATCAATTGATTCATGCCCTTTATCGGCAATCCAAGTAGCAATAAATACAGCGAGGAAACCTATGAGAATCCAGATTGCACCGAGTTTTCCACGTCCAATTCTGGGGTTGTTTGCGGTGCTCTTCGGTGGGTGCATGAGCATTGCTGCAGTAGCAGAGCCAGGTAAAAAGCTGCTCTGGGGCGATACTCATCTGCATAGCTCTTACTCCTTTGATGCCTTTCTCAACGATAACCTTCGCGCGGATCCGGCAACCGCTTATCGTTTTGCCATGGGACAGCCTGTTGTACACCCTTATCACCAAGCTCGGGTTCAGCTAAGACGTCCCCTGGATTTTCTGGCAGTGTCTGACCACGCTGAGTATCTGGGCATTATGCGTCATCTCTATATGGAGGGATCGGATCTGGATAGCTTAGGTTTCTGGGAAAAGATCAAAGCTCAGATTGCGACTTCAGTTATTCGCCGCAAGGTCGATCAGCGGCAGGGCAAGGATTTGTTTGGTCCCGCGTTGCCCGCGAGTGAAGATCCCATTGCCGCTGCGCGGGCACTAGCGTCGTCTGATGGGATTCCTCGGAGTGCGGTTTCAAATAGCGTTCCCCGCATGGATGAGGTGGAAACCAGCACCTGGCGGGCGATCACCGATGTTGCGGACGCTTACTACCAGCCGGGCAGGTTCACAACGCTTATCGCTTGGGAGTGGAGCACAATCCCCGGTGGGGCAAACCTTCATCGTATTGTCATTAGTGATTCTGATGCCGAAAGTGCTCGTGAGTTTGAGCCCTTTGGCATGGACGACAGTCCTTATCCGGAAGACCTCTGGACTTACCTTGGCGGCGTGGAAGAGGCGACGGGAGTGAACTTTGTCGCTATCCCCCACAACTCCAATATTTCGAAGGGGGTCATGTTTGATGAAATGACCCTTCGTGGCGAAGAGATGACTGAAGATTACGCCCGCCAGCGCCTGCGTTGGGAGCCCATTGCGGAGATAACCCAAATAAAAGGGGACTCAGAGACCCACCCCATACTGTCTCCCGACGATGAGTTTGCGGACTTTGAGACTTATCCTTTCTACATTCAACGGGATAAAGAAGATTACAAACCTTTACCGGGAGATTACCTGCGTTCTGCATTGCGCCGAGGACTTGAGCTGGAAAATGTGCTGGGTGCGAATCCTTACCAGTTAGGATTCATCGGCTCTACCGATGCCCACACGGGCCTGTCGAGCGCGGGCGAGGACAACTTTCACGGAAAAATGGCCACGGACTCCATTCCGGAAAACAAAGTGGGTAGTTTTGGCAGCGCGGGTACAGTCAACGGATGGTCTATGTCAGCATCAGGGCTGGCGGCGGTCTGGGCCAAAGAAAACACCCGTGATGCGATCATTGAGGCGGTACGACGCCGTGAGGTTTACGCCACCAGCGGTCCACGAATTTCCTTACGCTTCAACGCAGGCTTTGCGCTAACTCTGAGCGAGGAGCCCACCGCGGCGGAGTTGGAGGGCGTTCTGGCAGAAAGTTTGCCCATGGGATCAGTGATTGATGGTTCCGGAGGGCAGGCGCCGGTGTTCTATGTTGAAGCGCTCCGTGACCCGGATGCCGCTTTACTTGACCGCGTTCAAATTGTTAAAGGCTGGGTTACAGATGACGGGGACTCCAGGGAACAGGTATTCGACGTTGCCTTGTCCGACGACACTAGACGGCGCACAGATGGCTCCGTAACACCTATCGAAGATACCGTTGATCGAAAAACCGGAGCAGTTGATAACCGTGTTGGGGCTGCGAGCCTTTCCACCTTGTGGACAGATCCGAGCTTTGATCCGAATCAGTCTGCATTTTACTACGCGCGAGTCCTGCAGATACCCACCGCCCGGCACTCCTTTTTGGACGCGCTGGCCCTGGGAATGGATTCAGCTCCAGGTCATCCGGATAGTATTCAAGAGCGCGCCTACAGCTCACCAATATGGTTTAAACCAGGCGGAAAGTCGCCGCAAACGAGAGGAGTTTCCCCTTAGTGAAAAGTCTTTTTAACCTGGCAGGGAAAGTTGCGGTGGTTACCGGAGGGTCTCGAGGGATCGGAGCGATGATCGCGCAAGGATTGGTTGAGAATGGGGTTCGAACCTATATCACCGCCCGCCGCGCCGAAGAATTACAGGCCACGGCCGACGAGCTGTCGAAACTTGGGGAATGTATAGCGATACCGAGTAATCTTGCTGATGTGGATGGGCTTCAGGGGTTCGCAAATGAACTTAAGGCCCGAGAGTCCAAGATCGATATTCTCGTGAACAACGCGGGCGCAAGTTGGGGCGCCTCTATTGATGAGTTTCCAGAAAATGGTTGGGACAAGATCATGGATCTCAACGTAAAGTCGCTTTTCTTTCTGACTCAGGCTCTATTGGAGCCTCTTCGCGCGGCCGCAAGTCAGGAAGATCCATCGCGTGTGATCAATATTGGTTCTATCAACGGATTGTCCTACGCCGCGCTTCAGAACTACTCCTACAGCGCGAGCAAGGCGGCGGTGCACCATCTTACTCGTCAGCTTGCGGTGGACCTGGCTCCGGACAATGTCAATGTGAACGCCATTGCGCCCGGCTTTTTCCCTAGCAAAATGACGGCGCATTTACTGGATCATGAGGAAGAAATGGCCAAAGCCATTCCTCGAAGGCGCCTGGGAACGCCGGAAGACGCGGCCGGTTCTGCTATTTATCTTTGCTCAAGAGCTTCGGCTTTTGTGACGGGCCATGTGCTCGTTCTGGATGGCGGTCAGGACGTGGCCTCCTGACGTACCCGCCTAGCGCGTAATCACTAGTCGTACGCCCTGCAAAGTCGCCCGCGCAGTACTTAGCGCGGCGAGTCCGGCTTCTTTACGGAGTTTTAGATTCTCAATTTCTTCATGGCGAATACTAGGGTTTACTTTGCGTAAGGAGCTGAGCCGGGCTATTTCTTCGTCCAGCTGTTCGCTGTAGCTCTCCGCGGCGAGGGCTTGGCGGGACTCTAGTTCGCTTGCAAAGTGCTGCTCTGCATCATCGATGCGCGTTTCGATTTCTTCTCGCAGTTGACGTACCACTTTGCTGACCGTTCCGCGGGGGATTTTCTCCACACGCTCATTAAGCCGCTCGTGCGTAAGAAGCTTACTGAGATCCCGGCCATTCGCATCGAGCAATATGCGCTGTGGCGCCAAGGGGAGGTAGCGCTGCAGTCCCAACGCGCGAGGAGCACTCAGGGAGACAGTGAAGAGTAGTTCGTAGAGCCTCGAGCCGCCGGGTACTCCCTTGAGACTCATGGCGCCGACACTCGCCTGTCCCAGGGCGCTACCGAGAACGGTGGACATTGCATTCTCCATCCACGGATGTTCCCAGCCAAGGAATATCCAATCTTCCCGCTGGAGTGCTTGATCTCGGGATACCGTGACAGTGCAGCCATCCTCCGGTACCTCTGGGAAAATCTCAAGAAGCTCCTGTTCTCCGCGACGTAAAACACTGCTGTTCTTACTGTGCTCCTCATGCTCAACACCCGTGACGTCACAGAGCTGTTCCAGAAAGGAGCCCAATCGCTCCGGGTCCTCAATCTCGCCGATAGCCTCGCCAAGAGATAAACCCTGTTCGGTGTTGCAGGAACTTCTCTCAAGAAGCTTGTCGCGACCCTCACTGAGTTCTTTGCGCGTATCGGTGGTGAACCGCGCAGTCTCCTGCAAGAGTTCATCGAAGCGATCGTTCTGTTGTCGAAGCTGCTCGTCTAGAGCACTTCGGAATTGATTCAGAATCATATCGCCCGCGGAGCAGCTTGATCTGAAGAGATCTATGCCCTCGTGATACCAGCGCATGAGCGTTTCCTGCGCGCTTCCCTCGATGTAGGGAACATGAATAAAGATGCGGTCTCTCTGTCCGATACGATCAAGGCGTCCTATGCGTTGCTCAAGTTGGTCTGGGTGTTCAGGTAGGTCGAAGAGAATAAGATGTTGGGCAAACTGAAAATTACGACCCTCACCGCCAATCTCGGAACAAATGAGCGCTTGGGCGCCTTGTTCCTGCTCAGCGAAGTAGGCTGCAGCCCGATCTCGCTCCACCAGACTCAGTTGCTCATGGAAAGCGGCAGAACGTATGCCAGCACGGAGCTGGAGATAACTCTCAAGGGCCAAAGCGGTGTCGGCTGTGGCGCAAATCACTAGTACTTTCTGGGGTCGCAGAGATTTCAACTGGCTCACCAGCCACGCCACCCTCGGATCTTCCTGAAGCCACAGCTCGGTATCAACGTGTAAATCGGGATATAGGTTTTGATAGACCGGGTTCTCAACCATTGGGAGAGGGTGTGGGAGCATTTCGCGGGTGGGGAAGCCGCCTACGCTCGCCCGAGCGTTACGAAAGAGTACTCTCCCGGTTCCGTAGCGATCCAATAGAGCCGCAATCTGTCGCTCGGACGGAGCCTCTGGATCAATATCAGATGGCAGTCCTTGTACATCTTCTCCACGGTCCAGAGCATCCATGAGCGAGCTCCAGCGCTTGTACTGGGACTCCTCTTCTTCAAAAGCCGTAAAGTCGTGAAAGCGTTCTGGATCCAACAGTGCAAGACGCGCAAAGTGGGCTTCCTGGCCCACTTGCTCTGGCGTAGCGGTGAGCAGCAACAAACCAGGAACCTGTTCCGCCATGTCCTGTAAAAAGCGAAAATCTTCACTGACTTCAACCTGACTCCAAGCTAAGCGGTGGACTTCGTCCACAATCAGCATGTCCCACTCGGCATCCAAAGCCAGTGCTCGTGCATTGGCGTCCAGAAAGAGCGATGTGGAGCATAGAACCAGCTGCTCATCTTCAAAGGGGTTGCCACCGTCGTCACTTTCGCTCAAACGAGATTCGTCAAACAAAGCAAAGTTCAGATTGAAGCGGCGCCGCATTTCAACGAGCCACTGAAACTGCAAGGATTCCGGAACCATGATGAGCACGCGTCGACTGTCACCGCTGAGTAACTGACGATGCAGGATCATACCGGCTTCGATGGTTTTACCCAGGCCAACCTCGTCAGCCAGAAGCACCCTGGGAGCGTGGCGTTTGCCTACCTCATTCGCGACATATAGTTGGTGGGGGAGCAGAGCCGTACGTGTTCCAAGGAGTCCGCGGAGACCGCTTTGTTGCAATCGGTGAATGTGCTGCGCGGTGGCCATACGTAGCGCAAACGCCGCGTGGCTATCGTATTGGCTGGCTAGCAGTCGTTGTCTGGGTGTTGCCAAATCGATATGGTCATCCATATCAAGTTCGGCCAGCAACTCCCGCTGCCCTTCGCCTGCAACTTCATAGATCAGGAGCTCTTGCTCTTCATGGATAGCCAAGACCTGAAGCTTACGCCCATCTCGCGTATGGAGCACATCACCTTCACGCAGCTTTACCCGCGTTAAAGGTGCATTCTCTGTGGCGTAGGTGCGCTCCTCTTCGACTGCGGGAAAGTGGACGCTGACTCGGCGCCCATCCAGCTCGACGATTATTCCCAGCCCCAGCTCGCTGTCTGCGTGGCTGAGCCAGCGCTGACCTATAGCAAAACTCATCAAACGGCTCCCGAGTCAGAAGTGGTGAAGAACAACTGCTCGCTGTTGGCGTAGCACTGAGCGAGAAGGGTATCGATGGGCATTTCTTTTATCTCGGCAATTTTTTCTGCGATGAAGGGGAGATAGCGAGGCCCGTTGCTACGTCCGCGATAAGGCACAGGGGTTAAATAGGGGGCATCTGTTTCCAGTAGAAGCTGGTCCAAAGGCGTGATTGCCACGGCGTCTCTTACGTTGTCAGCGCGATTGAAGGTCACCATGCCGTTGAAACCGAGCATGAAATTCGCGTCCAACGCGAATTCAGCCAGAGCCAGCCCTGAGCTAAAGCTGTGAATAACACCCCGCTTAGGTAGGCGATCCAGGTGCTCGGACAATATCGCCTGCATGTCTTCGTCAGCGTCGCGGCTATGAATCACGACTGGTAAATCGCAGGCGGCGGCGATTTCTAACTGATCCGCAAAAACCTTACGCTGAACGCCGCGATCCGCGTGATCGTAGTAGTAATCTAGGCCTATCTCGCCAATAGCGATAACGTTCGGATCAGATGCTCCCTCACGAATACGTGAATCCACTTCTGACGAGTAGTTTTCTGCCTCGTGGGGGTGCACACCTTGAGTGCAGTACACACGATCTTCACGCCGCGCTATGGCCTGAACCTTGTCGAGATTGTCTGGACTAACAGCAATTGTGATGATTCTTTCCACGCCTACATCCCGGGCGTTGAGCAGTTCCTCAGAGAGAGAATCAGGTTCCAGGTAGTCGAGGTGACAATGGGTCTCAATAATGGGATGCGCGAAGCGCGGGATATCCCGTCGTTGTTTTTTACTCATGGGCGCTAAGAAGGTGTATCAGGCATAAAGTTCCGTCATTATATCGCCTCTATGCGTCTATTACCGTTACTCATCCCTGTCGTGCTGACGCTTGCGAGCCCCCTCGCCCTGGCTGCTGCGGGGCCTTATGGCAAGTACTTCGTCGAGGCCGAGCGAGTCTGGCCCGATGAAACGTCGCCAGACCCTAATACGCCGGCTTCAATCTCCAGTGATAAACAGTCAACGGCGCTTGTACGTGCACTGAGTGAAAGACTTATCGAACAGGAATATCGCGATGGCCCTTACGCCATGAGCCTGGCGGAGACACTGGATTCCCTCGCGCGCGCCCAGGAAGCGATGGGAGATATCGCAGCTGCACGCAAAAGCCGCGCGCGGGCGCTGCATCTGATACGTCTAAATGAGGGCTTATATAGCGTTGCGCAGAGGCCGGTGCTGAGGGCGATGTTAGATAGCTTGCGTCGGGAAGGTGATTTCACGGCCCTGGATGAGCGCTACAACTATTTTTTTCGTTTGTATGGCTCAGGCCGGCCACCGTGGGATGGGCTTCGTTGGAGCGCCACCATGGAGTACCTGCGCTGGCAGCGAGAAGTACTTCGCCGTGGCCAAGATAGAGACCTCCTGACTCGTCTCTTAGACCTTCATGAAATGCATGAGGATCTATTGGAAATCCTTGTGTCTGACGAACGGGGGATCGACTACCTACGATTCAAAGATGCCACTTTCAGCCAGTTAAAAACCCTTTATCTCATAGAGGATCTGGTGGAGCCACAACCCTTGTATCGGGACCGTAGGACGGGGTTTCCCAGTAGTGTGGATGATCCTAGAGACTTTAGCCTGCAGCAGGAGCGCCTCGAAAACCTTCAACGAACAGTTCGCGCTGCAGGGCGACGCTTACTCGATGATTTGCTTGCAGCCATTCCGTCTGAAGAACTTGAACTTCGAGCCGAAACGCAACTCGCACTGGCAGACTGGCTTCAATGGCATGGGGCTGCCAGAGAGGCCCGCGCTGTTTACGAGGGGATTTGGCGTGATCTTGACGCCGGCGGCCTGAATAGTCTTGCCACGGAGTGGTTTTCCAAGCCGGTCCCGCTGCCTGACAACGGCGTATTCTGGGAATCCGGTCTGGAGGACGGTGACGGTCTATTTTTCGTGCGTCTTAAGGTTCGAGAGGACGGTAGAGCGATAGCGGACGTCGCACCCAGTGGCCTAGGTAGAACGCGCTCCGCGGCTTTACTGCAACGATACATTCAAACAACGCGCTTTCGCCCTGCGATGGACGACGGCCGCATAACTTCCAGCGAAAACATTGAGGCCCGTTACAGGTTGATTCAAAGGTGACCGTAAGTCGCCACGGGAATCCAAGCCCGCAGGCGAGGTTAACTATCTAGTAGTTGTTGATCACCAGAAGAGCACCTCGAGCGGCCAGGCTGCCCTTGGTTTTCCATTCGAGTACTTCGCCACCGTGGCGGACGACGCAACGCTCGGCCATTTCATGGAATGTTGGGCGCTCGGGGTCTGCGATGATGATGCGCTTCACACCCGCTTTCAGGGCACGATTGACCATGTTGCTTACGGGATCCACGAGCTCATCCCAAAAGCAGATATCTGCGGCTATCAAGGTATCAAAGTCACGAAGGAATTTTCCGTTAAGCTTTTCAAACCTCGCGACGCGAGACTTGGTACTTACGCCGTTAAGCTCGGCCGTCACATCCAGAAAGGGAAATACGTTCGGATCGGCGTCCACTGACGTTACGGACGCTCCAAATCGCTTTGCGCACCAGATGCCGCCTATGCCCCAACCGCAGCCCACATCTAACACTTTTTCTGGTGCAGGCTCAGAGTTCTTGTGCAGATAGTCGATCACGAGACAGCTTGACTTCCATAGCTTGTTACCATGGATGGATGGTGCGTCCTGTTCCCGCTTAGTCCGTCGAATCTCCGGGTGACTCGATGTTGGGAGGATGACGCCCCTGTAGCGATGCTGCTGGATAGCGGCCATGCTTAATCGAGCGCCTCGACTTCTTCCGCTTGGGGACCTTTATCGGTCGTGACAACACTGTACTTCACAGCTGCGCCGTCACGGAGGCTGCGACGACCCTCGCCAACTATCGATCGATGATGTACGAATATTTCTTCACCGTTCTCGCGAATGATGAAACCGAAGCCCTTAGTGCCGTTAAACCACTTAACCGTACCGGTCTCAGCTTTGCCCGCTGACTTTTCCGGCGCTTTCTTGGGTTTTTTCTCCGACTTCTTTTCAGCCTTGGGCTTTTTGGGGGGCTTATTCTTGTTTGGTTTTGCTGGCTTATGCACTGCGGGGCTGTTGCTGCTCAAGCCCGCAGGCATCGGTAGAGCGCGGTGACTCAGTAACACCGCGAGTACCGCCGCGATGGCAGCGGCCGGGAAAAGGCTGCCGATGGTATGGCTTTCATAGAAAGTGGTAGCGAAAGCTGAAACTGCGAGTGCTGACAACAAGGCGATCAGCACTTTGCCTGGAATAGACATGAGACTCCTTAAAGTGAAGGTGGTCGCCCCTTAGGGCGAGTAACTAAATTTTGGCGACGTCTTCGGCCTGCAGACCCTTGGGTCCTTCGGTCAACGTGAATTCGACTTCCTCGCCCTCGTTCAGGGTTCTAAAACCATCTCCCTGGATGGAGCGAAAGTGCACAAACACATCTCCATCGAAGCTTTCCCCTGTAATAAATCCAAAACCTTTGGCATTGTTAAACCACTTAACCGTGCCATTCATTTTCTCGCTCATTCGCGCTTCTCCGGTATTTCATTTTTATAGCTGACTCTGCGGTCAGTCTAGGTAGAGATGTTACTCAACTGCTCTCGCTGCAGCAGCAGCTTTTCGAGGTTTGTTTCCTGAAACTGCAGTTTTTCTTGCTCTTTTGCGACGACCTCGGTCGGGGCTTTTGCCACAAAGCCTGCATTATTCAGCTTACCTTGTATCCGTTTCAACTCACCACGGATCTTTTCGACTTCTTTGTCCAGTCGCGCCAACTCAGCGTCGCGATCAATGAGGTCGGCTAGCGGCACTAGGATTTCCAGTTTTCCGCAAAGTCCCGTTGCGCTCGCTGGTGCTTCGCTCTTGAGCCACTCAATGCTGTCGAGGCCTGCGAGCTGCTTGAGTTGCGTTTCCAGAGTGGTGACCCTGCGGGGATCGTCTCCATCGCCCTCGCGCAGAAGGACAGGTAAACGTTTGCCCGGTGGGATGTTCATTTCTCCGCGAATAGTTCGAACTGCAAGGGCAAAGCTTTTTAGCCACTCGATGTCTGCGACGGCGGCTTCATCGATGCATCCGGCATTCTCGACCGGGAACGCTTGGAGCATGATCGTTGGACCTGACGCCCCTGCCAGAGGGGCGACACTCTGCCAGATCTCTTCGGTGATATAGGGCATTAAGGGGTGGAGCGCACGGAGGCTTTGCTCCAACGTTCGGATCAGTGTTTTTCGAATGCCTCGGGCTACAGCAGGATCACTTTCATCCCGTAGGGCGACCTTTGACAGCTCAAGATACCAGTCGCAGTACTCGTTCCAGATGAAGTCGTAGAGCGCCTGAGATGCCAAATCAAAGCGGTAGGTGGTGATGGATTTCCTGAACCGCTCCAGCGCGCGTTGGAGTTCGCTTTCAATCCAGAGTTCTGCAGTGCCCAAGGTAACGGGCAGGCTATCGTCTACGCCGCAGTCTTTGCCTTCACAATTCATGAGAACAAAGCGCGCCGCATTCCATATTTTGTTACAGAAATTGCGAAAACCCTCTATGCGTCCAATATCAAACTTAATGTCACGCCCGGTAGCCGCTAAAGAGTAAAAGGTAAACCGCAAGGCGTCGGTTCCATAAGCGTTGATACCATCGGGAAATTGGCGGAGCGTTGCTTCGCGAATGCGCTCGGCCTGCTGCGGTTGCATAAGGCCGGAGGTGCGTTTCTCTACCAGACTGTGCAGGTCAATGCCGTCAATGAGGTCGATGGGGTCGAGGACGTTGCCTTTCGATTTGGACATCTTCTGGCCCTCGGCATCCCGCACCAGGCCATGCACATAGACCTGCTTGAAGGGGACTTCACCTCGCAGGTGCAGGGTCATCATGATCATTCTGGCAACCCAGAAAAAGATGATGTCAAAGCCGGTTACCAAAACGCTGGTAGGGTGGTAGCGCTGGAGTAGCTCATTATCCTGCGGCCAGCCAAGGGTGCTAAAGGTCCATAGGGCGGAAGAAAACCAGGTGTCGAGTACATCCTCGTCCTGATGCAGGGGCACGCTGTTGTCCAGACCGTGTTCTTTGCGAACATTCTCTTCATCGGTGCCTACATAGATGTTGCCGTCGGCATCAAACCAGGCGGGAATACGATGGCCCCACCAGAGTTGCCGACTGATGCACCAGTCCTGGATGTCACGCATCCAGGCAAAATAGGTGTTCTCCCACTGCTTGGGAACAAATTCTATCTGCCCACTCTCTACAGCCTCGATGGCGGGCCCCGCCAGGGCTTTAGCATCTACATACCATTGCTGCGTGAGGTAGGGCTCTACGACAACCCCGCTGCGATCACCGCGAGGAACCTTCAAAACGTGGTCGTCGATTTTCTCGAGGAGATCCAGGTGGCGCAAGTCCTCGACGATTTTCTCCCGAGCAGTGAAGCGATCCATGCCGCGGTAAAACTCAGGGGCTTGGTCATTGATGGCAGCATCGTCATCAAAGATATTTAGCAGCGGTAAGTTGTGGCGCTGACCGACTTCGTAGTCATTAAAATCGTGGGCGGGGGTGATCTTTACACAGCCCGTGCCGAATTCGGGGTCCACATAGTCGTCAGCGATAATGGGGATGCGGCGATCACAGAGAGGCAATTCAATTTCTTTGCCTACCAGGTGGGCGTAGCGTTCGTCATCAGGATGCACGGCCACAGCTGCGTCACCCAACATTGTCTCTGGCCGAGTGGTTGCAACGGTAAGGTGCCCTGAGCCATCCGCTAGGGGATAGCGAAAGTGCCACATTTTGCCCTGTTCTTCTTCCGATATAACTTCAAGGTCCGAGATAGCCGTGTGCAGCGCTGGATCCCAATTGACTAAGCGCTGACCTCGGTAGATGAGCTTTTCTTTGTAGAGACGAATGAAGGTCTCCTGAACCGCCTCCGATAGGCCTTCGTCCATGGTGAAACGCTCTCGGGACCAGTCTGGAGAAGCACCGAGGCGACGCAGCTGCTGTGTAATGGTCCCGCCCGATGTTGCTTTCCAGTCCCAGATTTTTTCGATGAAAGCATCTCTACCGATCTCGTGACGGTCTTTGCCATCAGCAGCTAACTGGCGCTCTACGACCATCTGCGTTGCAATGCCGGCATGGTCGGTACCTACCTGCCACAATGTGTCAAAGCCCGCCATACGGTGATAACGCACCAGGGCATCGATGATGGTTTCCTGAAAGCCGTGGCCCATGTGCAGGCTGCCAGTGACATTGGGCGGCGGGATCATGATGGAGTAGGGTTCTTCGCCTCCCTGCGGGGCAAAATAGCCCGCTTCTTCCCAGCGTTTATACCAACGCTGTTCCAAATCAGCGGGTTGAAATGTCTTGTCCATAGCTAGTCTGTCGGTCTCACGAGCGTCGCGGCAAGCGTCGGCCCTGTGCCGAAACCTTGCCTGCCAGTGCGCTGGCATTAGTGGGTGGTTAGTTGCTGCCCAAACGTTTGCTTGTGCAGTGCATCACAAAAGATCGAGGATTATACGCTGGGGAGGCGATGTTCTTCCAACGCGTAGCCCCGCTCTCGGTAGTGTCGCCAGGAGTGGCGGAGGGCTTCGAGCCTTGCGGGTTCCTGATTCACTAATTCGGCCACTCGTTGAAAGCGTCCAATGAAATCCGGCACGCTGGTTTGCAGATTAATAAGCAGATCGTCATGGCCCTGAGGTTCCTGCCCCCAACCGATACAGATTTGCTCATCGGCGTCATCACAAGAGAGCGCGTGGGGCAGAAAGCTCGCGGGTCGAAAACTCCAGAGCAGCTCGTCGAGCTGCCTGGCCTGTGCTTCGCTTTCGCTATTGATGAAGATTCGATGCCCGCGCTTGTGCGCTTTCTCCGCTAAGCGAAGAGCCAGACGGGCACGACTGTCGGCATCAGTATTCTCAATAATGTAGAAGCCGACGCGGGTCAAGCAGCCGACGCTCGGTCACAGAGGTACTGGGTCAGCAAACCCACAGGTCGACCTGTCGCTCCTTTCGGTGCCGAATCCCAGGCTGATCCCGCGATATCCAGATGCGCCCAGTTGTACTTTGTAGCAAAGCGAGACAGGAAGCACGCAGCAGTAACGCTTCCGCCTCCGGGACCACCAATATTGCCCATGTCCGCAAAATTGCTGTCGAGCTGTCGTTGATAGTCGTCCCAAAGCGGCATGCGCCAGGCGCGGTCGTGACTAGAGGTGCCCGCATCCAGCAGTTGGGTAGCGAGTTTTTCATCGTTTGCATACAAGCCTGAGGCGTGGCTTCCCAGCGCAACAACGCAGGCCCCAGTGAGGGTGGCTATATCAACCACACTTGCAGGCTTGAATCGTTCTGCGTAGGTGAGGGCATCACAGAGAACCAAGCGACCCTCGGCATCGGTATTCAATACTTCAATGGTTATGCCTGCCATGGATGTCACTACGTCGCCTGGCTTTGTAGCAGTCCCACTAGGCATGTTCTCCGCTGCAGCGATGATCGCAACAATGTTGAGGGGCAGTGCCATGTCCATAACGGCTTGCATGGTTCCCAGCACGCTGGCGGCGCCACCCATATCAAATTTCATCTCATCCATTTTGGCGCCGGGCTTGAGTGAGATTCCGCCGCTGTCGAAGGTAATGCCTTTGCCTACAAGCACGTGAGGCGCGTCACCGCGCTTACCACCTTTATATTCCAAAACAATAAGCTTTGCGGGGGTAGCTGTGCCCGCGGTAACGGACAGCAGAGAATGCATGCCTAGCTCGGCCATGGCCTTCTCATTGAGTACTTTGCAGCTCGCTTTTTCGTTGCCACGAGCAAGTCTTCTCGCCTCTTTGGCTAAGTGCTCGGGGGTACAGTAATTCGCTGGCATGTTTGCCAGTTCTCGTGCCAAATTAATGCCGGCGCCCGCCTGAGACCCGCGACTGAGGGCGGATTTGGCTCGCCGTGCGAGCGCGGTGTCAGCACTTAGAAGCACAAAGCGGCTCAGAGCTGGGGCTGGCTTGGGGTTGGACAGGGTGAGAGCATAGCGATAGCCGTGATAAACCAGATCGGTAGCGATGCGCTGGCACAGCCAGTCCCAATCGCTGCTGCTGACTTTCAGGGAGCCCATATGCATTTGCGCATCACTGGCTTTGCTCGAAAGAAGAGCTCGGGCCAGGGTGCGGCTCATCTTCAGATAGCCGTCACGCGCAAGTTTGCCATCTCCTACTCCAAGTAGGAGAACGCGTTCTGCGGACCCGGGGCTGTGCACGAGCAGTGTTTCGCCTACGTTCCCTTTAAACTCCCCAGCCTTTAAAGCGGCTGTCAGAACGCCAGCACTGTCTTTTTCCAGCGCGCGCCCTGCATCACTGAGTCGGAGAGTGTTGCCAACGGGAAGGACGGCGCACTGCGTGCGCTTGGCAGAAGCTTTTTTAGGATCGGCGACGGAAAAACGAAGTGCAGCCATGGTAATTCTCTCTAAAAGATAAGAATGCCTAGTGTAAGATGAACGGCGTGCAAACTGAACTATCAAGACGCCCAATTACGCTACTCGAGTCTGCTTTTCGATGAGGCTGCGTAGCTATTTGGGCAGTGATGTACTTGGACATACTCTGGCGGTGAGTTCGGTGTTGCTCGCTATCATCCTCACTGGACGGTTCGTGAAGTACCTGGCTGAGGCCGCGTCAGGAAAGTTGGCAGCTGAGATCCTTTTGCCAGTCATGTTTTATCGGCTACCCGGCTTCATGGAGTTATTGCTGCCCTTAGGTTTGTTTATCGGCATATTGATGTCTTACGGCCGGCTTTATGTCGAAAGTGAGATGGTGATTCTCAGCGCTTGTGGCGTGGGCCCAGCAAAGTTAGCGCGTTTCACACTAGCGCCTGCCTTGCTGATCATGATGGTGGTCGCGAGTTTGTCTTTGGTTGTGACGCCGCAGGGTGTTGCACGCTCCGAGGCCTTGCTCAACGATCCTCAGGCGTTACAGGGGCTGCAGTTGTTGGCTGCGGGGCGGTTTCAACCCCGTGGAGATGACGGTACGGTCACCTACGCCGCGGACATCGATCCAGAGCTGGGGGAGTTGGAGCAAGTTTTCCTCTATGCGCCCGAGGGCGACGAAGAGCAATCCAGCGTCTCCGGCGTCACCGTTGCCCAGACGGGGTCTGTGGTAATCGATCCTAATACGGGCGCTCGGTATCTGGAACTCAGAGAGGGCTATCGTTTTAGTGGAACGCCCGGAAGTGCAGACTACCGAATTGTTCGTTTCGGTAAGTTCGGGCAGCGTCTACCCGACACACCGTCGCTGGCTCGCAGCGAGCCTGTGGACGCTAAGCCCACGCTGGAACTGCTGGAATCTCAGAGCGCTGAAGACAGAGCTGCCTTGCACTGGCGTCTGTCAGTTGCCCTTATGGTTCCGATTGTCGCGCTCCTGGCCTTAAGTCTGAGCAAAACTAATCACCGCCGTGGGCGGTACATTAAGCTTGCGCCTGCTCTGCTTCTTCATCTTTGCTACTTGTTTGCACTGGCAAGTATCAGAACTAGCGTTGCCGAGGGTGACGCGCCGGTATACCAGATGTATCTACTGCATCTTGGTTTCTTTGCATTAGCGTTGACGTTGCTATTTGCACCGGATCGCCTCCGTCGACTGCGGAGCGCCTAATGCGCAAACTCAATCGCTATGTAGCGCGCACCGTTTGGTTATCGATTCTCCTTGTTCTACTTGTGATAGTGGGTATTGATGGTTTATCGGCATTCATCGATGAATCTGACAGCCGCAGTGCCAGCTATGGTTTCGCAGAAATTGGGCGCTATGTGATGCTAACCATGCCGCGGCGCGTCTATGAGTTTATTCCCTTCGCTGCACTTATCGGCGCGTTAATCGGGCTGGGTCAATTGGCGTCCACGAGCGAATTGGTGGTGATGCGCGCTGCAGGAATCTCCAACAGTCGACTGGCATGGATGGTGCTCAAACAGGCTGTGATTATTGCCGTTTTCGGATTTTTGCTGGGTGAGTACATTGCGCCAAAAGCTGAGCAACAAGCGCAGAATGGTCGAGCGGTTGCGCGTTACGCCGGAAAGCAAGTAGATACGGGGCAGGGCATCTGGCGTCGCGACGGCGGCATCTTTTTGCACGTACAGGCGGTCTCTGGTGACGAAGAAATCTTTGGTGTGACAGCCTACGAGTTTGAGGCCGGAGGCTGGATGCGCCGCGCTTTGTTTGCCGATAGTGGACGTTTTGACGGTGAAGGCTGGCTTCTCAAAGATGTTCAAACCAGTGAGTTTTTGGAGGACAAGGTTAGCAAAGGCGCCGAGCCGGAAGTGTTTCTAAAAAGCAATATTACGCCCAAGATTTTGTCGCTTGAAAACGTAGCGCCATCTCAACTTCCTCTTATGGATCTTTTGGACTACGCAGAGTTTCTTCGCTCTCAAGGAGAGGATGTCGCTGACTTTGAGCTCGCGACCTGGAGGAAGTTGCTCCAACCGGCAGCAGTGGCCGCTCTGGTATTGATCGCGATTTCGTTTGTTTTCGGTCCGCTGCGGGACGGCACGCTGGGTTTTAGAATCTTCGCTGGAGTTATGGTGGGGATTCTCTTCCAACTCAGTCAAGATTTACTCGGGCCGGCGAGTCTGGTGTTCGGGTTTCCTCCCCTTTATGCGGCTTTAGCACCGGTGCTGACTTGTGTGTTGGTTGGCTTCTATTTGTTACGCAAAGCTTAAGCCCGTCTCATTTACAGCTAAGGACTCTATATCGACTAAGGATTAAGGACTAAGGTTTAAGCGCTATGGTTCTTCCTTGTTGGTTTTCTTGGGCTTTTTGGGCATCAGAACAAGCTCGGTGCCGGAGAGGTAGTCATGCCAGCTACGTTTCTTTTTATCAAACAGACACCACCAGTAGCCAAGACCCAGGCATAGGACCGAGAGTAGCGCGGAGATACATCGCGTGACGACTCGACCAAAGCTGAGCTCATTACCGGGCATTGGAACAAGCTTTATTCGCCAAGCTTGCATACCGAGGGTCTGGCCGTTTTTCATCCAGAACACGCCGAAAAAACCGATGCAGCTCAGCACGGCGATCATCTGTACCGCCGTCGCGGGTAGTAAGCTATCTGCGGCGGATCCGAGAAGTAGCCGGATTCCCAGCCCAATTGCCACGCAGACCATAATGAGCGGTATCACCAAAAATGCGTCGTAGACGATGGCGGCCAGACGGCGCGGGAGGGCCGGAGCGGGTAAGGTTTCTTTCGTCACGGTACTACTCAGGTCTTTAGCGGTTCATCAAGATCATCCAGCGCTATGTGGCTGGTGTCTGGAGCTGTTGCATCACTGACGACTCGCTCATCGGCAGTGAGCAGGTCACTGCCAGCATCTGCCAGGTCGAGGTGATCAGTACTCACAGCGGTCACAGCGACGTTGTGGTTATCTCCGTCAGCAAGGTCGGCCCCTGCAGGGGCGAGGTCCAGCGCGGAGGTATCCGGAGTTGCTGCTGGGGCTTCCGTATTTTCGGTTCCCATGCGAGCCCCGGGCTCCGCGACATCGAAATCGGGTGCACTTACTTGTGGGGCGGACTCTGACGTTGCTTCGCTGAGTCTGTCGCCGGTTGCTGCAAGGGTTAAGTGACTCAGATCGACCTGCGCGTCCTCATGAGGAACGCGTTCGTCAGGCCTGAGGATGTCACTGCCACCGGGGAGGAGTTCGAAGCCGCTCTCGCCGGTGTTTGCGGTGTTGGGTTCAGTGTTGTCTGCTGCGCTAGGGTCAGAGTCTTGCGCCGGCGAGGTGCTCGCCCCGGTGGTCGCTTTAGTATTCGATTCCGTGCTCGATCCAGTGCTCGATGTAGTGGTTGATGCGGGGCTCTGGTTGCTGTCCGGGCTTTCACTGCTCACTCGAGTAATGATCGCCTTCGCACCGGCTTTAGCGAGGCTCTTTTGATACTTAAGAGCTGTCCCTTTATCGCAGTTCTTTTTTATGCGTTGACGGGTGCCTGAAAAAAGACGGTCGAGGGTCGCCTCGTCAGCTTTGAATAAGGCACCTACGGCGGTGCGCACCGCCGTGGGGTCACGCCCATCAAGGCACTCGCCCGCAAAGGCGATGTCGTAACGCTCTTCAGATTCGTCAGCCATAATGGAAGTATAGAGCTTCCCCGCGGTGTGGGAAAACCTTTAACGATGACCGCTGAAAGAAGCAGCCTCCGAGCGTATAATTGGGCGCTTATCGCAGGAGAATTTATGAGCGTTCAGGAACAGTTAAGGGAACGTATTGAAGAAGCGTTTACGCCCGATTGGCTTGAGTTGGATAACGAGAGCCATATGCACAGTGTGCCGGCCAATTCAGAGACCCACTTCCGACTGGTGATGTCGTCTCAGGCATTTGAGGGTGTGCGAGCTGTTGCCAGGCACCAGTCGGTATACAAAGAGCTGGCGGACTTAATGGCCGGGCCTATTCATGCTCTGGCTATGCACCTCTACGATCCCAAAGAGTGGCAAGAGAAGACCCGAGAGGCTCCGGCATCGCCTGATTGCTTAGGGGGTAGCAAGGTGGATAAAGAGGGGATGTCTTAATGTCCATTGTGGTTGCCGCTTTGTATAAGTTTGTTGCTTTACCGGACTACCAGGCTTTGCGCGAACCCCTACTCGAGCAATGTCGATTCCATGGACTAAAGGGCACACTCTTGCTGGCGGAAGAAGGCATTAACGGCACCGTGGCGGGAACTCGCGAAGCCCTTGATGCCGTGCTGGCATGGCTGAGAGCCGATAGCCGACTTGCGGACCTTGAACACAAAGAGTCGCTGCACGATGAGCAGCCATTCCTGAGAATGAAAGTTAAGCTCAAGCGAGAGATCGTCACCATGGGCGTACCTCAGGTGGATCCAAATCGGGTGGTCGGTACCTATGTGACGCCTGACGAGTGGGACGGTGTACTCGCCGACCCCGAGGTTACTCTTATTGATACGCGCAACGACTATGAATGCGCCATCGGTAGTTTCCGAGATGCGGTAGATCCCGGTATCACTACCTTTCGCGATTTCCCCGCGTGGGTTGAGGAAAACCTGGACCCCGTGAAGAACCGCAAGGTGGCGATGTTTTGCACAGGGGGTATCCGCTGCGAGAAGGCATCTTCTTACCTTTTGGAGCAGGGCTTTGATGAGGTGTTTCATTTAAAGGGAGGTATTTTGAAGTACCTCGAAGAGGTGCCTCAGGAGTCCAGTAGCTGGGAAGGCGAATGTTTTGTATTCGACGACCGAGTGGCAGTGAACCACGCTCTGGAACGGGGAAGCTACGATCAGTGCTTTGCCTGCCGTCACCCCATAAGCGAACAGGATCTGAAATCACCTGACTACGTTAAAGGAGTCAGCTGTCCGC
This sequence comes from Congregibacter brevis, assembly GCF_045689245.1. Taxonomy (GTDB): domain Bacteria; phylum Pseudomonadota; class Gammaproteobacteria; order Pseudomonadales; family Halieaceae; genus Congregibacter; species Congregibacter brevis. Next base: position 2,909,621 of record NZ_CP136865.1, on the reverse strand, counting down.
ACTGTATTAATCAACAAAGCGATGAGCAGCGGGAGCGGTTTGCCGAAAGGCAGCGCCAGGTCGATCTAGCCAAAGCCCGTGGCGAGCAACACATCGGAGAAGCCAGCTTGATCCGGCCGCATCCCGAGCAGGCTGAAGGCTTGTGAAATGAGCGCTGAAGAGACAGCAGGCGTAAAGGTCAGTTGCGGAGAGCGACTAGTGCAGCTCCTGGAGGGCTATGGGGTCGATACGGTATTCGGCATTCCCGGAAATCATACGGTGCAGCTCTACAGAGGGCTTGGCAATAGCGCGATTCGGCACATCTCTCCCCGGCATGAGCAGGGGGCAGCGTTTATGGCCGATGGTTATGCTCGGGCCATTGGTAAGCCAGCCGCGTGTTTTTTGATTTCGGGCCCGGGACTGGGCAACGCGATTACGCCGATGATTCAAGCCTTGGCTGATTCGGTGCCGATGTTGGTGGTAACAGCAGTTGCTGCGCGTTCAGATTTGGGAATGGGGGAGGGACGTTTGCACGAGCTCCCGGACCAGTCGGCGCTTGCCAGCCAATGCAGCCGTTTCAGTCATACACTCATGGATGCCGCAGAATTGCCGAAGGTGCTTGCTCGAGCGTTTGCGGTCTTTGATAGCGCGCGTCCGGGGCCGGTGCACATAGAGATTCCGCTGGATGTCATTACTCAGGAGGCCAGCCATGTCTCTACGATTCCCTGGCCTCGTGTTGAGCCGCCGGGCGCGAACGCTAGCGGTTTGGCAGAGCTGGCTAAGCGTCTGAACTCGGCCAATGCGCCGCTATTGATGCTGGGCGGTGGCGCGGTTGGCGGCGCGAAAGAAGCGCGAGAGCTTGCCGAAGTCATGGATGCACCGGTCATCACCACCGTAAATGCCAAGGGCGTGTTGCCTCAAGGGCATCCGCTATTGGTTGGGGGAAGTCCAAGCCTTGGATCCGTGCGCCAACTCATCGCGGGAGCTGACATCGTGCTTGCCGTAGGTACGGAGTTTGGGGAAACCGACTACGACATGCTGTTTCTTGGTGATATGCCGCGACCCGCATGGCTCGCCCGAATCGATATTGATCCCGCGCAGCTATGCCGTAATCAGCGACCCGATTTAGCGCTTTGTGGTGATGCCAAAGAAAGCCTCAGTGCTTTGTTGGATTTGGTAGACAGGCAGATCGCGGGAGATACTGGTGCGCAAAGAGTGTCTAGGACGCGAGCGGCGTTTGCAAAAGAGCAACACTGGAACAGCGAGCTGCAGGCGCTTTTCGATTGCTTGAACGACACATTACCGGGTCTGTGCCTGGTGGGGGACAGTACCCTGCCCACGTACTATGCCGTATGGCAATACGAGGCCGGGGGGCCGCGTCGTTACTTTCACTCAGCTACCGGTGGCGGCACTTTAGGATTCGCTTTGCCTGCCGCGATGGGAGCTCGCAGAGCGCTGGACGTAGACGTGCCGGTGGTGGCTCTCATCGGCGATGGCGCGGCGCAGTTCACGTTCATGGAGCTGGCTGCGGCGGTGCAGGAAGGATTGCCGGTGATTGTCTTGCTATGGAATAACAACGGGTACCGAGAAATTCGCGAAGGTATGGTGGCCACGGATGTGGTGCCCGTGGGCGTTGATATAGATGCACCGGACTTTGTGGCGGCAGCAAAGGCACTAGGTTGTGCTGCGCAGCGGGTGGATTCCCTTGATAGCTTACGCGGTGCAGTTCTGGACGCGGCAAGTGGTCAGCGCCCCACACTTATCGAGCTGCCGGAAGAAGCATTTCTGAGTGGCGCCGTGGCTAGCTGGTACTAGTTAGGCAGTTTCCGAAGAAGAGAGGTCACATGTATAGCAACGACGATGGTGAAGATGATGGGCGGGTGTCGACCTCTGAAGCCCTTCGACATGTCCTGATTTTTCAGCTGAAGTTAGCGGCTGATGCGCTTAGAGACTTTTTGCTGAGTCCTTTGAGTCTAATTGCCTTTGGTATCGACGCGGTCACTCGGCCAAAAGTCGAACACAGTTTGTATCTTCGCTTGATGCTTCTGGGGCGTCGTTCTGATCGCATGATCAACTTGTTTGACGATCACGCTGATAGTGGCGAATTTACCATTGATCGCGCGGTAGATGAGGTCGAAGAAATTCTGCGAACCTCCCAAGGCGATGGACAATCGCAGAGCACACCTGTCGATCCAAAGGAGGTCGCTCTCCGGCGAAGGGCCAGTAAGGAAAGCTCAGCTGATTAAGTGCTTCGCGCAGCTTTTAATGCGTGAAGCCTAAGGTCGCCGGGTGCTCTGCAGGTAAGCAGCGATTCTCGAATGGAATCGTTTCAAGGGCACATAAATACTTTGAGACTCGCCATCTCCACGAGAGATCACTCCCAGGTATTGCAAGGTTTTACCCCCGGACCCTACGGCTATTGAGAATACTCCGCCACCGGACGCGCCTTTTTGCAGTACACAATCACTTCTCGCGTCGGGGCCATCTGTTCCGGTGACGCGACAGTTGTAAGCCGTTTCCAAAATTTTTGTTTCCGCGGTGTTACTTCGTGGATAACCGGCCATGAGTAGATCGCCGGCACCGGCATCAACGTTGTCAGGTACTAGTAGCACTGAGGGAGAGTTTAATGGGGAATCCAGGCGAAGCAGTGCCCAATCACTGTACATACTCCCGCCACTGGCGATGAGATTTGCGTTCCTCGTTTCGCCTCGAGCGGTCTCGAAGGTCAGGGGCTTACTGGTGTCATGATAAAACTCAATACAGTGCCAGGCGCTGATAATGAGTTGTGAGGCCTCTGACTGGTTATCGTCCGTGATCAGCGTGGCGGAGCAGCTCTCATCGTAGTGTTTAGCGTAACCATTCTCGTAACGTTGGCCGGGCACGTGAAGCTTACCTACGCTATCCAGGGCGCGCGCGAAGCTTTCGGGTCTTGCCGAGTCATCAGCAATCGCAGAGCTAATAGCGCAAAGGAGCACCGGAAGTATCGAGGATCTTCGAGTCCTTAGTCTGCGCTGAGTAAAAAAGACTAAAAATCTGATGGTCTTACCTCGTTCCGTAAGTGTATTACCGCCCCGTTACTTGGGAGCGCACTATACACTGCAAGGCACTAACCTTGATTGACATCAATGCTTGTATCTCCGGTCACTCTTACTATGCGTGCATACGATGCCGCAGGGGCATTTAACAGAGAGAAAGGAGTGAAATCACTATGAGGAAACAGCTGGTCCTTGCTATGGCTGCTGGATTGGGTCTCGCAAGCTTGGGCGCACAGGCCTATGAGCAGGGCGACATTGTTTTTCGCGCAGGTATCGCGACAGTCGCGCCAAGCGGTGACAGTGATGCAATTGAACTGCCCACGGACCCACCTACGATTTTACCTGGTGGTGTAGATGTCGATAACGGTACCGCAATCAGTCTTATTGCCACCTGGATGATGTCGGACAATTGGGGATTGGAGCTCTTGGCCGCGACGCCCTTCAAGCATGACATTGATCTGGCAGATTTACCCGTTGCAGCCGGTTCCACCAAACATCTTCCACCAACGGTTAGCATTCAATGGTACCCGCGCGGCGGCATGGACGGCTGGCAGCCCTATTTAGGCCTCGGCGTGAACTACACCACCTTTTTTAGTGAGGATGTAGATAGCGAGCTTGGCGCGGTGTTGGGGGACTTGCTGGACGTAACTTCCGCGAAACTGTCTCTGGATGACTCCGTGGGTCTGGCCGCGCAAGCCGGCGTTGATATTCCCCTGACGGATGAATGGGCACTCAATCTTGGCGTTTGGTACATTGATCTTGGAACAACTGCAGACATCGATGTAGTAACCGGTGGTGGTGCTAATGCTACCGTGAGCTTTGATGTGGATATTGACCCATGGGTTTACAACATTGGCGTTGCATACAAGTTCTGACGCCTCGAATGAAATGGCGCTTCTTACGTCATTTCCCTGTGATTCCCCGCTTTTCAGCGGGGATTTTTTTGCCTTCCTGCAAGGTCACAAGAGAATGATTCGTGATAGCGTCAGTGTTGATGATGCGTGGATGATTTGTTAGAGAGCTTCTATGAACCTAGTGCCCTTAGGCTTGACAGTTTTTCTCGTGGTGTTTGTTGTAGGCACCATATTTTGGATGACATCGACCCTGAATCCAATTCGTAAAAAGCAGGCAATGCGTAAAGCCCAAGCTCTGGAGGAGCGTGAAAAACAGGGCGAAAAAGATCGCGAGCAGTAACTCGCTCAGTACGGCAGCCTTTAGTGCCTTGGGTGCTCTTTGCTGTGCTGCATCTTTGAAGAGTCCATGGAGTGTTCTTGCACCGTGGTGGATATTGGCCGGTTCAGGTGACCACCGTGATTCCAGGTCATTGCAAAGGACCAGATGCCCGAAAGAATCAAAAAGACTGCAATAAACAGTTTGAGACCGCGGCGCCTGAGAAAGGTCTGAACACCCGAAGCGCCAAAGCTCGTGCTTAGCATTGCGGGGAGGGTGCCTATACCGAACGCCAGCATTAACAGCCCTGAGCGCGCTACGTCTTGGGCGGTAGCAGACCAGGCCAAAGCGCTGTAGATCAAACCACAGGGCATTAACCCCCAGCACAAGCCCAGAAGATAGCCCTGAAACCAGTGTCTTACGGGAAGAAGTTTGGAGGATAAACGTTGAACCGGTTTCCAGATTTTGGCGCCTAGCTTCTCGAGAACGGACATTCCCCGCCACCAATCCGCAATCGATAATCCCATGCCAATTAGCAGCAACGCCGCAATGTACCGAAGCACCATGGTCCATTGTGCGACATTAATACTACCCGCCAAGGCGCCCAAAAGTGCGCCCAAAGCGGCGTAGCTGCTAATGCGGCCCACGTGATAAGCAACAGTCACTGCGCCACGCTTCTCGCCGCCGTTGCCTAGATTAATTGCTGCGGCTATTCCACCGCACATTCCCAGACAGTGCCCGGCTCCCGCTAGGCCAATGCCAACTGCCGCGAGGAGGTCATTGCTAATCATCCTCTGTATTACTCTTTGCAGCAGGGTCCTTGAGGTCCTCGTCCGCAAGAATACGCCAGCTCTCTTTGTCCAAATCGTCATACTGGCCGTTGTCGATGGCCCAGAGCAGAAGACGTACGACAATTACGCAAAAGATGATGGCGACCGGGATCAATAGGTAGAGGCTTTCCATAGTTAACTGGCCCTTTGAGCCGAGGCTCGTCGAAGTCGCGTGGCGTTTCCGACTACTAGAAGGGAGCTTAGGGACATGCCTATTGCTGCGGCCCAGGGGGGAACCCAACCCATAGCGGCCAGCGGAATACCAATGAGGTTATAGCCAAGGGCCCAGCCAAAATTCTGAATGATGATTTGGCGTGTACGGTGTGCCACATCAACTAGCGTAGTGATTTGGTCTAAAGCGCCGCTGACAATCACAAAGTCCGCCTGTGCCTTGGCAAGATCTGTCGCGCCAGCGACTGCAATTGAAACATCCGCACGTTTTAAGACGGGGGCATCGTTAAGACCATCACCAACCATCAACACCGTTGAGCCTGCCTTTTGTAGCGACGTGAGTCTTGCGAGCTTGTCCTGCGGGGATAAGCCAGTGGCAACGTGGTCGAGTTTCAGAGAAGAGCCCAGCTGTGTGGCGCGGGAGGAGGCATCACCGGTGAGTAGCTCCGTCCTCACGCCAGCACTACGGAAGTTCTCCAGAACAGGGAGCGCTTCTGCATGGACCTCGTCGCTCAGCCCAAGCCATGCGAGAGGCTTATGCTCCAAGCATAGGGCGACCCAGTAGCGGACGTCTTCTGGTGGCGCCGGTAGCTCGGGAGCGATCTCCTGACAGAAAACCAGGGATCCTAATCGCAGCCCCCGGCCTCGGTACACGCCTTCAATGCCCCGCCCGGGAACGTAGCGGACCTTATCGACATCGGCGTCAGCGTTCATCGCGGTGAAGGCGCTCGCCAGCGGGTGGTTGGAATGGCGTTGCATTGCCGCAGCTACTGCGCCGAGGTCTGCCTCGGACCATTGCTCGCTCAGCGGCAAGATGCTCTGTAGGGTGAACGCGCCGCTCGTGAGCGTACCTGTTTTATCGAATAAGGCGACGTCCAGTTGGGCTAGAGCCTCAAGAGCATTGTCACCGTTGACGATGATGCCTTTTCGCCGAAGAAGGCTTGTCGCGTTCGCGAGGCTCGAAGGTGTAGCAAGGGATAGCGCGCAGGGGCAGCTGATCACAAGCACTGATAACGCTACCCAGAGGGCCTTGGATGAATCCAGCTGCCACCACAGGACTGCGGTCAATGCAGCGATGAGTAAAATAGCGGCAATAAACCCGGTCGCGATGCGGTCCGCGAGCTTAGCGACAGCGGGCTTATCGTGCCGTGCTGCGTCGATAGATCGTTGCAGAGCAGCTAGACGCGAGTCTGCATAGGTTCCCGTGGCGACGGCTTCCAAAGAGTCCTCCAGATTCACCGTGCCTGCATAAACGACATCGTCAACAGTCACTGATCTAGGGAGAGCCTCTCCACTGAAGCTGTCTTCTCGAACGGCGCTGGTTCCTCTTGTAACCCGAGCATCGATGGGTATCGTGTCCCCTGAGCGGACTAACACACGCTCTCCGATGAGGAGTTTCTGCCGGGGAATGGAAGTCCAGTGTTGCCCCCTCCATACCTGTACAGCATCGGGGAGTGTCTGTTCTGCATCCTGCCAGCTGATGGCATCCTGATAGCGTAAGCGCTTTTCAATGAAACGCGCGAGGAGCAGTAAAAACGTGAACATTACGACAGAGTCAAAATACACTTCGCCATCGCCGCTTAGGCTGGCATAAGTGCTTGCGGAAAAGGCAAGGCCAATTGCCAAGGCCACAGGCAAGTCCATCACCAAAGCACCGAATTTCAGATGACGCCATGCACTTTCGAAAAAACTCCGAGCTGAGTAGATCACAACGAAACTTGTCACGAGCAGACTGCAAAGTCGCATGAGCTGTTGGTACTCCGCGCTGATACCCTGAATGTCGCCCGCGTGAAGTGCTATGGCAAACATACCCACCTGCATCATTCCGACACCGGCTACGGCTAGCCGTCTGAGATCCGTTCGATATTCGAGTTTTGCCTGATCCTGTCTCAGGCTGCTCTGCCAGGGTTGTACTTGATAGCCAAGATTCGAGACACAGGTGAATAGTTGGCTTAGGGGCAGCTGCTTCTGATCAAAGCGAACATCAAGGCGGTTTTGCCCCAGGTTCACCGTAGCCTGATGTACGCCAGGTATCCTCTGAAGGGTTGTTTCGATGAGCCATGTGCAAGCGGCACAGCTTACGCCGCCCAGAAGTAAGCGCGCGCTAAGACCTCCCGAGCTGTCCTCTTCACAGAACTGCTTTGCCAGAGCGGGGTCATCATAAACCTCGAAATCCCGCTGGCGGTCTCCCATGTCGGCCAATGGGCGATCATTAAAGGCGGTACGCTGCGCGTAGAAGCGTTCCAAGCCGCTCTCTGTAATCATACCCGCCACGGCACGACACCCTGGGCAGCACATCTGCCGGCGCTCCCCAGCGACCTCCAAAGCGAAGTCTACGCCCGCGGGGACATCTTCGCCGCAGTGGAAGCAAGTAAGCGATGTGGAGGACCTAACGGGTTGAGCGCTGTTCACGGATGTTTCGCGGGTTGATCTACAGCAGTACTGCGCAGAAACTACGGCGCATCGCTATCACCGGCAATGAAGTCTTTGCTACTGAGTGAGCCATCTATACGCCACTGATTATTCTCCGCTTCAAGTATCCAGTGCCAGTTTGGAGATACCTTGGCGGGGAGTTTGCTTTGGTAGACCCCTGGGGCTATGGGAGCCAAGGTAACGGCGAAATCTCGATCGGCCTCTAGAGGATGAGAGAGGCGTAAGCTGAGCATCGTGGGAGTGATCTCTCCGCTGAGGCGCACCTGCGCTCTTCGATCGAGTACTTTGATCTCAGCGGAGATGCCCAGTTCCTTCGCCGTCGCCTGTTTTCCCAGCTCCTGATTAATGGCTAAGCCGTCTTTGTAATACTCATCGACTACAAGGTCGTCCGCGTACTTGTTGGCGATGTACAAAGTACTCAGCCCGGCAATCACTACCGAGCCGGGCAAGGCGATGAGAAACCACGGCCAGAACTGTTGATACCAAGCCTCGTCGTCTTCTCGCCTGGGAGATCCTTGCGTGCCATGGGACATAGACTCAGTTCGCATTGGGTTGTTTGAAGGCTCCACTATAGCGGTTTCATAAATCGGGATTCAGTGCTTGCCCGGAGTGAGGCCATGTCTTTGGCGGCGATTTCGAAGGTGAAACTGGTGCTTGGCGTTACAAGGCTAGCCGCCTGTGTATTCACACGCAACGTAACTTCGCGATCTTCGCTCGCGGCGAGTGCGTAGTGAGTTTGGCCTTTGATGGTCGCTCCTTCTAGACCCTCGACGCTCAGAACATATTCATGAGGTGAGGTATCCATGTTGACGATGTGGAGCCGATAGATGTTTTCTATTCCACCATCGGCAGTTTCTACATAGAGATTATTCCGATCTCGAATAACTGTGAGTTCGAGAGGAATCCGCGAGAATATGTTGTAACTGAACACCCCAACCATGAGTGCCAGTACTACGATGTACCCTATGATTCGTGGGCGAAGCCAATGGGTTTTACCACCTTCTAGTTCTCGCTCACTGGTGTAACGGACGAGGCCTGGCTCGTAGCCCATCTTGCGCATGACCGAATTGCAGGCGTCGACGCAGAGCGCGCATCCTATGCATTCGTACTGCAAGCCATCGCGTATATCGATACCGGTCGGGCAGACCTGAACACACAGCTCGCAGTCGATGCAGTCGCCTAATCCGGCGTCCCTATGTGCGAGTGACTTTTTGCGCGAACCCCGAGGATCACCTCTGCTCGCATCATAGGAGACTATTAATGTATCCGCGTCGAACATGACGGACTGAAAGCGTGCATAGGGGCACATGTAGGTACACACCTGCTCACGCATCCAGCCGGCGTTGATGTAAGTGGCGAGTGTAAAGAACACCGTCCACGCTAGTTGCCAGTTTCCTGTGGATAGCGTGGCGAGCTCGTAGCTGAGTTCTCGCACGGGATAAAAATAGCCTACAAATGTCATGCCCGTCATGAACGCGACGAACATCCACGCGCCGTGTTTACTGAGCTTTCGAGCCGCCTTGGTGAGGCTCCAGGGCTGCTTATCCAGTTTTATACGCTGGTTTCGTGTCCCCTCTGCTTTTTGCTCTATCCACATGAAGATACTTGTCCACACGGTCTGTGGGCAGGTATAGCCGCACCACACACGGCCGGCAGACACGGTGACAGCGAACAGAGAAAAGGCGGCTATGATCAGAAGAAAGGCGAGAAGCGAGAAATCCTGAGGCCAGAAGGTAAGCCCGAATATATGAAACTCT